>RFGV01000396.1 GCA_003696605.1 Chloroflexota bacterium | reverse complement strand
GGCTCTCCATCCAAAACGGCCGTTTCCAGTTGTACCAGCCAGGCCAACACTGAAAGCGTATGGGGCAAAACCGGCTCATGATGGGGAGGAGACTGCTCAATAACAGCCAGATCGGCAATTTCGGGCAACACAGTTCGCAAAAGCTGATACTTGTCCAACTGGCGAATGGCCTCATGGGGAACGGCCGTTGCCAGCAAACGCAACAATTCATCCCGTACCCGCTCTGTCGAAACCTGATCCAACAAATCCGCAGCAGCAGAAACGGCCGATTCCGTTTCCGCCGCCAACCGCAACCCAAACGTCACAGCCAGCCGCAACGCCCGCAACGCTCGCAACGGATCATCCTCAATCACCCGCGCGTGCGTCATCCGCAACACGCCTGCTGCCAAATCAGCCTGCCCACCACACGGATCAATCAAGCCCGCCGTCGTTTGCGCCGACACAGGCAATGCAATTGCATTCACCGTAAAATCCCGATCCCGCAAATCTGCTAGCAAATCTGCCCCCCGAAAACTGGCAAAATCAAGCGTAGTTGCCAGTTCCGGCAACACCACCCGACCCGTATCCCGCTCCCTATCCAACACATAAGCAGGCACACCCAATTCATCTGCCACCCGAAAAGCCAGCGAAATCGCTTTTTCAGGCACTACAAAATCAAGGTCATGACTGGCCTGCCCCAACAACGCATCTCGTACAGCCCCCCCCACAAGATATACAGGCATTTCCTGGCGAACAAGAAACGGCCGTAACTGCTCCAGCAACGGCGACAACACCAACACCTCCCCACCCGGCGGCTCCACAAACCAAAGCACCAGCGTCTCCTTCGGCCGATTATGCCGCCCCCAACGCAAAGCCTCCATAGGTGTCTGCCCCACTCCCGCCACTGCACCATCCGCTAACGCGACCCAACGGCCAGCATATGCAGATAAGTCAGGCAAACCAACCATACCACTCAATCCTGTTCAAACAAATGAGCGAACACTGCCGGTTTCAAGACAGCAATATACGGCAAATTCCGGTAAATTTCGGCAAAATCCAGACCATACCCCACAACAAACTCATCCGGGATATCAAAACCAATATAATCCACCGGCACATCTACCTCACGCCGTGCCGGTTTATTCAGCAATGTACAAATCCGCAACGATGCCGGCGACCGTGCCAGCAAATTACTCCGCATATAATTCAACGTTCGCCCGCTGTCAATAATATCTTCTACAATCAACACATGCCGGCCAGTAATAGGCTGCTTCAAATCCATAATAATCTGCACCGCACCACTACTTTCCGTGCCAGAGCCATAACTGGACACACCCATAAAGTCCAATTCGTGCGGCCGTTTTATTGCGCGGCTCAAATCAGATAGAAAGACGAATCCCCCTTTCAGTACGCAAATTAACAACAAATCATCTACATCAGCATAATCTGCCTCAATTTGCTGAGCCAACTGGCGAATACGACTTTGCAAACGTTTCTCATCAATCAAGATGTAATCAACATCAGCTTCCAGATCGTGATTTGCTTTTTTCATGCACCTTCTCCATTTCGTGCCGGACGCACCACATGACACTGACGACAACGGGCTTCATATACTTCGGCAGCCCCTACCATGACCACCGGATCATCATAGGCAGCTGGTTCTCCTTCTATCAGGCGTTGGGTACGGCTGGCTTCCTCACCACACACCACACAAATCGCGTGCAACTTGTCCACTTGTTCCGCTCTGGCCATGAGTGCAGGAATAGGACCAAAAGGTTCACCCCGAAAGTCCATATCCAGGCCAGCACAAATAACCCGCCGCCCTTCTTCGGCCAGTTTTTCACATACGGCAATAATGTCTGTATCGAAAAACTGTACTTCATCAATAGCCACCACCGTTGTATCGGGGTGAACGGCCGTTAATATGTCTGCAGCCGATGCTACCGGTTGGGCTTCAAAATCCATACCATTATGAGAGGTTACCCGTTCCACATGATAACGGGTATCAATCTGAGGTTTGAAAACCTGCACCTGCTGCCGTGCAATCAATGCCCGGCGCAAACGACGGATCAGCTCTTCTGTTTTGCCACTAAACATACTGCCACAGATCAGCTCAATTCTGCCGCGGGTATGTTTTCCCATTGTGCCTCCTATTTTCTGGGTAGATGTCACCGAACAACCACACATCTACAGATTAATCAAGCGAATATTTTCATCCAGCATCAAATATTTGCGAGTATTCTAAACGGCCGTTTCCATTTCTACCAGTCCCAAAACCCACACGCCAAAACAAAAGAGGCAGACACGTCACCGCATCTGCCTCCTATTTAACATCGCCTGTCAAATCAGACTACTCGATCAACCCCTCATTACGGAGAAAACGCTTAATATCAATCAGCGTCTTTTGCCCAACACCAGGCAAAGCCAAAATAGCATCTTCTCCTTGCTCCATCAGGCTCATCACATCACCAACAGTGGTCACACCAGCTTCCTTGAGAGCCTTCTCGGCGCGTGTCCCCAAAGACATCTCTTCGATGGACAAAGCCAGAGGAGAACTCTTCTCTTTCATCTCCTCTATCTGCTTGCGAATTTCCTCACGCCGCTGCAAACGCCGCATAAAGCGATCAACCTGTCCTTCAGTGTCCACCAGGCGTTGCGTACCCGTATAGAAAGGGTGTGTACCAGACCAGATTTCCACACGGATTTCTGGCACGGTAGAACCTACCGTCATAACTACTTCACCGTCAACAATAACTTTGGCGTCGGGATACCAGGTTGGATGAATATCTTTTTTCATAATCCACGCCTCTCAACTTTCTACCGGATAAACACTAACGTATTTCCGGCCATGCTTGTTTTCAAATTTCACCTGACCTTCGATCAGGGCATAAATTGTGTAATCTCGACCCAGGCCAACGTTGTTACCTGGCTTATACTTGGTGCCCTTTTGGCGCACAATAATGTTGCCAGGAATGACGTATTCACCACCATATCGCTTGACGCCCAGGCGTTTTGAATTACTATCGCGACCGTTACGCGTTGAACCAGCCCCTTTTTTATGTGCCATGATTCACTCTCCTGCCAATCCTTACTTCACCACAATCTCGTCCACACGCAAACGAGTATAGTATTGCCGGTGTCCACGACGGCGGCGATAACGTTTCCGAGGACGATACTTCCACACAAAAATCTTCTTGCCACGATATTGCTCAACCACAGTTGCCTTTACTGTTACGCCGGGAACTGTTGGCTGTCCGACCTTGACTTCATCCCCATCGGCAAGAAGCAAAACCTTGTCCAGCTCAATCTGTTCACCGACTTCATAAGGCAGCTTCTCAACACTGAAGCTATGGCCTTCTTCGGCGCGGTATTGCCGGCCACCACTTTCTACAATTGCGTACACATCTACCTCCAAAAAGAACCGGCATACGAGATGCCGGTTGCGTTGTTTATCGTACTTACACAGGGGATAGGTGGATTACCTGTGTAGCGAACTGGGATTATAACGAGAGTGACGGGGATTGTCAAAAATGGACGGGGGTAATCTGGGCAGCGGAATTGTTGGATGCTGTCAGGAAGTGTATGGCTTAGCGTAAAAGTCCCTGAAGCAGACTCCCGCGTCCGAGCAAGCCAACCAAACGGCCGTTTTCATCTACCACTGGCACTCGTTTAATGCCATGCTGGAGCATCAGGCGTAACGCTTCCGGCAACGGGACATTTTCTTGCACAGTAATGACTGGCGCCGACATGAGATCGGCAGCCGTTTCCTGGGCATCGGGCAAGGTAACTAACGGCCGTTCTTCCCCGGCTATTACTGCCCGCAGCCGCTGCCACAACCCGGTATGCTGCCGGCGTTGACTCCGTCGCAAAATATCCCCATCTGTAATAATGCCCAACACACGCCGTTCTTCATCTACCACAACAACTCGTCGTCGCTGTGTCCTTTCGATTGCTTGCAAAATCTCTTCCAATTTCGCTGTGGGCAAAACTACGGGCACGTCCTTATACATCAGTTCGCTAATAGTTTTTCCCTGCCGCGGTGGCATATGTTCTGTGGCAGATACTGGATGATGGTATTCAATATTCCGCAAGATATCCACCCGACTTATCCAACCCACGATACGATCCGCCTCATCAACAACGGGCAGCCGTTTCAGGCCATGCGTGACCATTTTCTCTACGGCCTCACGAAGCAAAGAAGAAGGGCGGATGGTTATCAAAGAAGTGGTCATGATGTCCTTTGCTGTCAATTTTTCTGACTGCCAGCGGGCAAATTGCGTGCGTATTGTTTCTGCCGGTAAAGTTTCCTGCAGGTCCAGCCTGGTGGTTAACCCGACACGTCGCAGCAGGTCTCCATCAGTAATAAGGCCTGATAAACGGCCGTTTTCAGCCACCACCGGCACACTCCGATACCCCTCCGTCAGCAATAAACGCACCAACTCCGCCACTGGTGTATCTGGACGTACAGTCACCACATCCTGACGCATCACCTCACCAACCTGCTGCGCCAATGGATCAGTGCGCCGCCCAGCGGCATACTGCACCACTTCAATTTCCTCAACCGTAATCAGGCCATCATCCACCATACGACGTACTCGTGGCAACAACTGCGCCACTTTTTGTGGGGTGTCAATCCATTCCAGACGCAATGGCAAATCCTCTGATAACGCCATGATAGAAGCCGTATGAATCCGACTATGCGCGCCAAAACCGGCTATTCCGCGCACCACCGTCGCCCCGGCTGCGCCCTCCTTTTTTAGCATTTCCAACAACGCCATATAGAGTGGCTGGCCACCAAACCGGTCTCGCTCACCAATATAAATAACAACGCGCTTTGCCTTGCCATGTAATTGCATACCTGTCTCCTTTACTGGTCTGGCTTAACCACCCAGCCAGCGTGCAACAAATACGCCAAAGAGAGCAAAAATCAATCCTATCAAATTGTTACTGGCAATATTGACAATGGCCTGCCACCAACCGCCTTGTTGCCATAAGGTCACACTTTCGACTGCATAGGAAGAAAAGGTGGTATATGACCCCAGAAAGCCAACTGCCAAAAACAAGCGTAATTCTGGCGTCAGGGTAAGCCGGCCGGCAGCGAGGGTTATCAGAAACCCCAAAATAAAGCTACCTGTGATGTTGACAAGGAAGGTGCCATAAGGGAAGCTGGCACCTAGTCGCTCACTCGCCCAAACACCTACCAGATAACGGGCGTTAGCTCCCAATGCTGCGCCTAATGCGATGATCAGGTAACGGTTCAATTGTTTGCTCCTGATAGTGTAATTTCGCTCTTTATCTTAACGACTGTGAACGGTAATTACAACTGGCAAGGGAACAAATGCTGGTATTTCTTCTTGGGGGTCAGCCAGCCGCAAGCCAGTTGATGTGCCACCATCTAAATTAAGGGCAATGTATAAGTTAAGTAGTGGGGCAGTTGCCAGAAAATGGCTAAATTCATGCAGTGTGAGGCCGATTTCCGGGGCAAGGATAAAGAGGATACGGCCGTTTTTATCCTGGGCAATGGCTGTGCGGCGGGCAACTCGTTCATCTTGCTCGGTAAAGCCAGGCGTGCCCCCGGGCTTGACCAGTAAAGGAAATGATTGTAAGGCGTATTGTAGCGGTTCTGCGGGATCATACGGCCGTTCTGCCAACCATCGCACTTCAGGCCCGGCTGGCGTAATGGCCAACATCCCTGCAAAATCTCCATAACTTACCCCGCTGGCTACACCATTCACCACAATCAAACCGGTTGCCTGGTACGTCTCTGTAAAGAAACCACCATTGACAACGACCAACGCATTCGTTTCTGCCTGCCATGCCGCTAACGTTTGCGGATTGCCCGGCCGATAGCCAACACGGAACTCAAATTGTTGCGGGTCTATGCGCAACAGGTAGATCTGTTGGCTGGTTTGCCCGTTTTCCCACAGAAGGTAACGGCGCTCCAACCCGGGGCGCAGGCGTTCCCAGGTGGTGTCGGTTGGGGCCGGTTCAGTTGGCGGCAAAAGGGTGGGGGTATGGG
>RFGV01000395.1 GCA_003696605.1 Chloroflexota bacterium | reverse complement strand
TAGAGTTGATTGGTCGTCATTTTGCACCATCCTTTTTGTTTTTGGGTTAAAGAATGGTGGACGACCAATCGCTTTTTTCAAAACTGTAGGTTAGCTAGTTGTCATATTGAAAAATCACCATGTTTGAATCAAATCAGCAACCACCGAAACCATTTTTGCAAAAAATGAAACGCCTGTTGGGCGCAGAATTCGACGCTTTTGCCGAATCTTACACCAAACCGGCGCATATTGGGCTGCGCGTGAATACTCTTAAAGTCCGTGTGTCTGATTTTATCAGTAAATTGCCGTTTTCGCTTACGCCTGTGGGCGCGTATGAGCCAGCCGGGTTCATTGTGGGAGAATGGGAGCGGCCGGGACGACATCCGTATCATGCGGCTGGTGTGTATTATTTGCAAGAACCGGCGGCTATGGTAGTGGGGGCGCTGGTGTCACCCCAACCGGGGGAATGGGTTTTGGACCTGGCAGCAGCACCGGGGGGGAAGGCAACGCATCTTTGTAGCCGCATGGGAGATGTGGGGTTGTTGGTAGCCAATGAGGTTCAGGGGCAACGGGCGCGTATTTTGGCCCAAAATCTGGAACGTTGGGGAGCACAACAGGTGTTGATTAGCCAGTCGCTGCCAGACATAATGGTGCGGGTGTTTGGCGGGGTGTTTGACCGGGTGCTGATAGATGCGCCGTGTTCGGGTGAGGGGATGTTTCGGCGGCAAGGCGCGTTTGAATGGGGGGAGGAGATGGTGGCGGCTTGTGCCCGCAGACAAGCGGAGATTTTGGAAACGGCCGTTTCGCTTGTCCGGCCGGGGGGACTGTTGGCTTATGCGACCTGTACCTTTTCGCCAGAAGAGAATGAGTGGGTTATTGCCCGTTTTTTGCAGGCACATCCTGATTTTGTGTTAGTCCCCCCGCCGCAAATTCCGGGAGCAGCCCCTGGCCGTCCAGACTGGTTGCCGCCGGATATTCCTGCCCGAATTGGTGAGCAGCTTGTTCATGCTGTGCGTCTCTGGCCGCATCGGTTTTCGGGAGAGGGGCATTTTGTGGCGTTGTTGCAACGTGAAGGGACGGGGGAGGGAATAAAACGGCCGTTTGGGCATTGGCCTTCACCTGGACGCACAGAACGGGAAAGCTGGCGGGCATTTGCCGAAGAATATTTGCGGGTGTCATTACCTGAAGCACAGATGACTGTGGTGAACAACCGGCTTTATCTACTCCCGCCACATGCACCAGCTACTGGCTCATTGCGTCTGGTGCGGTATGGGCTTTTGTTGGGCGAGTTGCGGCGGGGCGGGCATTTTCGGCCGTCGCACCATCTGGCCTTGAGTTTGCGGCCGGGTGAAGCAGCTTATACGCTGGATTTTGCAGCGGATGATCCTTTGCTGGCGGCATACTTGCGGGGCGAACAATTGGCTGTGACACGGCCGTCTGGCAGGGGGGCAAAGGCATGGGTATTGGTCACCGTAGATGGATTTGGCATTGGCTGGGGGAAAATGGCAAACGGCCGTTTGCAAAACCACTATCCCCGCGGACTACGCTGGCCCTAAACCCACCACCTTCACAGCCCGTCAGCACAAGCTTTCACGACACCCTTTCACTTCTTGACAAAAAAAACCACCCAACTTTATACTATGTCCATGTCAGTGACAGCTTGTGGAAGAGATGATACCGAAAGCATTCTGTATAATCCCCCGAAATTCATCTTATACCGAAAAACTGGCTGCAACTCTGTCCCATTTGGGCGCTTATACCGAATTATCTTCTATATAAGATGAATAATCGTGGACTTATACCGACAGGGGTTCTATTGAATAATATGTTAGCCGCCACGGAAGTTGCACCAAAGAGGAGACAAATATGCAGTTGCTAAGTCGGTCTTCGTTTCGACTACTACAACAAGTCATCAATGCGTTAGCCATCGGCTTGTTGATTTTTAGTTGGTTCGCTTGCTATTTGTGGATTATGGGGCTGACTGAGGGTTGGGGAGCACCGTGGGATACGACACCCATTCGACCACCAATTGGCCACTGGCAGCGTAGCATCAACGACTTTTTCGAGTCGGGTATAGGAGCATATCTACCCACCGCTATCTTTCTGGTGATCAGTGTTCTGCTGTACATTCGCGCCCTGATACATACCCAAGACGTACGGACAACATCGTTTGTCTTTGGAGTTACCAACCTCGTAGCCCTGGTAGCGCTGATTGTTATTGTCATTCCCATTCAGGTTTTCCTAATCCACACGCCGGCTTACCTTACACCGGAGGATTGGTCGTACTGGGGCGATTTTAGACGTGAATGGCCCTTGACCTTAGTAGCACTTGTGCTGTTTGCCAGTCTATTCTTGGTACAACCACGCCTGATACGCCATCTGACAAAAGACGGTAAGGGTATTGACTGAGCATTGTGGCGGCTAACAAGGGCTTCCACCCGACGCCGCTTGCGCGGCTGGTTAGTGGTGACCATACGCGCTTTGTGGTTAGTTGATTAGCGAAGGTGTCTTTCATGCAGTCGCGGCGCGGGTGAAGCCCAGGCCGTTAGGTGACATATCTTATAGAATCCGTAGGTTTGGCCAGATGGTGGAAATTGAATCGGGGTTCGCAAAGTTTAAATCGGCTATGATGAAAGCGGTAATGCCTTTCATTGAGGCTGTTCATCGAGATAAGAAACAGAGAGAAGCCTTTCGAGAGATTTTAGGAAATATCTTGTTTGATACCCCTGGACCTCGATATTTAGAGATGGATATTCCTGCTACAGAAAGGGCGCTTTATCGTTTATTCTTTGGGCTTGGAGAAATAGAAGAGTGCGTTGAGGTTTTACGGGAAATCCCTTTCTATATGAGGCGTTTCCCACCTAAAGAGTTCAAGGTTTCTCGCACGCGGTTTTTGCGTTACCATATTGGAAATTATCTGAACGAAGTTTATATCCTGCGTGAGCGGCTAAAGGCGTACCACAAAATTGTACAAAGAGTCTACCGACACCATCCGCACGTGTTAGAGAGATTGGGGCCACAAGTTCAGAAACTGGAAGAGATTGTAGATTCCTTTGAACAAATAGTTAAAGTTCGGGGCGTCCATGTCCACCAAAGGAGACACGAAGATGAAGAAGTGGATCAATTAATCTTGTTGGAAATATTGGCAGAGGAAGAATCGGTTAGCGGAGTACTATACCCAATAGCTCTACGCAAAGCGCGTCGGAAATGGATTCAAGCCATAGAAGAGAATTTACGAGCAGTAAACTCCGTCTTAGACGCATATTTTGAGATTCTTTACTCAGTTGTGTTCGACGAGAAGGGGAATTGGATTCTCCCTTATCTAGCCACCTAACCCCGCGTGCAGCGGACAGCGGCTACGCCGCGCGGAAGCGGGCGCGAATTGCAAAGGGTATAGCGGGTTGGCCGTGGTGGTAGTGCAGTCATCGCCGCTGCCGATGAGCCACACGTTAGCCCGCGTATTGCCGTAACAACGTCATAATAAGCGAGGAATAGCAATGGCACAAATGTACCCACAGTGGATTACAGAAGATGAACGAAAGGCTAACCCAGGTAGACGTGCCGAGTACTTGGTTTACGACGAACTTGCCAGACAGTTGGGAGACAAATGGCTCGTTTTGTATGGCTCTGCGATCAAATGGAGCCACCGGTATGGCGTGAGTGATCGAGAAACAGAGTTTATCATTGCTCATCCAGACCTAGGGGTGCTAGCCTTGGAAGTCAAGGGGGGAAGTATCACACGTGAAGGAAACGTGTGGTATACAACTCCATTGCGCGAACTTACCAAGCCTGGATTGTCGCAAATACGACACAAAATAAAGAATCCTTACACTCAAGTGACAGATGCAGCGGAGGCTTACAGAAGGAAGATTAATAATTATATAGTTACTCTCCAGTTGCCATCCTGGTCTTTCAAAATAGGTACGGCTGTTTGTTTTCCAGATATTGAGATACCGGATGACTTCTATTTAGGGGCAGATGCTCTTCCTGAATGTACGTTAGATCGTACAGACCTCGGTAACTTAAAAGAAAAGCTTTATAAAATACTAAAACTATACCAAGGTAAGTTGGGAGAACCGCCTGGTAAGAGGGGCATAGATATTCTCAAAGAAGTCTTGGCACGTAGCTGGCATATTAACTCATTTTTAACTTATCAACTTCAATCAGCGGAAGACCGCCGTAAAGAATTAACAGAGGAGCAGTTTCGCTTGCTTGACAATCTCTCGGGAAATTCCAAAATGCTGATAGCTGGTTGCGCTGGTTCGGGCAAGACAATGATTGCTGCAGAAAAAGCTCGACGTTTGGCAGAGCAGGGCGAACGAGTGTTGCTTACATGCTTTAATGAGAATCTGGCTAGCTGGCTTAGTCAAAGTGATTTCGTTCGCCCTTCAATGAAGGTACTGCACTTTCATGGGCTATGCTACGAATTTGCATCCTACTCTAAAGAAGTAAGTCTTCCAAAATGGTCTGAACAATTAGGAGCTGATCGAGAAAACTATTTTAAAGTAAAAATGCCGGAAGCTCTAGAATTGGCAGCTATAGACATTGGATTAACTTTTGATTCCATCATTGTTGATGAGGGACAAGATTTTGAGGCTTCATGGCTGACAGCTCTATACAATTTGCTAACAGACCAGGAAGAAGGAAATTTCTACATTTTCTATGATGACAATCAAAAAATATATACCAGTGCAAAGATCCCATTCAAGTGGCCATCTTTTCACCTGACCAGGAACATGCGCAATACAAATCCTATATTTGAATGGGTTAGACGTTATTATCATCGGCCAAACGACATTTTCTCTAGCGGAATTTCGGGACCTGAACCGTGGTTTGTAAGCCTAGACAATTACTCAGATGAATACGAAGCAGTACAAAATATACTAGACCAGATGGTTGGACAGGGCATTCCCCTTTCAAACATAGTTATATTGACTCCACGAGCAAGAGAACAAAGTGTTTTTAGTGGGCAAAGGCGTAATAGTTCTGATAAATTTGCATTTACTTGGAAGCCAAACCCAGTAGCAAATCAAGTAAGATGTTGTACCATTCAAAGTTTTAAGGGATTGGAAAGTCCTGTAATATTTCTGACCGAACTCGCTCACGTTTATCCCAACAAGGCAATGGAGTTAATGTATGTAGCCACATCAAGAGCCAGAGACTACTTGGTAGTTCTTGGAAAGATGCCTTTTGCAAATG
>RFGV01000394.1 GCA_003696605.1 Chloroflexota bacterium | reverse complement strand
TGTTTTGCAGAGTGTGGAGGATGGGGAGATTCCATTGTGGAATCCGTATTTGTTTGCTGGTGCGCCGTTTTTAGCAACGGGGCAGCATTCTGCGTATTATCCGTTTGGGGTGTTGTTTTTGGTTGTGCCGTTGGCGAAGGCGTATGGTTGGTTTACGCTGAGTCAGTTGTGGTTGGCAGGGGTGCTGGGGTATGTGTTCGGCCGTATTTTGGGGATGCGGCGCGTGAGTGCGGCGATCGTAGGGTTGGTGTATCAGGGGTGTGGCTTTATGGTGGTTAGTGCGGCTGTTTTCCCGATGATTATTGCGGGTGCTGCCTGGTTGCCTTTGTTGTTGGGGGGTGTGGAGATGGTGATTCGGCCGTATTTTTCGATGTCTGCTATGCCAGAAAACGGCCGTTTTTCTTCCCCTGTTCTCTGGTTTGGAATAGGTGTTTTGGCATTGGGTAGCCAGATTTTGGCCGGGCATATTGAAATTACTTACTACACCTTGCTTATCATGGCTTTGTATGCCGCATGGCGATTGGTGTGGTTGTTCATTCATGCCCGCCGTTGGCGCACCGTGTGGCAACCGGCTGTGTGGTTGGGGGGGATGGTAGCTCTTGGGCTTATGCTGGGGGCGATTCAGCTTGTGCCTTTGTATGAAGTTGGGCAGGTGAACTTTCGGGAGGGGTCAGCTTCTTTTGCCGAAGTGCGGGGATATGCTTTTCCTGTGCGGCGGCTTGTCACATTATTGGTACCCAACTTTTTTGGTAATCCGTCACACCACACTTATACGGATGTACTCTCTGGCGAACAAGTGATATTTGATCGGAATTATTATGGCCAACCTAATCCACGTGGGGCTGGTACGAGTGATTGGGGTATCAAGAATTACGTGGAAGGGGCTATTTATTTGGGGATTTTGCCGTTATTTTTGGCTGTGTTAGGTGTAGTGGGGGGGTGGAAGCAGCGGGGAAAACGGCCGTTTACCCTCTTTTTCCTCATACTTAACTTTTTCTCTCTTGCCTTTATTTTTGGTACGCCTCTGTATGCGTTGTTGTATTATGGGTTGCCTTTTATCAACCAGCTTCATACCCCATTCCGTTGGGTATTTCCGTTATCGTTGGGGGTGGCTGTGTTGGCTGGGCAGGGGATGGACTGGCTGGCAGAGTCTCCTCCAATTGGTGGGGAAGGGTGGCGTAATTGGTGGGTGGTGCGTTGGATTTGCCTGGGAAAACGGCCGTCGTTCATTAGCGGTCTGGCTGCTATCACGTTTTGGGGAGGCATTTTATTGCTTGCCGGGTTGTTGTTTTCGCGACTGATATACGGCCGTATCGAACCCCAAATCGAACAACTCTTTCTCGGTATGGCGTTGGCTCCCGACGCCTTCCCACACGCTCGTGCCTTTTATAGCTACGAATTTCGCCAAATATTCCTGTTTGCCCTCATGCTTATTGGTACAGGCGCCGTACTTCGCGTCAGTTATTGTCCTATTTATTTCCGACATCGTCCCATATACCTTTACATGGCGGCCTTGCTTATCACAACGGATCTTTTTCTGGCCCATGTTGGCTTCAATGCCGCCGTTGATCCTGCCTTGCTTGATTACCAACCCCAGCTCATCCAATGGCTTAAGCAGCAACCCGGGCATTGGCGACTAACGACGTTTAATCCTCATGGTGATAAACCACTTAATGCTAACACCCCCTGGCTATTTGACTTGCAAGATGTGCGGGGATATGACTCCATTATTCCGCGACAATACACCCAATTTATGAGTGTCATTGAACCGCAAAATGAATTGCCATTCAATCGGGTACAACCTGTCGCCCGGCTGGAGTCCCTGAACTCGCCTTTACTTTCTGTATTAGGCGTAAAATATGTGATCACGGCCGAAACAATCAACTTGCCCCAATACCGACAAGTGTGGGAAGGGGAAGGCTTGCGCGTGTATGAAAATTTGGATGTGGCACCCCGTGCCTATTTATTGCCCCAAAGCAGTACGGCCGTTTCGGCAAACGTTCTCGCCGATCTTACCCGATATGACCCCCGTCAATACGTACTGGTAGAAACGGCCGATTGGCCACACACATCTTCAACCACCCCCGTTCCCGGCCAGCTACAACCCGCTACCATAGACGAATACCGCCGCATCCAGGTTACCATCAGCGCTCAAACCAGCGAACCAGCCTGGCTTATCCTGAACGACAGTTACTTTCCCGGCTGGAAAGCATTCATCCGGCCATTTGGCAGCAGCGAAAACGAAGAGACACAAGTGCCACTCTATCGTGTTAACGGCAACTTTCGTGGCATAGAACTCCAGCCCGGTCACTGGACCATACGCTTTCGTTACAGTCCGGCCACCTTTCAACTCGGTGGCTTACTCAGCTTCATGGCCGGCGTTATTTTACTATTTACGGCAGGTATTTGGGGATGGCAGCGGCTCATTCCCGCCAATGTCACCATGACCACTACTCGCAGCCTGGCCAAAAACAGTGTTGCGCCAATGGTGCTCAATCTATTCAACAAACTGATAGACTTCGCTTTTGCTGCATTCTATCTTCGCTTTTTAGGGCCAGCCGATGCAGGCAGTTATGCCTATGCCATTGCCACAGCCGGTTTTTTCGACATCATTTCCAATTTTGGGTTGAACATTTTACTTATTCGGGATGTTTCTCAGGCGCGCGAGCAAGCCAGTCGTTATTTACTCAATACCAGTATATTGCGGCTGGGGACTGGACTGATAGGGGCATTGCCTGTTTTGGCTTATGTGGCTGCCTCACGTTTGGGTAGCAATCCCCCCACAACGGCCGAAACAACCGCCATCATCCTTATTATGGTCGGTATGGTTTTCTCAGGCATGGCTCAGGGAGTCACCGGCCTCTTTTACGTTCACGAGCAAGCTGAAGTGCCGGCAGCTATGACAACAGCTACCACCATCCTCAAGGTTGGATTTGGGGTAGCGGCATTGTTGATGGGATATGGCTTTGTTGGGCTGGCAGGTGTTTCCATTCTGGTCAACATTATTACGTTAGGGGTTCTGACATGGCTTGCTTTTCGCCGGTTTTCTTTACCCGGTCCCTGGCAGGTTGATTGGGGGTTGCAACGTGAAATGGTGCGAAAGGGGTTTCCCCTGATGTTGATTCACCTGTTGCAGACGGTTTTTATTTCGATTGATGTGGTTATTTTGCGCACGATGCTATCTAATGGTCAGGAGGTGGTCGGGTGGTACAACAGTGCTTACAAATGGTTTAATGCGTTGCAGATTGTGCCCTCGTTTTTTACACTGGCATTGTTTCCAGTTATTTCACGAGAGATTCAACGGTCGGTAGAGGCGGCGCGACGCATGTACCAGATGGGGCTAAAGCTAATGTTGTTGTTGGCGTTGCCAGTGGCAGCACTGACGACGTTTGCTGCGTATCCGTTGGTGCGTTTGTTGGGTGGGGTTGAGTTTTTGCCGCATGGAGCGATTGCTTTGCAGATTGTGATCTGGTCTATTCCTATTGGCTGGCTGAATAGTGTGACGAATTATGTGTTGATTGCATTGGGGTTGGAGCGGATGCAGCCGCGTGCGTTTGCTGTGGCGGTGGTATTTAATATTGTGACGAATGTGCTGTTTGTGCCACGTTATACGTATGTGGCTGCCTCGGTGACGACGATTTTGTCGGAGTTGGTGTTGCTGGTGTTGTTTGAATATTATTTGCGGCGCAAGATGCCGGGATTGAATTGGTGGCAGTTTGTCGCACGGCCGTTTTTGGTGACGGCCGTTACAATATTGGTCATGTTTTTGGGGGCACAGGTTCATTTGTTGCTGGGGTTGGCCTTGGGCATACTGGTTTATCCGTTGGGTTTATGGGTATTGCGTGTGTTTGGGGCAGAGGAGCGACGGGTTTTGCAGGCTATTTTGCCTTCTCGTGTGGCAGCCAGGTTGGGGTTGGGGTAAAGCATGGGTAAACGGATTTGGGTGTGGTTGGGTTCACGACAGGGAGAAACGGCCGTTTTGCTTCTTGTTTTATTGGCCGCAGCCGCCATTCGTTTGATTGGCCTGTACCATTTTTCCCCTCCGGGACTGGAACATGACGAAGTGGCCAACTGGCTGATTGACCGCTCGATTTTGGATGAGGGGAACTGGGCGGTCTATTACACGGCTGCGTATGGTCATGAGGCTGGCTTTCACTACTTGCAGGCGTTATTTGTGGCTTTGGTAGGGGATAATGCACTGGCCTTGCGTTTGCCAGCGGCGTTTGCGGGGTTGCTGGTAGTGGCGGTGGCTTTTGCGCTAGGGCGTGAGTTGTTTGACCGACGGGTTGCTTTATTTGTCGCCACGATAACGGCCGTTCTTTTTTGGTCCGTTTTTTACAGTCGGTTGGGGTTGCGGGCAATAACCTTGCCTGTATTATCCGGTTTGTCGGCCTGGTTTTGGTGGCGGGGCTGGAAATCGGGCAGCCAGGAAAACGGCCGTTGGTTCCTCAGCGGCTTTTTGGCCGGATTAAGCCTGCATACCTACATGGCTGCCCGTGCTGTTCCCATTTTTTACGGGGCATGGTTTATTTACCTGGCCATATGTCACCGAAATGCGTTATGGCAACGGCGACAAAGCCTGCTCCTCTTTTGGGTCGCATTGGGACTAACAGCCTGGCCACTGGTCAACTACCTGCTCACCCATCCTGGTGCGGAGTTCCGCATTAGCGAAGTGGATGCACCCTTGCGGGCAATGCTGGCTGGCGATTTACGCCCTGTATTGGTGAACAGTTGGCGAATAATAGGCATGTTTGGTTGGCAAGGAGATCCATTGTGGCGGCAAAATGTGGCGTTTAAGCCTGTATTTGAGCCAGTGCTGGCCTTGCTTTTCTATGGTGGGGTACTGGTATCTTTGTGGCGTTGGCGTAACGCGCCGTATATGTTTGGGCTTTTGTGGCTGGCTTGTTCGGCTATTCCCAGCATTGTCACCATTAATGCACCGAGTACCATCCGAATTATTAATGCATTGCCCATTTTAGGGGTGTTTCCAGCGGCAGTTATCCACAATTTGCTCGATTTATCCACAGTTTGGGATAAGTTTTCCACAAAAATTAACAGGAATATGAGAAATGTGGTATGGATTATGTCCGCTTTGGCTGTGCTGGGGGGGTATGGGGTACGGACGGCACAAGATATCTTTGTTGTGTGGCCACAAGGAGGGGATGTGCCGTTTGTGTGGCAGCAGGCATTGACGGAAACGGCCGTTTACCTGGATGGATTGCCTGACCCTGGTGTGGTGGCCATTGGTGGCTGGACGCCCGATACGATGGATCCGCCTACGATGCAGTTGAGTTTGCGACGGGAGGATTTGTCCTTGCGGTATTTTCATCCTTCTCGCGCAGTATTAATTCCTCATGCCGCTGCTGGGGAAGTGGTAAGGTTGTTTCGCCCATCTATTTTGCCAATGGATGCCTGGCTGGAGGCGCGGTTGCAAGCATGGGGGGCTGAAGTGGTGCCAATGGGTAGTTTTACGATGTATGTTTTGCCGGTTGGGGTAGTGCCACAGCCACAGGTAACGTATCAGGTTCAGTTTGGGGATGAGTTGCGTCTGGTAGGATATGATATGCCGGAAAAGTGTGTGCTGGGGGAAACGGCCGTTTGTCCAGTGTACACATATTGGCAGGTAAACCGGCCAGTTACCAGCCCACGCCGCTTATTTCTCCATCTGGTAGATGGGGCAGGGCAAGTCGTGGCCCAACATGATGGCCTGGATGCACCCGGTGCCTACTGGCAAACAGGGGATTGGCTTATTCAGCGACACGAATTGAACTTGACCAGCGTGCCCCAAACGGCCGAATCCTTGCGCTTGCGCCTTGGTGTGTACAACCCGGATACTTGCCCGGCTTGTGAAAACCTGCTTGCAGATACCGGAGAGCCATTTGTCTGGTTAACGGCCGTTTTCCCCTAGTACCGCTCAATTTGCCTGGTACAAATGCACATCCCGTTGTGGAAAAGGAATAGAAATGCCAGCCGCATCAAAACGTAACTTTACCTGCTCTGTAATATCAAACCGAACAGCTACCATATCCCGTTCACGTACATACGGCTGCACAGCCAGATTAACGCTACTGTCGCCCAGCTCTTGCACCGCCACAACCGGTTTGGGGTCCTGGGCAATCCGGTCATCGCTGCTAACAATCTCCATGAGAATTTGTTTGGCTAGTCGTAAATCATCCTCATAACCAATACCAAAAACGAGATCCAGACGTATCCATTCTTCACGAGAATAATTGATAATCTTACTGCCTACTGCCTCTTTATTTGGTACGAAAATAGTTCGTTTATCTCTGGTAAGCAACGTGGTATGGAAGATTTGAATGGCAGTGACGCGCCCTTCTACACCGCCAATGATCACATAATCGCCGACACGATACGGCCGTAACACCACCAGCAACAAACCTGACGCCAGGCTACTCAACGAATCCTGCAAAGCCAGCCCTACAGCCAGCGTGCCCGCTCCCAGAATTGCCACCAGCGACGTTGTGGGAATCCCCAAATTACTCAACGCCGCCACAATGGTAACAGTCAGCAACCCAAAATAGGCCAGATTCCCCAAAAAAGTAACCAGAGTCGCATCTACTTCTGCCCGTTCCAGTAAATGCCGAAACCAGCGTTGTAGCAACAAGGCGATCCAGCGCCCAATTACAAAGATAGCCACTGACCCCAATATTTTAAGGCCATAGGTAGTCAATAGAGCCTGTAACGTGTCCAGGGACATAAGAAATATACGCCTCCTTGCAGTTTGCAAAATTATATTTTATGGTTCCCACTGTACTGTGAAGCTTGACAAAAGCCAATAATTGGTATTGTTGTTTCAGGTGCGGCATAATATCTGTTTGTTGTTTTTACGAATTAGCGTATGTTATCCAAAAAAATCGCAAGGGGGTAAAACGCACGAATGAGTTTTTGGGCAGCTTCTCGTATGTCTATCGTTCGCTGGCTAGATAAAAGACAACCTTCAGAATCATTGGTTTTGAGTGCAGTTGCCTTGCTGGTTGGTCTGTTGACAGGTGTTGGAATCTGGCTATTTGAACAACTGATTGAATTGGCCCAATTTATTTCTTTTGAGGTAATTGGGGAGAGTCTGGCAGATTTTGGACCATGGACAATTGGATTGTTACCAGTGTTGGGTGGATTAATTGTTGGGTTGCTGGTGCATTATTTTGTCGGGCCAGAACGGCATCATGGCGTGGCTGGTATTATGGAGGCAGTAGCACTGGCTGGTGGTCGCCTGCGGTATAAACGTGTTCCCATTAAGGCCGTGGCGTCGGCATTGTCCATTGGCAGTGGGGCTTCGGTTGGGCCGGAAGATCCTTCTGTGCAGATTGGCGCGAATTTGGGTTCGATGTTTGGGCAATGGTTGCATTTGTCGGATGAGCGGGTGAAGTCTCTGGTGGCTGCGGGCGCGGCTGGTGGGATTGCGGCGGCGTTTAATGCCCCAATTGCGGGGGTGTTTTTTGCCATTGAAATTGTTTTGGGGGAGATTAGTGCCCGTGTGTTTGGTGCTGTGTTGCTGTCGGCGGTGGTTTCGGCCGTTTTCTCTCAGGCAGTCTCCGGGCCTCAACCAGCTTTTGCTGTGCCCCCTTATACGTTTAATTCCTTTGGTGAATTACCCTTGTATGTCGGGTTAGGTGTGTTGGCTGGGCCGCTGGCTGCACTGTATGTACGTGCTCTTTACCTGGCTCATGACTTTTTCCATCACCTGAAGACACCCTCCTGGCTAAAACCGGCTTTGGCAGGTGTGTTAGTTGGTGGGGTTGGTGTGTTTATGCCCCAGATTTTTGGTGTGGGGTATGAGGTGGTGGAAGCTGTGCTAAATGGCGCGAATTATACAGTGGGTTTGTTGGCTGCGTTGGTGTTGGCCAAGCTGGTATTAACGGCCGTTAGCATCGGTGGCGGGTTCCAGGGCGGCGTTTTTGCGCCGTCTCTTTTTTTGGGGGCGATGCTTGGCGGGGCATATGGTATGATAATGGCCAATCTGTTCCCTTCCATGCATATTATTCCGGCTACATTTGCTATGGTAGGAATGGCCGCTGTGCTGGTTGGTGCGGTACATGCCCCCCTTACAGCAATCATTTTGCTGTTTGAGATGACGAATGATTATCGTATTATTTTGCCGCTCATGCTTTCAGTGGCAGTCAGCTTCTTGTTGGCACAATGGCTCCAGCGAGATTCTGTGTACACGCTCTCGTTGGCACGCAAGGGCTTGCGAATTGAGCATGGGCATGATGTGGATGTGTTGGAGGCAATCACTGTTGGTGAAGTGATGGCCACGGATGTGGCGACGTTATCAGAGTCTGATACACTGGCGGCGGCTTCAGAAAAGTTGATGCGTTTGCGCCATCATGGATTGCCAGTGCTTGATCAGAATGGCAAACTGGTGGGGATTTTGACTGTACAGGATATTGAGCGGGCTCAGGCTAATAATCGGCATGTGAGCCTGGATAAGTTGACGGTAGGTGAGACGTGTACACGTTCATTGCTGGTGGCTTACCCGGATGAAAGCCTGGGGGTGGCGTTGCGGCGAATGGGTGTGCGGGATATTGGCCGTTTGCCGGTTGTCTCACGGGATGATTCGCAACAGTTGTTGGGGGTTTTGCGGCGTGTGGATGTGGTGCGGGCATATGACGCAGCCCGTACGCGACGAGCAGCATTGCGACATCGCGCACAGCAGGTAAGGCTTGGGTTGTATAGTGATCTGGATGTGGAAGAGGTGTTGGTAGAGCCGGGTTCGGTGTGTGACGGCCGTTCGGTGCAGGCAATTCCCTGGCCACATGATTGTGTTGTTGCTTCTGTGCGGCGTGGTCAGGAAATGTTGTTGCCACATGGTGATACAATTTTGAAGGCGGGAGATGCACTGGTGATTGTGTATGAGAATGGGGCAATTGATATGGTGCGAGAACTTTGCCGCCAACCAGAGGAAACGGCCGTTTCTTCCGACACTTGATATTAACAAATCAGGAGGTATTTGTGAATCAGCGTTTCTGGCTAAAGAGCAATCGAATCAGACAATTTCTGGATAGTCTGGAGCCGCCAGACTCACTTGTGCTGGTTACATCAGCTTTGGTAATTGGTGTGGGCACGGGGCTAGGTGCAGTAATTTTTATTCGCTTACTTTCCCAAATTCATCATATTTCCTTATTGGCACAAGAACAGCTAGGCAGTGTGGCAGGACTATTTCTATTTATGGCGCTTGCCGGGTTAGTTGTCGGCTTTATGGTTGACCGTTGGGCCAGCGAAGCCAAAGGGCATGGTGTCCCTGAAGTAATGGAAGCACTGGCACTACGTGGTGGGCGTATTCGGCCACGTGTGGCAGCCGTAAAAGTACTGGCTTCCTCTGTGACCATTGGTGCCGGAGGATCTGCTGGTCGTGAAGGTCCTATCGTCCAGGTGGGTTCAGCATTAGGATCGACACTGGGACAATTGTTACATTTTTCTGCTGAACGGGTTCGTACATTGGTTGCGTGTGGTGCAGCTGCAGGTATCGCTGCTACATTCAACGCTCCGATTGCTGGTTCTATCTTTGCGCTGGAAGTTATTTTAGGCAAGTTTACAGTACGATATTTTGGTGCAGTCGTAATGAGTTCTGTGGCAGCCAGTATTGTAGGGCGGATCTTTTTGGGCGATAAGCCTGCTTTTGCTGTGCCGGCGTATGCACTCCATAGCTTGTGGGAGTTGCCAATTTATGTGGTGTTGGGTGTGTTGGCCGCTCTGGTGGCTGTGTTGTTTATTCGTAGTCTGTATGCACTGGAAGGGTTGTTTGATAATTGGTCGTGGCCATTACCTTTTAAGACAAGTGTAGGCATGTTGTTGACTGCGGCTGTGTCGCTCTTTTTGCCGGGGCGTGAGGTGTTGGGACCTGGTTTGGAGTTTATCGGTGAAACAATCGCCGAGGATTTTTCTCTTTCGTTGCAGCTTATGGCTACTTTGTTGGTGTTGAAGCTGGTGGCTACCTGTTTTACGCTGGGTTCTGGTAATTCTGGTGGTGTGTTTGCACCTGGGTTGTTTATGGGTGCTGTCTTGGGTGGCATGGTGGGGGGCGTTGCTCAGACTATCTGGCCAGCGGTGGTGGTGAATCCTGGTGCATATGCTATTGTGGGAATGGCGGCTGTGTTTTCGGGGGCAGCACGGGCGCCGATTACGGCCGTTCTCATTGTCTTTGAAATGTCTAATGACTATAAGCTTATCCTGCCTCTAATGTTGGCCACAGTGCTTTCCACCTTGCTGGCCGAACACTTGTTTAGCGAGTCTATTTACACCCTTAAATTGAAGCTAAAGGGAATTACCCTGCAACGAGGACGTGATTTGGATATTATGCAAAACTTGCTTGTGCGTGATGCCATGACGCGAGACCCGTACATGGTTCCCCACGACATGCCTATTGAGCAACTGGCCAAGATGTTGCAACAAACCCATAGTCATAGTTTCCCTGTGGTGGATGATGAACTTAATTTGGTGGGGATGGTAAGTTTGCATGATTTGGAGCGGGCTGCTGGCCAGCCAGATGGCAGGCCGTTGCGGGTAAAGGATATTGCCACAATGGGTTCGGTTATCAAGGCATATGATGATGAGCCGTTAAGTAGTGCCATTCAGCGGTTGGCTATTCGCGGTATTAATAAAATGCCGGTGGTGACACGGGATGAGCCGCATAAAGTGATTGGTACAATTCGCCGGAATGATATTGTGAAGGCATATAATATTGCTTTGGCGCGACGGGCGCAGGGAGATTTGGACGAAGAAACCCTACGGCCGAATCGTCTGGAGCAAGATGAGGGATTGGAGTTTGTGGAAATTGAGATTACGTCCCAAAGTCCGGCAGTCAATCGTACGTTGGCTTCATTAGGACCAGAGTTGCCATACGATTGTGTGATTATTTCGGTAAAGCGCGAAGGTCATTTGCTTATTCCTCATGGGGATACGGTGTTGTATCCGGGGGATGTGGTGAAGGCGTTTGTGCGTCGAGTAGATGAAGGCAAGCTGGAAGAATGTTTGTTGGGGCGAGTGAAGAAAAAGCCGGAGATTTCGTCCCATTCATTTTAGGCAGGCGCTATAGAAAAGCGAAAAGGCCGCCTTTCTTTGTGTGGAGAAGGGCGGCCTTTTTTGTTATTTGTTATTGGTTGGTCAGGAAATGGATTGGATGGTGAGTTGGATAGTGCCACCTGGTGTTTCTACTGTGACAGTTTGTCCTTTGCGGGCGCCAAGCAGGGCACGGCCAAAGGGGGATTCGTTGGAAATACGGCCGTTTCCAGGGTCTGCTTCATGTGCCCCCACAATATGATATGTTTCCGGTTCACCATACCCTTCTTCGACCACTGTCACCTTGCTCCCCACCCGCACAACATCACTGGGACCTTCATCAGTAATGATTTTTGCGCGTCGTAGCGTGTCTTCGAGGTCACGAATCCGTCCCTCTACAAATGCTTGCTCCTCTTTTGCGGCATGATAATCCGCATTCTCGCGCAAGTCCCCTTGTTTGATAGCTGCCTCAAGTTTGGCAGAAATTTCTTCTCGCTTGATGCTTTTCAAATAGGTCAGTTCTTCCTTGATTTTCTGCAGACCTTCTTTTGTCAGATAAACCACATTTTCATCATAAGTCATAGCTACCATCTCCATGACGGCCGTTTTTCACACAACAAAATGTTATGCCTCATACCAACTGTAAGATTGGCGTCCCGCAGTAAAGAAACCAATAACCCCGCAATTGCGGGGCTATTTCCCAAAAGGGTTGAATTCCAGTGCAAAAAGCAGTTTCTAGTATAGCCTGTCCAGGCGTTTCTGTCTAGAAAACCCTGTTTTGTATTGTCTTTAACAACGCATCAATCCGAAATATTATGTCAACAACAGGTATTTTTAT
>RFGV01000393.1 GCA_003696605.1 Chloroflexota bacterium | reverse complement strand
CGCAGTTTGTACATGGTCGTGGAAGGCATCAAGTAAAAGAAAAGGGAAACAATGAGCAAGCTTGGTTTCTTCACCCAGTGGGCTATGGTGTACATTGCGAACCACCCCGGCTGTTGCAAGCGGGATGTGATTATGGCCGTCCCATACAACGCAAAATACGGGCGGATGGCCAATGCGACCTACGCCTACCGAAATACCCGCCTGAGCAAACTGATCGACCGAGGCTGGATTCGTAACACGAACCCAAACAATTACCCGTACAGGTTGGAATTGACCGAATTGGGTAGGGAGATTCTGGAATCCGCCGAAACCGCTGAAGCCACAAGTAAGTGAAAGGGGGCAAATGTACGAAGTCAACTTCGGCAGCGACAAAATCATGTCTACGTCCGTGTTCCCGTTCGAGATTCAGCTTTTTGCTGGCGACAACGGTGAATTGGTAACCGTGTTCGACAACACGTATACGCGGCACCTGAGCGAAAAGTTGATCGTGGATTTGTACAATCACGGCGGCGTCCGCAAAATTGAGGGCGAATTTGTGGTTGTGGAAATCTACGACGGACAGGAAAGCACGCTGCGATCATGCGTGCAAAACGTCAACGCAGTCGGTGATGAAGTTTACGTGATCACCGACCAGGACACGTTGTCCTACCTTGCAAATATCCTTGGTGAATTGTATTGATAGGAGATAAAGACAATGGCAGCAACGCTGGTAAACCATGGTGCGGCGTGGGTTTACTCACTCGGTGCCAAAAGCCTGGGCGTGAACTATACAGAAAACCTGCCACGCAGCGTGATTGCGATGGCAAGATACGAACGAGGTGTGGTCGATGTTCGTCAGTCTGCACTTGCCCAAGTTTGGGAAATCAACGGCAGATATGTTGTCGCAGTGCCCGTAGAAATCAACTGCGACTGGATGCCGTTGTCCGAAGTGTATGTGGTCACGGACGAAAATTGTATGCAGGGCGGCATCCCAGTAAAAGATTGAGAAAACGCTGCTGAAAGAGACCAGAATGACATCAACACTCGCAAACAATGGTACAGCATGGATAAACGCACTAGGGGCTAAATATCTAGGTTATAATCACGTTGATAATCTACCAGT
>RFGV01000392.1 GCA_003696605.1 Chloroflexota bacterium | reverse complement strand
GGGGCCACCCTAAACCCAATGTTTTGGGCAAGATTATAACTTTATGAGAATGGGGAAGCAAAAGGGCCCCAGTCAGGTGTAGGGCAAACGCATACTAACCAGAAAGCACTTTAACAAGATAGTCATTATTCCAGGCAGCCTGCAAACGCTTGGCTTTGATACCGCCTTTGGCTGTCTTTTCCCGTTTGAGAAGATTGAGGGCCATGTGACGCAGGACAGCCAGATTTTGGGGCGCGTTGCCTTGTCGGACACGAGAATCGTCTTCACGGAAGGCCACGTCAAGAACCCAATGTAATTCATTTTCAATTCCCCAATGGCTGCGTTTAGCCGCCAGAATCGCCTGGGCGTCATTGGTTGCACTGGTAATGAAATAGTGTGTCTGCCGCGTCACCTTACGCTTGATACGCCGTTCAAACTGCATCATGACCATCGTTTGTAGCTTAGGCCAGTTAGCCACGCCGCGTAAGAAATCCAGGCTCTCAGCACCCGAAATCGCCCAACACTGACGAATTTCAATCCGGCCGTGGCCGCCATTCGTGGTACGATGATAGGTGTGATATACCTTGGCAAATTCATTCTCTTGCGCCAGTTGGAAGAAAAGTTTGATGTCTTCATATAATTGCTTCTGATTCTTCTTAACGGGCAAGAGGTAATCGCCACCCTGGTCAACAATCTGCTGGGCAATTTCGGTCTGAGTGCCAATCGCATCAATGGTGACGATACAACCGGATAGGTCGAGCAAGGCCAACAAAGCGGGTATGGCTGTGATTTCATTCGATTTGCCTTTCACTTTCACCTGACCCAGCACTAGATGATTAGCTGTGGCCCAAGCGCTGACCATATGAATAGCTTTTTTCCTGTTGCTCTTGTCATGTGACCGCCGTAGTTGTTTGCCATCAATAGCAATGACTTGGCCGTTGGTAATCTCAAATACAGCTTGCACCCAAGAGAGAAAACCCTGGCGAAATTGCTCTGGGTCTAATCGCGCAAAGACACGATTGAAGGTGTCATGTGATGGAATGCCGTTTTTCAAATCGAGAAATTTGCTCAACCAATCGATTTTCTGTTGACCGAAGTTGGCGATGTCATTCCAGCTTTCAGCCCCCGCGATGACGGCGCATAACGCAATAGTGACAATGTTAATGAGCGGATGGTCATTCAGATAAGTGCGTCGTGGGTCTTCTATATCGCTGAAATGAGCTTCAATCGTAGCTGTTATTGGTTTGGACATGCGTATCTCCCTGTTTTTCTGCAGAGGATACGCGTTATTGGCTATCTTGAAAAATGAATATGCGTTTGCCCTAGTTTCCCCGGAAACCGTTTGCGGTCCGGGGAAACAAAGGGTAATAGACTAGAGGCGTCGTTTTTGTATCAACCGCAGCCGCCTCCGGACGGGGCGCGTTTGATTTCCAGTTTAATCTTGGGGGTGTAAGCC
>RFGV01000391.1 GCA_003696605.1 Chloroflexota bacterium | reverse complement strand
GATGTTTACGACGGCGTTTATTGGGAGTTAGGATGTGGTTTTGCGTCGGTTAGTGTATGCAAATGCGGGACATGCGCCGGTGATTTATTGCCCGGCTGGTGGGGAAGCGGTGTTGTTGGAGGCAGATGCGCCAGCGGTGGGAATTTTGCCAATGAGTTTGTCGGCTGATCATGAGATGGATTTTGGGGTGGGGGATGTGTTGGTGGTGGCGACGGATGGGTTTAATGAAGCGCGTAACGGACAGGGTGAGATGTTGGGGTATGAGCGGTTGATGGTGTTGGTGGAGAAGATGGCGGATCGGTCGGCGGAGGAGATTGGGGCGGCGTTGTTTGAGGAGGTGTGGCGGTTTGGTAACGGCCGTTTTCAGGATGACGATCAGACATTGATGGTGATCAAAGGGGTAGCACTTGATAAGGAGGATGTGGCATGAGTATGCAAATGAAGGAATATGTGACGCGCACAGTGGTGGTTGCGCTTAAGGATGAGGTGGTGGCTTTTAATGTGCCGGAGTTGCGAGAGCGGTTTTATGAATTGTTGGAAGAGGGTGTGCGGCAGTTTGTGGTGGATTTGTCAGATGTGACGTTTATGGATAGTGCCGGGATGGGGCTTTTGGTGAGTGTGTTGAAACGGGCGCGACAAGAGGGGGGAGATGTGAAGCTGGTGTTGCCTCGGGCAGAGGGGGCACGACGGATTTTTGCGCTAACGAAGTTTGATCGGGTGTTTGATGTGGCGGAAACGGCGGAAACGGCCGTTCGCCTGTTTTGATTCTGCTTTTGTGGGGGCGGCATGATGAACCTGAAATTTCGTTTGCCATCTTTGCGACAAAACCATGTACTCACCGGTGGGGCTTTGTTGATGATAAGCACCACGATTGTCAATGGTGGCAACTACCTGTTTAACCTGATTTTGGGGCGATGGTTGGGACCGGCGGCGTTTGCCGACTTGAGCCTTATTGTAACCCTGATGTTGATGGTTACATTTATTACAGTTACGTTTCAGTTAACGGCAGCGCGATTTACGGCCGTTTATATGGCGGCAGAAGACATTGGGCGATTGAAGGCATTGCGGCGCTGGCTGGGACGTGTGGCCTGGGGAACGGGCGGTTTGTTGGCGTTGGTGCTGGGCGGTGGGGCGTTGTTTTGGATGCAGTTTTTTCACACGGCATCTTATTGGCCTTTTGTGATTTTGGCGGTGGGAATGCCCGTGTATTTTGCTCAGGGAGTCGATCGGGGCATCTTGCAGGGGCAGACACGGTTTGGTATGCTGTCGCTGAGCTACCAGGCAGAAATGTGGGTGCGATTGGTGGCGGCAATTGGTCTGGTTGCGGTGGGGCTGTCTGTGAATGGGGCCGTGGCCGGATTAACATTGTCGTTTGTGGCTACATGGCTGGTAGCACGACGGGTTGGTGTGTCATTGAAGGGCGTGGGGGGAGAAACGGCCGTTGATCATCGCGCCATCATGACCTTCGCCATGCCCGTAATCGTCGCCCATTTAAGCCAAATTCTCATTAATAACAGCGATATCCTCATTGTCAAACGCTTCTTTGCGGCTGAACCTGCCGGCCAATACGCCGCACTGGCACTGATCGGCCGTATTGTTTTCTTTGCTACATGGTCGGTTGTAACCGTCCTCTTTCCCATCGTGGCCCAAAAACACGAAAAGAAAGAGCCACATCGCCACTTATTATTCATCTCCCTGATGCTGGTAGGGCTAATTTCCGGTTTCATTTTACTATTAAGCTTGTTTGTGCCGGAAATAATCGTGCAACTACTCTTTGGGAAGGCGTATCTTTCGGTGTCGCCGCTCTTATGGCTATACGCACTAGCCACCGCATTGTATGCCATGGCAAACGTTGTAGTCAATTACCACCTTTCAATAGGCAATGGCCACGGAACAGTTATCACACTCTTTGCCGGTATGGCACAGGTATTAGGGTTGTGGTTTTTCCATGCCACCCTCAAACAAGTTGTAGTTGCTCAGATTTACATTATGGCTACGTTACTCATCATTTTACTCATGTGGGACTTTTGGATCAGTGTAATAGCCAAAAGGACTATTGCCTTAAAGCAGGCAAACGTGCAACTATAGAAGCAGTGTGTTTTATTTTGGTGGAATAATTGAGGGTAAAACCATGTTGGAATTGAAAACACAAGGACTAAAGGGTGTTAAAGTGTTGAATTTATCCGGACGGTTTGTAGCCCACACCGCGCCACAAGTGCGGGAATGGTTGCTAAATGCCGCCCAAAAAGCACCAGCCAGGGTTATTGTGGATCTGGGTGGTGTAAATTTTCTGGACTCCCAGGCTATTGGGACGCTGGTGCAGGGTATGAAACGCTGTCGAGAACAAGGGGGAGATTTGTATGTATGTGGCCTGCAACAGCCAGTACGGGTTATTTTTGAATTGATGCGACTGGATATGGCCTTCAAAATTTTTGAAAATGTGGAAGAGGCGTTAGACGCATTTCAACACACTGAATCGGCCGTGGATGCCTGAGGATCGAGAATTCATATTAAAGAAGGCGAGATCGTTCTAGAAAAAGGAAGGAAAATGTCCGAGTTGGTTGAGTTAACGATTCCGGCAAAACATCGTTATACAGAAGTGGTGCGGGCTTGCTTGCAGGCGTTTTTGGAACAAATTCCTGGCATGGCAGAGACAGACACGTTTCATTTTTTGCTGTTTGTGGTGCATGAGGCGTGTACAAATGTTATTCAACATGCGTATGATAAGGGGTTAAAGGGGGCGACAGTAACGGTGAAAACGGCCGTTGATGAGCAAACCGGCCAACTGGTGATCGAACTTCGAGATGGAGGTCACAGCTTCGATCCCTTGCTTGCTGACTGGCCACCACCTTCCAGCTGGCAAAAAGAAACTCACAATCACCAGATCGCTTATCGCCTGCTTTCTGTACCCGAACCAGATCCCCTATGGGAAACCAGTCGAGGACTTTACTTCATGGCCCAAGTCTTTGACGAGGTGCTATACCTCCCTGAAGAGGGTAATAATCGCTGGATCATGATGAAAGAACTGGATTTGGTCGCAGCCAGTGAGTCCGGCAAGACAATTTTGTGGTCATAACATATCCAGCGGCTAAACTAATGAGGGGCGCTGTGAAAAAAGTTCTGGTAGTAGATGACTCGATAATCATTTTACGCATTTATCGGCATATTTTAGAAAAGCAAGGATACCAATTTATCACAGCAAATAATGGACGAGAAGCTCTGGAGAAACTGCAAGCTGAAGTGGTAGATCTGGTAGTTACCGATTTGATGATGCCGGAAATGGATGGAATGAGCTTGCTGGAAACTATTCGGGCCAGTGATAATTTGCGCCATATCCCGGTTATTATGGTGACGGCAAACGGGCAAGTTCATAATGAAGAGCGAGCAAATCGGCTGGGTGTGAATGGTTTTCTGACTAAGCCGACCAGTTCATGGGATTTGATTGAAGCGGTAAGTGGTCAACTGGCGCAATGATGGGGTCAGGCCGGTTTTGATTAGGGCAAATAATCATCAATATGATGTTCTACAGCATATGTTGCCGCTTCGATTCGGTTTGAAAGCCCTAACTTGCTCAAGATGCGGCTTACGTGGTTTCTGACGGTTTTTTCAGATAATGACAATTGATTGGCAATTTCTATATTTGTTCCCCTTATTGGCTACCAAAGCCACAATTTCCATTTCTCTGGTGGATAGTTCATGAAATGTAAATTCGTCCTGTTTTGCCTCTGCCTGACGAACCCGCTCGATTACTCGCTGTGTTACTAGTGGATCCAGTAGAGCTGCCCCTTCCCTTGGCGTACAGCATCCAGTGCTTCAATCAGTGACCGGTTTCCTACTTGTTTAAGCACGTAGCCGGATGCACCTGCTTGCAAGAAGTGTCAGGTGTCCTAATTTGGTTGGGACATGTGACTATTGTGATTTTGTGGCTGGTGCTGGTAATCTGGAGGTTGAACGGTTACACTATGAATCTGGAAAGGGTTGTTTTGGATGTGCAGAAACGGCCGTTGTGGCTGATTTTGCATGGGGGATAGCATGAGTACGACTGATTGGAAAAACCCGCCTCTGATTGAGCGGATTCGCTGGCTTAGATATGTGTTGCCTCCTATTTTGGCTGTTGTTGTGGTTGCCTATCAGTTGGGTGTGGCGCAAAGATTGGCCGAAAGATATGGGCATCCCCTTCATTATGCGGTAGAAATTGCCTTTTACAGTTTGGTGGGGCCGATTGTAACCTGGGTGACGCTTATCTGGATTGAGCATAGTTTGGCGGAGAAGGAACAGTTGGAACGACAGGTTCAGGCACGAACGCAACAACTTGCCAGCCTGACGGCCGTTTCTGCCGATGCCATTCTGAGCCTGGATACAAACGGCCGTATTTCATCCTGGAATCGTGGCGCAGAACGCATGCTCAACTACAAAGCGGAAGAGATCGTAGGCCAGCCCCTGACTGCCCTTTTGCCAGAAGCTGAACAACTGGCCAATCGGCTGCATCAGCAAGGGGAAGTGCAAAACTTTGAAACAATGGCCCGAATGGCAGACGGCCGTTTAATTCCCGTTGACCTCTCCCAAACCCGCCAAACAACTGGCCCCAAAGATTCACTCGCCAGCCTCATCATCATGCGCGATATTACCGTGCGCCGCGAACGAGAAGCCATTCTTGAAGAAGAACGAGCCCGTATTGCCCGCGACCTTCACGATGGCGTTGCCCAAACACTTTATTTCCTGGCCCTAAAAGCTGATATGGCCCGCCAACAAGTAGCCGAAAACCCGGACCAGGTTCGTGCGGACTTGAAGGAGATTGGCCAAAAAATTCGACAAGTAATTCGGGATGTACGACGCACCATCTTTGCCCTGCGGCCTCTCGACTGGGCGCGTCAGGGATTTTTGCCAGCCCTGAAACAATTTGTCCATGATTTCGCTGAACAGGTGGGTTGGCAGGCAAATATGGAAATTGCTCCCGATGTCGTTGTGCCCCCCCGACTGGAAGCAACTGTGTTCCGTCTGGTCCAGGAATCATTAAATAATGTGGCCAAACATGCCGAAGCAACACAAATATGGGTACAAATCTGTACGGAAAGTGAAGAAAACGGCCGTTTCCTGCAGATTATCATCCGTGATAACGGCCGTGGCTTTGACCCCACCCAAACCAAAGCCGGTGGGCTAGGGCTGGAACAAATGGACGCACGTGTCAAGGCAGTAAACGGCCGTTGGCACATCACCAGCCGCCCCCACCAAAACGGAACAACCATAACCTTCCATCTACCCCTAACAGGAGAAACCAATGAGTAAACAAATACGAATCCTGTTGGCTGACGACCACAACGTACTCCGGCAGGGCATGGCCCAGGTACTCAACGCCCAACCCGACATGACCGTTGTTGCCCAAGCCAGCAACGGCAAAGAAGCCATCACCCTCGCCGAACAACATCAACCAGATATCATCCTGCTAGACATCAACATGCCCGAAATAGACGGTGTAGAAGCCGCCCGGCAAATAACAGCCCGCCATCCCCAAATTGGCATCATCATCCTCACCATGTATCGGCGAGACGATTACGTTTTTGAAGCCATTAAAGCAGGAGCCAGGGGTTATTTACTCAAAGAAGTTGAACTGGATGAACTCCTGGCTGCTATCCGATCTGTGGCCCAGGGTGAAGCTGTCATTGATCCCGCGATTGCCACCCGCGTACTGGCTGAATTTCGCCAGCCCTCACACAGCCGCCAGACAAGCGAAGAGCCATCCCTTTCTGAACGAGATATCGAAATCTTGCGTTTGCTGGCACAAGGTCTCACCAACCAGGAAATTGGTGACAAACTGGCTATTTCAGAAAAAACAGTTCGAAACCGACTTTCTATTATATTTCGCCAACTTCACATCAAAAACCGTACCCAGGCCGCATTATACGCCATGCGCGAAGGACTGGTTGATCCAGAAGACTCCCCTGACGAGTAAACACTTGTGTTCGAAATAAACCAATACCTATTCTGAATATTAGGGAGTGGGACATTTGTCCCGCGTGAACGGGGCATGTTTCCCTGT
>RFGV01000390.1 GCA_003696605.1 Chloroflexota bacterium | reverse complement strand
CGTCAGCTGCACAACCGGGCGTGTCCCTTTGACAAGAAGCATGTCATTGATTTCGTATGCCTACAAAATTAGTCACTCCCAACAATTACCAAAAATTTGGAATCTGCTACAATCACAGGCGGAACAGGCTTTGCCTTTTGTATGACACAATCCCATGAACCAGAACAAAGAGAGGACTGAACATGCGCAAAAAAGTAATACTCATCACAGGTGCAGCGGGCGAAATCGGACAGGCTCTCATTCGGGTATTGTCCGAAGCCCCAAATCATGAATTATTGACCCTGGACCTGAATCCTTTACCGGCCGAACTAAATGGCCTTTCCACGCATATTCAGGGAGATATTCTGGATACCAATCTGTTTGCCCGACTTGTTACCGAATATGATTTTGACACTATCTTTCACCTGGCAGCATTGCTTTCCACACGGGCTGAATTTGCGCCCGAACTGGCTCATCGTGTGAATGTAGATGGGACGTTGAACTTACTGCGTGTGGCGGCTGAACAAAGTCAGCGACGAGGACAGTCGGTCAAATTTATTTTTCCCAGCTCAATCGCTGTTTATGGGATGCCAGACCTGGAAATAAAAATGCGTGATAATCAGGTGCGCGAATGGGAATGGAATTATCCCACAACCATGTATGGTTGTAACAAGTTGTATTGTGAATTGTTGGGCACATACTTTAGCCGTCATTACCAGCAATTGGCGACGAATCGGCCAGTAATGGTAGATTTTCGAAGTGTTCGATTTCCGGGGTTGATCAGTGCCTTTACTGTGCCGACGGGTGGCACAAGTGATTATGGTCCAGAGATGTTGCACGCAGCAGCAAAGGGAGAACCGTATGCCTGTTTTGTGCGGGAGGATACGATTATTCCGTTTATGGCGATGCCCGACGCGGTGACTGCGTTGTTGCGGCTGGCCGAAGCGCCTCGTGAGCAGTTGTCGCGGCTGGTGTATAACGTAACCAGTTTTAGCCTGACGGCGGCGGAGTTTAAGGAGCGGGTGATAGCAGCTTTTCCGGATGCGCAAATTACGTTTAAGCCGGATGTGCAACGGCAAGGGATTGTAGATAGCTGGCCGGCAGGGTTGAATGATCAGGCGGCGCGTCGGGATTGGGGCTGGGAACCGGCATATGATGTAGATAGAGCATTTGAGGAGTATTTGGTGCCGAATATTGCCCAACGTTACGGCCGTTCTGTTTGATGGCTACCATGTTTTCTGAACGTCGGGGCCTGACACGATTTGCCTGGCTTTCTATTGCTACGGCCGTTGCCACCATCCTTCTCAAAGGGTTGGCTTATTTGCTCACAGGCTCGGTAGGCTTTCTGTCCGATGCGCTGGAATCTGGTGTCAATCTGGCTGCGGCCATCATGGCGCTGGTTTCCCTGGCCATTGCTACCCGACCACCTGACGAGGAACATGCTTACGGGCATGACAAGGCTGAATACTTTTCCAGTGGGGCAGAGGGGACGTTAATTTTAGTTGCGGCCGTGACAATTGCTGTTTCGGCCTTGCGCCGATTGTTGTATTTGGAGCCACTGGAACAGGTGGGGGCAGGATTATTGGTCTCGGCCACAGCGTCGGTGCTAAATTTGCTCACAGCACGAGTGCTATTGCGGGCAGGCAAACAGTATGATTCGATTACCTTGCGAGCTGATGCGCATCACCTGTTGACTGATGTCTGGACATCGGTGGGGGTGATTGCTGGTGTTGGGCTGGTGGCGATCACCGGGTGGGAATGGTTAGATCCGCTAATTGCGCTGATTGTGGCGGCGCATATTGTGCGGGCTGGTGTGCGGTTGGTATGGGATTCTTTGCATGGGCTAATGGATACCGCTTTGCCACCGGAAGAGATGGCGTTGGCAACGGCCGTTCTTGACCGATACAAAAAACGTGGGATCGAATATCACGCCTTGCGTACCCGTCGTTCCGGTGCGCAACGCTTCCTTTCTGTTCATGTGCAAGTTCCTGGCGCCTGGACAGTACAGCAAGGGCATACGCTAATGGAAGAGATAGAGCGTGACCTCAGACAGGTGTTGTCTCCAATTTCCATTATCACTCACCTGGAGCCGCTGGAAGATCCGGTATCTTGGGATGATATTCCGCTTTTGCGAGAGGATGAATAACCGTTACTGGTGATTTTGGTGGCGGTATGTGTAGGCTATCAGCCCAATCAGCCCACCAAGTAGCGTGATAAGTAAGCTTTGCCATGGGCTAATTGGCCCCAAGATGTCGCTGCCGGGCAGATGGAGCATGATGTAATTGTAGGCAAGCAAACCGCCCGTGATGCCCCATAGCAGTTGTCCTAGCCGCTGGGATAGGGGTTGCTGGCGGAATTGCCTGATCAAAAGGGGAATGAAGCCGGTAGTTGTCAACCCGCCAAGCATGGCAAAAAGTAACCAGAAGCGGGAAATGGCAATTTGGATGACTGGTTCGTTCGTTTCGGGGGCTGGGGTAGGTATGGAAGTGGCAGTGGAGAGGGGAACGGCCGTATCTGTGGGGGCGAGTGTGGCTGTTGGCACGGGTGTTGGTGTGGGCGTGGGCACAGGGGTAGGAGTGATAATGCTGATTTGTGCTTCACCTTCGATGGCAATATCTACTTCCTGTGAAATTTTGGCATCGCCAGAAACGGCCGTAATCCGAAATTGTCCTGGTCCTGTTCGTGCTTCCAGCACATAATCCAATTGGGCTGTCCCATTATGGGTAGGCACTTCGGCAATAATGCTTACAATCCCCTGAATCCGATCCCGCTGAATGAACTGCACCAGCGTTCCATCTGGTACTGGGTGGCCGTTTCGGTCTTTAATAATGCCCGTTTGCAAGTGTAATGTCTCGCCAATAGAAACAGCCAAAGGCTCTGTACCGGCTGGTGATTGAGGTTCACCATCACGCACAACAAACAACTCGATGATTTGAGCTGGATCGGGGCGTGTTTGCTCGGCTATGCGGTAATTGATGCCTTCAATATCTACGGGTGATGCTCCTGGTAAGGATGATTCCTGGAACAGGGCGCGTACGGCTGCGTCAATGAATGCCTCGGTGGTGCTATATACGCCGTAATAGGCAGTTAGTTTGCTGATTTCTGTGGCATCGAGAAAATAGGGTGCATCAAAGGCAAAAACAATGACTCGAGCACTGCGAACGATGTCCGGACGTTCAGCCAGGAAGGCATGGAAGGCTGCGGCCGTTTCTGAATTGTCCATCAGGGCAAAAATTATCCAGGTGGCCTCTCGCAAAGCCTGTTGCACCTCATAACCGGGCGGTGGCGGCGCAGTGGTGGGAGTAGGAAAGGGTGTGCCTGCTTCGTTGGTGGTAGCCGTAATAACTGGCGTGGGGAGTTGGATGAGGCCAGGACCGGCGTTGAGGAACGCTTGCAAGTCGGTGAGGCTAAAGCTGTGGATTTGGGTGGCGGCGATCTGGTTGCTGGCTTGTGGGCCATAAAGAGCCAGGATGCGGTTTTCTAGGGCGGTTTTGCTGATGATGGGCTGTTCTGGGCAGGTGGTGCATTGCTGATGGGTGCGAACGTCGGTGAAGATGACGATGTTGTCCTGGGGGCCGGGTGGGCTGGGGATTCTTTCGGCGAGTTCGGTGGGGCTGGGGGAGATGAGGGTGAGGGCTGCCTGGGCAAGGCTGAAAACGGCCGTTTCTCCCCCAGCGAGCTGACCAGCCACTTTGTTTGGGTCTACCAATACGTCATTTAACGAGAAGTTTTCCCCGTATAGTTTCAATTTTAGTGAGAGAATGCGTAATACGGCTTCATCTACCCGTTGCTGAAAGGATGGATCGGTTTCATATTTTTCCCGAAACCAGAGGATAGTGTCTTTAATGTTACTCAATTGGATAGCATAATCGGCATCTCCGAGTGCAAAGTCAGCCAATAATAGCAGGTCATTTCCGGCCAGAAGGGCATCTTTGGCTACACGTCGGTGGGGGAATTCTTGCTGGGTATCATCATAAAATCGCTCAACGGCACGCACGCCTAATGCATCGGAGACAAGCAGGCCGCCGTTTTGGCGCCAGGGGGCGATTTCGGGTAGTTGCATCAAGATGGAGAGGGCTTGGGGATCGAGGCTGACGGGTGGTGTGGTGGCCTGAATGCTTCCCTGAAAGCCTTGATAGCGTATGTGGGTGACCAACAGGCCATCTGTGGTGGTTTCGGCCGTTTCGGCCAGGCCAGTAACGGTGAAAAAGGGTGCCAGTTCGGTTTGGCGTAGCTGGGCGAGGTTTTTGCGTACGGTGGGGATTTCTTGCTGAACGGGGCGGTCACTGCTGCCATTTCCGGGAAAATGTTTGGCAATAACGGCCAGACGATTTTGGCTGCCTTGATGCAAGCCGGCGATGAATGCTTGGCCCATTTGCCCCACCCAGTAAGGGTGCCCACCAAAGCTGCGTACACCAATCTGGTTGGGATTGAATGGGTTTGGATTTTCTAATACGTCAAGAGATGGGCCAAGGAGCATGTTGATGCCAATGGCGCTCAGCTCTTGTCCGAGTATTTCGCCGGTTACACGGGCCATGTCTGGTTGCCAGGTAGCGCCAATAGCCATGTTGTTGGGCAGGGGAGTGAGTCCGTTGTGTATCTGGCTGAAGGGGAGGTTGCTGCCTTCTTGGGAAATGGCGATGAAAAGGGGGACGCCGGATGGTGTGATGGGTGGAATGGGGGTGGGGGGGACAGCGTCAGGGTCAATGGTGGGGTCGGTGGGTTCGGAAACGGCCGTTGTCAGCCCCAGCATGGCTAGTCGCTGTAAGTCGTTGACCAATTCGGCTACCTGTACGGGTACATTATCCACATCACCATAGCCGGTGATGTTGTTGTTTTCAGCCAACAGTAGCACACCTCCCACCCGATATGTCAGGATGAGTTCGGCGATGTCGCTATTGCGTTCGGCCGTATCTCCCTGGAAGGTCACAAGGAATAGCTGACCGACGCGTTCTTCGACACTCATTCTCTCAAGGATGGTTTGGGCCTGGGCTGTGATGGTGGCAGCGGAACTATCGGCAGAAACGGCCGTTGCCCGCGAGGGCATTGTCCACAGCGACACCAACAGCACCAGGACCAGCCAGATGCGCCAAATACGAGTCATGCTGCTATCTCAACAATACACAGGGAGGATTTCCCCCCATCATGCTTTTTACTTATGGATATTTCGCGTAAGTATCATCACAGACAAAGAGGCAAAGCGGCGTTTTTCTTTGTTTCTGTAACTTATACAATCTTACACCTTGTATAGTTACTCATCTCTTACGCGTTAAATGTTTCTGAAAAGCATTATACCGTAGATTGCCTTGCCAAACACCTGTGTTACAATTTCTTTAAAAAACGGGATAGCCAGCATCCTTGCTGGCATTTTTTACGAAAGCATATGTCTGATCGAATGAAAAACCTGCTGGCAATTTTTCTGCTCATTACTCTGGCTGTTAGTGCCTTTGTCGCCGGTTACTTTGTCAATGACTTTATTGAACTGCAACGCGGCGGGACATTGGTGCGCGACCGGGAAGATTTTGATTTGTTTTGGGAGGCATGGGGGTTTGTGGAAGCCTCCTATTTGGGGGATTTGCCCACTTCCAAGGAGTTAACCTATGCGGCCATTCGTGGTGCCATTTCCGCCCTGAATGATCCGTATACTGTGTTTATTGAGCCTGTTGTTCGTGAGCAAGAACGGCAATCGTTGCAAGGAACATTTGGGGGAATTGGTGCATATCTGACCCGGCCGGAAGATGGTGGGGATATTATTTTGGAGCCTATTCCAGATAATCCGGCAGAGTTGGCTGGTATTTTGTCTGGTGATGTGTTGCTGGCGGTGGATGGGCAGCCTGTGACGCCGGATATGAGTGTGCAAGAAGTGGCTGATTTGATTCGGGGACCTAAGGGAACTGTGGTGGTGCTGACGGTGTTGCATCCGGGTGCTACCGAGCCGGTGGATATAGAAATTGAACGGGATGATATTTTGATTCCTTCTGTCAGTTACCGTTTGCTGGCTGAAGATGAGCGAATTGGTTATATTCAGCTAACCCGATTTAGTGCGGAAAGTGGGAATGAAGTGCGCCAGGCGATTGTGGATTTGCAGGAGCAGGGCGCAACAATGCTTGTTTTGGATTTGCGGGGTAATGGGGGTGGCTTGCTGGATGGGGCTGTAGAAGTGGCTGATCATTTTTTGGCGGATGGGCCGATTTTGTTTCAACAGTCTCGAAATGAAGGGGAGCGTGTGTTTGAAGCGAGTGCAGAAACGGTGGCAGGTGATATGCCGTTGGTGGTGTTGGTGGATGGAGGGACGGCAAGTGCAGCGGAAATTGTGGCTGGTGCTTTGCAGGATCGAGAGCGGGCGGTTCTTGTCGGAAACGGCCGTACTTTTGGTAAGGGGTCTGTGCAATTGGTGTATGACTTGAGTGATGGGTCATCAGTGCATGTGACTTCAGCCCGCTGGCTGACGCCTGATCATCACCAGATTGATCAGCAGGGGCTGGAGCCGGATATTTTGGTGGAAGTAACACAGGAAGCGATAGAAAATGGGCGAGATGAGGTGTTGGAAGCGGCCGTTTCCTATTTGCAGCAATTGGAACAATAACCGCCCGGAGGTGCTTGTGATTGATTTACCACAGATTCAAACCCAAATGAAACAAACAGCCGCAGCCATTTATGAGCTTGCCCATTGGGTAACAGATGAACAGGCCAAATGGAAGCCTGACCCCGCCTCCTGGTCAATGTTGGAAGTAGTCAATCATTTGTATGACGAAGAGAGAGAGGACTTTCGCGTCCGTCTTGATTACATTTTGCACCATCCGGCAGAAAAATGGCCGCCGATTGATCCTGAAGGTTGGGTAACAGCCCGTGCGTATAATAAGCGCGATCTGGCCGAATCGTTGGCCAATTTCCGGCAGGAACGGGAACGTTCCTTAACCTGGTTGGCGACATTAACCGGGGCAGATTGGCAGGCAAGTTATGAGACGCCATTTGGGCCGATTTCGGCCGGTGATATGCTTGTCGCCTGGGCCGGGCATGATTTGTTACATTTGCGACAGCTAGTAGAACTGCATTGGGCATATCGGTTGGCAAACGGCCGTTCTTTTCGTCCCGATTATGCTGGCAGATGGTAAAAATTTAGACCAAATGTGAAATTCAAATTGGAGAAAGGCAGTAATAGAAGATGAGCGAGTTTGAATCAGAAAAAAAACCTTCCTTGAGTAAATGGATTATCGGTCTGTTAGCTATTGTTGTTGTGTTTGGTGCTGGCGTGGCAGTAGGCCGCCTGTTTACAAACCCCACCACAGAACCAGTGACGAACCCCTCTGCGGTTGAAGCCGGTGAGCAAGCTGGTCCGGCTGGTGGCGCACAGCAAACACAAAATGGCCAGGCTGCCCCCGACCAACCCACAGCAATTCCCACCACCGATAACGGCCGTAATGCTACCCAATTTGAGATTCGTGACGTAGAACTAGACGTTTTCTATGAAGCATGGGACATCATCGAACAAGAATTCGACGGCGAATTGCCACCAGAAGACGAACTTCTGCACGCCATCATCCAAGGCTCCATTGAAACCCTGGATGATCAATTCACCCGCTACATCCCGCCAGAAATTGCTGCCCGCTTGCGGGAAGATATGGGTGGCTCAGTAGAAGGCATTGGCGCCTTTGTGCGTGAAAATGAAGAAGGGCAGATAGAAATTGTACGCCCCATTGATGGCCAACCCGCTGACCTTGCCGGCCTTAAGCCAGGAGACATCATCATCGGCGTTGATGGAGAAGATGTAACCGGCCAAAGCCTGGATGAAGTTGTGCTAAAAGTGCGAGGACCTCGTGGCACACAAGTCACACTAACCATTATGCGCCCTGGTGAACCAGAACCACTGGAGTTCACAATTACCCGCACCCGTTTTGAAATACCCATTATCGAAGCAGAAATGCTGGAAAACGACATAGCTTATGTTCGCCTGACTGAATTCAACCGAAATGCAGAAGAGCGGTTGCGGGAAACATTGGAAGAACTGCTGGCTCAAAATCCGCGCGCACTTATTTTTGACTTGCGCGATAATCCAGGTGGCTTTTTGGATCAATCAGTAGCAGTAGCCGATATGTTCTTACCAGAAGGGGTTGTGTTGTTTGAACGAAACGGCCGTGGTTTGGAACAAGTGTATCAATCTGACGATGGAGATTTAGCCGAAGAGATTCCTCTGGTTGTACTTGTCAATGCCGGAAGCGCCAGTGCTTCCGAAATTGTGGCTGGTGCATTACGAGATAACGGTCGAGCTATCCTCATTGGTGAAACCACCTTTGGCAAAGGCTCGGTCCAGCAAGTACACACACTTTCCGACGGTTCAGAACTTCGGGTAACAATTGCACGTTGGTACACACCCAGCAACAACACAATTGATAAACAGGGCATCGCACCAGACATTGAAGTCGCTACTCCAGAAGACTTGGGTGGCGAAAACGACACCCAACTCCAACGTGCCATCGAGTACATCCTGAATGGAGAATAATCAGGCAAAAGTGATATGAAGCAACAAGGTATCAAAATCGTCTCCAACAACAAAAGAGCGACACACGATTATGAGCTACTGGAGAAATTTGAGGCAGGGCTTGTCCTGACCGGCACAGAAATCAAGTCAATACGAGCAGGACGTGTTAGCCTGCAACGTAGCTTTGTGCAGCCACGTGATGGCGAACTTTGGCTCATTGACGCGCACATTGCCCCTTATGAACACGGAAATCGAGAAAACCACGATCCAGTTCGTCCGCGCAAACTGTTGCTACACCGACGCGAGATAAACAAAATAATTGGTCAGCTTTCCCAAAAGGGGTTAACTGTTGTGCCCACAAAAATGTACCTCAAGAATGGACTGGCCAAAATAGAAATTGCCCTGGCACGGGGTAAAAGAAAGTATGACAAACGGGCTGATTTGGCCAGGAAAGATGCTGAGCGACAGGTACAACGTGCCTTGCGGGAGAAATATCGGTATTGAAAGTTTGACAGTTTGTTGTTGTTTGCCAAACGAATTGTGGAATGCCGGTTATGTATGCATAGCCGGCATTTTTGTTATGGTTGTTTTTCATCCAGCCATGCCAGAATACGATCGGCCACCTGTTGCCATCCTGGTTCTAGCATCATATCGTGTCCCATATTGGGGAAGATTTCGGCTTGTGTACCAAATGCGCGTGCTGATTTTTCAATTTCTTCTGGCTTGAAGATGCCGTCTTTTTCTGCGCCTAGTATTAGCAAGGGTGTATTTACTTTTTGGGGGCGGGGCAGGCTGAAAAACAGCATGTCCATAAATGCCAGGAAGGATTCGTCTTGTAGTCGGCCGAAAATGTGATGGATTAGTTCGGGAGGGGTGTTGTCTGAGAAAAAGGCTTCTTTGGCCAGGTCGTATGTGCTGATCAGGGGGTAAAGTCGCATGGTGGCACTGGCTTGCAGGAATTGTATTGGGTGATGAAAGGCTTTGCGCAGGCTGGCCGGAAGTACACCATGAACGGGGACGGCGGCTAGTAGTATGGCTGCTGGGGCTTCGTGTGTTTCCAGATATTTTTGTATGACCAGTCCTCCCATTGAGTGTCCTATCAGGATTGGCGTTTGGGGAAGTTGGGTGATGCATTGGTGTACATCTTCTACATAGTCTGAGATGCGTGTCCAGCGTAGGGATTTGTTGTTGGGACTATTGCCGTGTCCGCGCAGGCTCAGGGCGATGGCGGTGTAACCGTGTTTGGCAAAGTAGGGCAGGAATGTTTCTTCCCAGCACCATGCACCGTGCCATGCACCGTGAATGAATAAGAGGGGTGTTGTGTGTTTGGGTTGGTCGGGATGATGGGTGATGATTTCCAGGTTCATAATAGTACTCCCGGGTTTGTGTTTGTATGTTATAACACGGTTTTGTTTGTTTCGGACACGGCCGTTTTGGTCGTTAGTTGTCATTGTGGGTGGTGGTGTAGAGGAGGCGGAGGAGGGTGAGCAGGAGGATGAGGGTGAGGAGAAGGATTTCGGTGGTGAAGAGAACACGGCCGTTTTCCGGGAGTGCTTGCGTTTGTTTGGGGGCTGGAAATGCTTTCGGGGCTGGGGCGGGTGTGTCCTCACCAACTGCCGACGTGGGTGATGTGTTGGTTTGTGTTAATAAAAAGGTGACCATTGTTTCGATTTGTTCGGTTGTCAGCCGGGTGCTGTAATCTCGGGGCATGACATTTGCCAGGCACGGACCGTTGGGGCAGTCGGGTACGATAAAGGCGTTGGGGTTCAGGATAGATTCTCGCAAATAGTCTGCGGCTGACATTCCCGGT
>RFGV01000389.1 GCA_003696605.1 Chloroflexota bacterium | reverse complement strand
CGCCGGAACAGGTACCAGGGAACACAGGGTAGCCTTCAACGGTAAAAGATATGTCATAGTCGTCAGTTGGAATGTTGTATTGGACAGATAGCGTGTACGACTTAGACCCGTCGTGCTTATCCCAATACCAGCGGCAATAGGTTCCGGTGGAGGTAAACAGGTCGGGCCGGTATGACAGCGACGCCCCTTCCGAGACAGACACGGAGCATAAATAGCCGCCTGGTGGGGTCGGCTCGTGCATATCGGCGGTCGCGCTACCTGATGCGGTAGCCGCTGGCTGCGCGCCGGAGCAATCACCACATGGAGCCGGGCAGTTGGCATCGGCGCAGCCGGTGCGGGGTGTGTACCCAGCCACGGACACTTCGCTGCCGGTGCAATCAACAAAATCACCAACGATCCAACAGTCGCCGTTCCACTCGATAACAGACTCGCCAGATAAGTCTGTTGTCGTTGTCAACGTCTCACCCGATTGACAACTTGTTATCTCTCGGCACGCCAAGCATTTTGGATCGTTGCAACCGCTTACGACTGTGGCCCTTGTTCCACTTCCTTCTGGACACGGCGCAGTATTATCAAGAATCCAACAACTGAATCCGTCATATACAACATCCCCTTTATAGCCGTTTATCACCCTAAACAACCCAAAACCTTTGCCATCGCAGGAAGCGCCGGACCAGCATTGGTCCCGACATTCTCCAGTTTTCGGGTCTGGTCTGGTTCCATCGTTACAGTCAGGACATTCGTCTGGGTCAGAAACCACCGTCCCATCCCAGCACTGGCATTTATCGCCATCAAAATCGTCGGTGCAAGGTGGAATACAGGTGGGGCAATTACAGTCCGGCCCCTCACACGGGTCATCATCGCAAGGCGGCCACGGACACCACGGATAGTCTGGGCAGAAAGGAAGGTCTGGATTTTCCCGGCATTCACGGGGAATCCACGGACATTCGTCTGAATCGCAAAGGGAGGGGTCAAACCCTATAGTGAAGTGCCCGTCTTTTGGCATGTCAATTATAAATGGAGCGCTTACCGTGACCATCTTGGCGATCATGCCAAGGCGGTCGTTAATCTCCCTTGTAAGCTCCGGCGTCCACAAGGGGCCACGGTATTTTATGGGCGCCAACCCATTTGGCAGCGTTCCGCTCATTATCCTTCATCACTGTCGTTTTTACCATCAATGTCAAGCGACACGTTGAAATGCCCGACATTTTGTGACGACACATCGACCGGATGGGAACCCGTCACCTCAATGGCCAACTGCCCAAGGCGATCATTGATCTGGTCGATAAGCTCCGGCGTTACCAGCAAACCAGTGTGTTCGATACTGTCAAGCCCGTTTGGTAGTGTTCCAGACATTTTGGTTTCTCACTATAAGGTTGCTCATCTAATCCGTCTTTTGTTCGGCGAGAAGTTGATTGTTACTCCGTCATATCCACTAGGCGAATCGTGCGTTGGGAATATACCCCGAAAGTCTAATGGCCTATGTGTTGGCTCATAACGGTAGCATTTAATGCCGCTTCTTGTCCAGTTGCAAATCACAAAAGTCCCAGAAACCAAAATGTCTTTATAAACGTAAGCCCATTTGCCGAACCAATCAGAATCGGTCGATTCTCCTTCGCAGTTTGGGTGTCCAAGTGTTGGGTAGGTTGGCGGCTGATTTAGCCTGATTCCACCACACGGGTAGCGCTTCCACAACGATATTCTATTGGCCCATGTATGAGCATCCTCAAGAAACTGATATTCAACCAGATATTTAAGCTTTCCAGTGCCGCCAAACGGCTTTATTTGGATCGCGTCGAATCTAAGCGTTTGTTTGGGCCTTCTTATTCCATTAATCACAAAGCTCTTGCTGTTCATCACCCCCTGCAACTCTGTGAATGAACCGACTCCGGCCTTCGATAAAATAATGGGCATTGGGTGGAACGGCAGAACTGTGCGGACAACAATCTGATTACGAACATAATCAACCCGGACTGTATTGACCGACGACTTCCACCCGGTAGATATTTTAGCCGGGTCTTTAGACCACTTGCTGTTTTCATTGTCCCACGGCAAAAGCACAAGGTTCTCGTCGGGATAATATCGAATATACCGTTTCCCGGCGTGAAAACTTGTCTCCCTTGCAAACTGGAAGGCGTCGTATCTTGGCACGCTAACCCCGGTTCTTCCGTAAACCGCCGAGCCGATGATACCGTCGCCATATTTGTAACCACGAACAGAGTTGAGAGGAAGATCGCCAACCTTTATGTTGGAACCGCTCCCCTTGTCCTCATAGTCCGGGTGGACGTATTCGCCATAAACATTGGTTTTGTGCGAGTTGATATATATCTCAAGCCCGTTTTTGATCTTCTTCCTGCCAGTGCCACTTATTTCACTGCCGGGTATGTGGAACGCGCGTACGGCCTTCGTCCCCTCATAATTCTCAACGCCCACCGTCAAGCTTGTGCTGTTCTCAATATCGTGGTTGATCTTTGGTTTGTGGCTCATTGTGATTCACCCATCAGCTTGTTCATAATGTCGTCAGGTATTGTGGCTATCATACCGGCAACATCATCAAGCTTTTCCTCCAGCCTGTCGATACGCTCTTTGATCTCAGATAAATCAGCCTCGCCCTGCCCGTCCGACTCCGGAAGGTCAACACCCCCTTCATCACCGCCTTCGTCTTCTGGCGGCCCAGGCCCGTCGTCGCCCCCCGGAGCCGGGTAGACCTTTACCTTTACACTATCTTGTGATACCTCTTCTTTTCCGGCGTTCTCGTTCTCCTCGAAAGCATCGTCGTCGCCCCAAAGCTCTGGCGGCTCTATGGGGTCGCCAACAACCTCGTCCGGTTCGGGAGGTCTATTATCAACCTGCCTTTTGTACCCAAGCTCTTCAATGATTTTGTCACTATCCATAGCGCCCCTCTTGCTACGTCGTAACGGTGATTGCGCCACTGAACGGGCCTGATACGGCAATAACCGTCGGGACAAGATTCTCAAAATCAACGTCCATCTGAACCTGGTATGGAATGACCGTGCCTTGATACCTTGCTTCGGAGGTATTTAGGTCGGTAGTAAAGCCAGACGACGCGCCACTGAACGGTGTATTGGTTATCACCGGGGTAATATCGTTCACCACAAACTGAAACACAACAGGGGTCGCCCCGCCGTCACGGAACGGGATTTGGATGTTGTAATTAGTGATCTTGATCGCCGCCTCAAACTTGACCGGACCCGACGGGTTAATCGTTACATCAAACGAGCCGACCTCGCCCGATGTTGACGACATATCGCTCATAATGGCATCGTCGTCCTTGGCCCATCCGAACCCGCCGCCTGTAATGATCGGCCTCCCGGCTTGGTATGTCGAATACGGAAACGCATCTTCCGCGCCGGTTATGTTCCTGAGCCGCTGGTTCAGGTTCAATCGAAGGCGGGACAAACGGAATAACGGGCTTCCGGTGATTGGGCTGCCAACAACCGGTAGTGGGTATGAAGTGCCTGAGTCTGGCGTATACACGCCGGATGCGTTGACAATATGCTCCATGCGGCCACTGGTAAACACTGAACCGGTTTCTGCATCACCAGCACCAGACACCTCTCTTGTTGCGTATCGCTTGATAATGGACCCGCCCAAGACTTTGATCTTGTACGCCGAGCCATCAAAGCTGCCGTTTACAATATGAGCAAGTGCCATCGTTATAATCCCCTCGGCCCGTAGAACTCATCAACCTCATTAAGCGTCCCATACAAAACGCCAACGCTTTCGGTCTTGTCCAGTATCTCCTCAATAAGCCAATCAAACTGACGGTACAAAACATCAGTTTTCGGGTATCCGGGCACGCCATGCAGCAGCGTCGCTCTCGCGCCGGTTCGCAGCCATCTTGGCGCCCACCGCATGGGAACGTTCAGTGTAACGGTTTGTGGGTCTGGCGCGGGATAAGACGACGCTGGACCAATGATCTGCCACTGGTCATTCGATATTCCGTCTGGCGGGGAGTTATTCAGGTTGCCGTCAATCTTGCTCCGGTAGGTATACGGAGTTGCGTCTGGCGTGTAAACAACGACATCACCCCGTCGATATGTTGTCGATGCTGACCACCCGCCCATTGTTCCGGGTGTCCACGTTTCAGACGAAAACTTCTGTGAATACGGGATAAAAAGCGTGTATTTCTCGTCTGGTACTGGGAACAGCCAACAGGTGGTTTCGTTGACCCAAACAAGCATCTCCGGCCTGCCAGCCGCCAAAGAAAACTCGTTGTTCATTTGCCGGAAGCTGCTCATTGACATAACTTTGATTTTGTTCCAGTCCGACGATGTTGACGTTACCGACATGATTGTGCCGGTCCAGTCATTTGCACCGGAGCTTGCCCCAACAGAAGTCTCCAGTGTGATATTGCCAAGCGTCTTGTCCACGCTTGCAATCCTGATTTCGGACAACCCGGATGGCAGTCCGGTCCCGCTACTGAAAAGAACTGTGTCCCCCTCAGAAAAGTGGTAGTCGTCCAGATAAGTCGTTGAAAACGACAATAGGCGTGTGGTGTCGTTGTATGACGCGCCATCAAAATAATATGACCCGTGCGACAAAAACGGCGGGCCAATCACATCATAATAGGTGAACCCGCTAACGAAGCTCGAAATATCGAGTTCGCGGTTACCCACCTTGGTTTGCGCGGAAGCGATAGACCTGTTTAGCTTCGCCTCCATAACGAGCCGTTCCCCAGTTTCGAGTATCGCCCAGTCCAGTTTGTCATTCCCAAAGCTGTCACCGGCGTGCAACACCGCACCCCTGAGCATCTCTCTCGCTTCTGTGAGCAAAATACCCATGCACCGGCTCCCAAAAGCCCCAACCGGCCTGTTAAGCCGGTTTGGGGTGAAAAGTTACTTACTCTTTCCGGTCGGCTTGTCGCTGGGTTTGCCACCAGCAGACGACACCCGCCTTCTGGCGTAACAGACCGGGCCGAAGCCATCATCGGGTTTGACAAACACCACAAGGTGTTCAAACCCGCCGCTCGTATCGACCACAATCGCCGGTCGCTTCTGACCTTTGTTTGGGCCTTCCTTCAGTTCAAAATCTTCAATCGTATGAGCCATCAGGGGCCTCCTTACGCAGGGATCAGATCAACAGAAACAATGAAGTTGGCAGTTCCAGCACCACCACTGATTTGGATGCCGAGAACCTCACCGGGCGCAAGGAACCTTACGCTGCTGGAGATTTGGCAGTTGTGGTGGGTGTCAACAGCGTTGTCTGCTGCTGTCAGGCTGAAAGCCCCGTTGGCGTCAACGTTGGGTGTCGTGCTTTGTGCGAGAATGGACGAGCCGTTCTCAAAGCCACCGTCTGTGCTGTCGGCCAAAAAGATTTTGAATGTGGCCCCGGTATCCGCAGTCTCGATCCATACCGATGCGCTGCGGATTTCAAAGGCCGCCTGGGTGGCGTTGACAAAAAACACCTTACTTGTCGTCGAGCCTGGCAGGTGAACCACCGTTGGCGTTTCTGCACGGGCCGAACGACGCAAGGCTCTTCGGATAGGGTTGTGTGCGCTTACTGCACTTGGCATTTTGATACTCCTTTCAGAGAAAACAGGGCCAACACCATTGTTGGCCCCGGCCTTTCGGCTATTAGGCAGTCAGACCCTTAACCTTGACGTTCAGCCACGGCATGATGCAGGTGAACCGATCCTTGAGCCAAATCTTGGTCCATCGGTAGTCGGAGCCACCCTCTTCGGTTTCAGCCTTGTTGATCCACTTCTGGAT
>RFGV01000388.1 GCA_003696605.1 Chloroflexota bacterium | reverse complement strand
CCAGCGTCATTGTTTGAATTGCAATATCTGGCGTCGATGATTCTTTATCATCTGTGGGCTTCACAGATGTTGGGAACACTTCGCGGAGCCTAGTTACCCTTGATGGGCTACCGTTTATCCCCCACTCGTCAGAAATGTGGAACTCATTCAATAGCAATTCAGTTCTGTAATCTTCACCGCCATTGATGCATTTCAGTATCCATACATAGAAATCCGAATCTCGCTTAAATATACCCTTTGTCAGTGTAATGTCACTGACCGTAGGAATACCGGGATACTTCTGCGTCCATCTTGTCAGGCCTTCACGATATGGAACGGCGTCGATGGAAACATCGGGCATCGTCACGGATATAAAGCCGGCCACCGGGTCAAGATTGCCCCCTGCTGGGTCCACTAGATGAAATCTGAATTTGTGATAGGGATCGGTTTCGACAGCGCGTGCCATATTGTGACTCCTTTAGTAAGTATACTCACTCAAGATTATATTCTATAAAGATCTAAGTAAAATTGAAAGGCGAACAAATTTATTTGTTTGCCATAAGGCCAATATAGCTATTGGCCTTATGACATCATTCTACACTACGGTGTTAGATAATCAAATATTTTTGACTCTAAATAGTGATCGTGCTCGCGGGCTGACTGAGCCTGAACACAATAAATTCGGCAGGCTTGAACGGGCTAAAGCCGATGTCAACTATAACCTTACCCTCGTCAATTGTTGACTGGTTGTTGTTCGACCTATTGCAAACCACGAAGAACGCCTGCTCTTCTGTTGTGCCGGCAAAGTAGCCTTGCCTGAATAAGCTTCCGAAGAAGCCCTTCAGTGCGGTTTCTATTCTTGCCCAAAGAGCTGGTCCATTATTTTCGAATACCGCCCATTGTAATTGTCTATTAACAGCGTCCATGAGGAAGTTGTGGAGTAGTCGAGCATTGACATAGCGCCATCTGGTTTCCGTCGACAGCGACCTAACGCCCCACACAACAAATCCAGTTGCATCGCTGTTGAACAATGGGTTTATTCTGCTCTGGTAGAGAGCGTCTCTGACATTTATGTCGTTAATTAGATTGCCAAACTCGGGGCCAACGACACCATTAGCGTCAATTCTTCCATCCTCAATACCGCCGGGCGATTTACCGACGTTCTTGTTGAACGCAGTGCGTGCGTATACGCCAGCGACAAATGGCGTGACAGGTATCAGTTCTGGTCTATTTGTTAACTCATTAACAAAGTAGACATTAGGCCAGTAGAAGGCTGACACCTTATTGTCGAATGCCTGGTCGACAAGGACATATTTAATGACCTCGTCCTTGGTCGTACCATTAGCCGCTCCGAGGATCGCGAACCTAGTGTTACGCGCCTTGGCAAAGTCTACAAGATCCGCCTGAACAAATTGCGAACCTTCGAAGTCAGGAACAACCATGTTTAGAGGGTCTTCCACGTCATCAAAGGCATATATTCCTTCTTTGTTGGCCTCTAATGACGGGTCGGAAATTTCAGCTCGTGTCACAGCAGTGCCGTCAGATCCGCCAGTTAGCTGGAACTCGACAACTCGCGGCAAACTAACATAGTTAGCCAACACATTCGATCCATTAAGGGGCGCTGCGGCGAATGTCACGTCGTAAGCGCCGGTTGCATAATCTATAGTATTGTTACCGGCCGCGTCAACATCGCCAATAAGATTTCCAAGGCCATCGTCGGTAACGACTTGGCCGGTCTGGTAATCGGCGTCGATTGACGAGCCGGTCAACAATGATGCACTGTCCAACGTAGCCGACGCGCCACTAGTTCCGCCGGTAACCACCTCACCAGACTGGAACGGTCCGTTGGCAACGGACTCAACAACCATGAAACCAGAGCCCAGAACGGCCACGGTGCCTGTGGCGCCAGAGGTTCCACCGGTTACTGTCTCTCCGACACTGAACGGACCAGAAGTGACGGCGCCATGAGAAAGAGTTACACCTAATGCCGGAGACGCCAATTCAACGTCAACGTCACCAGTAGTAAAGTCTACTGTGTTGGTGCCGACGCCGACATCACCAGAGAGGTTACCGGCAACATCAGAGTCAACGACACCGGCGGCAACATAGTCAACCAAAATGACGCCTGGGCCGTAAGTAGACGGCGCGGACGGCGCTGTGGTCGAGAAGCTGATGGCACCTGATCCGGTTGGAGCGGTAACACTGTCAACAAGGTCTATGGTATTTGGATTAGTGCCGCCGGCATCAAGAGATGCTCCATTTAGCGCGGCGGCGGCGAGCGCCACACCTTGAGCGAGGTTATCTGTTGTCGCCGCCTTTTCTATAAAGGTAGAGACATCAAATGTTGTAGTTACAGCAGACGAAGCTGCAGTGCCGTTGGCTGCGCCTGTGACAACAAGCGGAGTTGTAAACGCAGCGTCAGTATACATTTTACCGGTATCATAGTCTATGAACCCAGTCAAACTTGTAGTTGGACCAGGGAACCCAGACCCGGTTACCGTGCCGTCACCGTTGTCAACTATATTTCCACTCGGGCTGAACACGACGGAGACTGTTCCTGGGTGGACAGGCTGACCAGCCGTAGTAACTGGCACTGGATTTGCAGCCAAATCGAAGTCACCGGCGCCGGTAGTTGTGCCATGATTGCCGACAACTCCAGAGGCTGCATCAGTATTGGGCAATTTGATCTGGAAAACAGCGGTTTCTTTGTGAACAGGACTTAGTGCGCCTGCAGCAATTGTG
>RFGV01000034.1 GCA_003696605.1 Chloroflexota bacterium | reverse complement strand
TGCGCCTTTACGGATAAGGTCAATAACGCGGCGGCTTTGGGTGCTGTTGGGGCGATTATTTTCAACCACAGCACTGGTGGCAATACATGGGTAACCATGGGGGGTGATCCGGTTAATATTCCGGCTGCCTTCATCACTCACGACGATGGCTTGAATCTGGTTCCGGCTGATGGGCAGACAGTGGTTGTATCAGCTGCAGATGATGTCCAGAGCCTGCCTGACCCGTACACCCCGGCTGACAAGATTGCGGACTTCTCTTCGCGTGGCCCGCGTGGTACCGACTCGATGCTGAAACCGGATATTACTGCACCGGGTGTGGCTATTTTTGCCGCTGCCATGGGTGAGGGTGTCAATGGTGTGAGCTTTAGTGGTACATCTATGGCTGCCCCGCATGTGGCTGGTGTGGCTGCGTTGATGCGGCAGGCACACCCCAACTGGACAGTGGAGCAGATTAAGGCGGCTATGATGAATACGGCCGTTGATCTGACAGACAATTCTCCTGTGCCGCGCCAGGGTGCAGGCCGGGTGGATGCCTACAAGGCAGTGACGGCGGATACAGTGGCCATCGGCGACAAAGACCTGGTCAGCCTGAACTGGGGTGTGGTCCCCTTCAGCACCGACTTCTACTATGACACCAAGCTGATTACCCTGCGTAACTTCACCTCTACGGCCAAAGTTTACACCGCTACCTGGTACTTCTACACCGAATCCATGACCAAAGGTGTTTCGCTCTCCCTGCCTGTTACCGTTTCTGTGTCAGCCAATGGTTCTGCCAGCGTGCCGGTGAACCTGACCATTGATGCCACACAGGTGCCTAATGAGTTCGAGCGTACGTTGGAGGAATACTCCGGTTATGTCGTATTCACCAACACAGTCGTTCCCACCGACTCGTTAAGAGTGCCGTTCTACTTGCAGCCACGGCCGTACAGCCAGGTAAGTGATGATGGCACTTCTGTAACCAGCTTCCCCTACACATCATTTGGGTGGCTGAGTCTGGAGCATACCGGGCCGATTTCTTCCAGTTTGTTCATCTACCCGGTTTATGTGGCAGATACCAACGAGTTGGATGTGCTGGATCACGGTGATATTCGGTACATTGGGATGGATTATGGCTGGAATAACAGTACATATGGTGACATCTTTGTGCCGGCAATCAGTTCGTATGGGGCGTGGCATACACCGCAGCCATATATTAGTGAGTTTGATATGTACCTGGATGTGGATGAAGATGGCACCTATGATCTGTTGAACTTCAACTGGAACTATGGTGCATATAATGGTGGTGATAGTGATGATGTCTGGGTAATTGTCCAGGTTGATTTGCAAACCTCTGACCTCTCGCTAGGCAGCCCGTACTTGATCTACACGGACTATAATGCCAGCTTCCAGGAATGGTATCTGCCGGCAACCTGGAATGGCCTGGAGGATATTACCACCACCGCCAACACAGACTTTAATTACCAATTCTTTGGGTTTGATGTGTTGGGGAATTCGGATGCCTCTGAAGCCGGGTATTTCGATATTGCCAAACGGCCATTCGTGTATCTGGCTAGCGATGATCCTGGTCCGGATAATCGGTCGGCGGCCTGGGTTCCCATAGTCAATGATACGGGTGGTTATCTGGCAACGCGGCCAAAGGGTGTCATGGTGGTTGACTATAATGGCCATCCGGACAATCAGGTGCTTTATTTCCCGCTGGATGTCACTGGCTTCACCAATATTTTCATGCCGCTGATTTCCCAGCAGTAAGCGCTGACGGTTTGTCCGTCTGATTGAAGGCGGTCTTCGGAGTATGTTTCCGAAGGCCGCTTTTTTTTGGGTTGTTTGGTCGCCGAAACGGCCGAAAATGTTTACAATGAGGCGTATGAAACCATTAATCGGTACGGATTTGAAACGATTTTTGCGAGCATATCGGCGACAGCATCGCCCGGCGCGAATGGTATCGGCATTGTTGCAGAGTGTGGCATATCCGGCGAATGTGGGGTCTATTTTTCGGTTGGCAGATGGGGCCGGGATGCAGGAGTTGATATTGACGGGGATTACGCCGACGCCACCACACCCAACGATTGATAAAGTGGGTCGTTTTAAGAGTTTGCGGGTGCCGTGGCGGTATGAGCGAGATCCATTGGTGGCCATTGAGCAGGTGCGGGAGGCCGGGTATGGGGTGGTAGCGGTGGAGTTGGCCGATACGGCCGTTCCGTATCACACATTCACCTATCCGGCCAAAACCTGTCTGGTAGTCGGCCATGAAGACCACGGCGTCACCAAAGCAGTCCTGGCTGCCTGTGATGCGGCCGTTTTTGTCCCCATGTATGGACGTGGCCTTTCTCTAAATGTGCATGTTGCCTTGAGCATTGTCACCTATCATATTTTACACACTGCGCCCCCCCTCAAAAAAGTGTCGTGCCATTGAAACATGGAAAGAGTCGGCAGCGAGAAAAACCGAAAATTGGTACATATTTTTGTTTTGGCTTGCGTTCTCTTTCAGACTCTTGTATACTATTCTTATCAATACATGCGGGATAATACAACAAAACTTTTGGGAGAGACGGCATGAAACTATCCTGTTTGCAAGAAAATCTGGCCCGGGGGTTGAGCATAGTAGGACGGGCAGTCAGTACGCGCTCTACTTTGCCCGTATTGGCGAATGTGTTGCTGGCGACGGATAACGGCCGTCTCAAACTTTCGGCCACAAATCTGGAGATAGTCATTACCTGTTGGATTGGGACGAAAATTGAGGAAGAAGGGGCGATTACCATCCCGGCACGCACATTTAATGATTTGGTTAGTACGTTGCCCCAGGATACTGTCCATCTGGAGCTAAACGAGCAAACGCAAACATTGCATGTTTCCTGCTTGCGTACGGAGGCAAATATCAAGGGGATTGATGCCCAGGAGTTTCCGTTGGTGCCCGAGCCGGATAATAACCATCGGATTCGAATGGAAACGGCCGTTCTCAAACAAATCATCAATCAGGTAGCCTTCGCTGCCGCCACCGACGACACCCGTCCCACCCTCACAGGTGTTTCTACACGTATCGAGGGGGGACAACTCACCATGGCCGCCACCGATGGCTTCCGTCTTTCCGTACGCTCGGCCCACATCCCCGGCTATGTAGATGACCCCATTTCTGTCATCGTACCAGCCCGTGCCCTCATGGAAGTGGCCCGTATTGCCAGCGACGACACAGAAGCCGTCTTCATTTCCCTGCCCGAAGGTCGCAACCAGATCATTTTCGATATGGACAACGTGGTTCTCGTATCACAACTCATTGACGGCAACTTCCCTGACTACACCTCCATCATCCCCAAATCCTACCGCACTCGTACCGTAATGAATACGGCCGAACTACGAAAAGCCTGCAAAACGGCCGAAATCTTCGCCCGCGAATCCAGCCACACCGCCCGCTTCAACATCAACCCCGGCGACGAAATCACGCCAGGGATGGCCACCATCTCCGCCACCAGCGCCGAAACCGGCGACAACGTGGCTCAGGTAGATGCCATTGTAGATGGTGATCCCATCGAAATTGCCTTCAACGTCAAATTCATGAGTGATGTACTAAACGTCATCGAAACCCCACAAGTTGCTCTGGAAACCAACTCCTCACGTGAACCAGGCGTCATTCGCCCAGTGGGAGATAGCGACTTCATACATATCATCATGCCCATGCACTTTGGGACATAACAGCAAACCACCACCTCCAATGAAAAAGGGACTGGTTAGCTGCCAGTCCCTTGCTTTTTATCCATTCTTTGCCCCCTTTACGTGTTTTGCAGCTCAATTCATTGCCAGCCCTGTTTGCTCAATCCAGCTCATCCAATACCGTTCGATACAATGTATCAGCCCGCAAATCCTCCAGCGTATGACAGGGTCCACCCAGTTTATCTGCCAGCATACGCGCCAACCCCTGATCAAAAGCTGCATGCTCCATGTTAATCACCACTGACCGAATACCGGTCTCCCGAATCACTTCGGCAATGCGATGCGCTTCTTCCTGTGGTGGCAAATCGGACATACTC
>RFGV01000387.1 GCA_003696605.1 Chloroflexota bacterium | reverse complement strand
GGATTAACCAATCTTGTTTTGAAACATCTCATCATGATGTTTGGGTTGATTGCCTTTTCCACCGTGTCTTTGGCGGTGACCGTGAGTCCGACGGGGCAGTTGCTGGACCTGAGCGGCGTGAGCACCGTGCAGCTTAATGCGGCCAATGGCAGCGGCGCCTATACCTACAGTTCCTCTGATACGGCGGTAGCCACCGTGAATGCCACGGGTCTGGTGACAGCCACGGGCATCGGCACGGCCACGATCACGGTGACGGATACAGGGTCAGGACTGAGTTCGGCAGCCACCATCAAGGTCACGGATTCGAACAAATCAACCTTGACCGGCATTGTTTCAACTCTGGCAAGCTTTTCTGGTTTCCCAGAAAGTATTGCCGTTGATGGAACCGGCAATGTGTATGTGGGCACATATGCACCCACCTCGGCTAATTACATATACAAAATCACCCCTTCGGGGGCTGTCGGCATATTAGCCGGCAATGGCACTCCCGGCTACTGGGACGGAGCAGCTGCAACTTCACAGTTTAATGGCCCGTTTGGGCTTGCCGTGGATAGTTATGGAAATATCTTTGTTGCAGATTATTATAACAATCGCGTCCGAAAAATTACTACCCAAGGCAATGTCAATGTAACGACCTTTGTCGGCAATGGTACCGCAGGCAATCTAGATGGGACGGGGGCCGCAGCTCAAACCTACCAGCCAAGTAATTTGGTAATAGATGCGCAAAATAATTTGTATTTGACAGATACAGCTTCATACCAAACGGTAGAAACACGAAAGATTACTCCTGGAGCGGCGGTGACCACTTTGACCGCAGTAGGGTCAGCCGCTGTGAAAGCCGTGGATGATAACGGCAATTACTATGCAATACAGAATCAGTCAATTTATAAGATCACGCCTGCTGGTGCGCAAACCGTTTTGGCTGGTAGCGGAGCTCAGGGGTATGTTAATGGAAAGGGCACAGCGGCATCCTTCACTAATCCTGCAGATCTTGCATTGGATGGCTACGGCAATATTTTTGTGGCGGATACAAATAATAACGTAATTCGCGTAATTGATCCACAAGGCAATGTGACCACACTGTCCACGAATGCAAGTTTTCTAAGGCCTACCGATATTTCAATTGATCCGTCAGGCAACCTATATGTGATAGAGAATTTTTCCGTACATAAAGTGGTTCCTGATTATTCGCCGATTGTTACACCGCCGGCAAATTTGGTGATCACAACTACAAATACCAAGGGAATTTCAAACAACGATCCTGCTATCACAGCCTTTCTTAATGGGGCAGCGGCGAGAGACACGGAAGATGGCGCACTCACCAACGTTACGAACGATGCGCCGCAGACATTTTTGCCCGGAGTTACAACCGTAACTTTTTCGGTTACGGATTCGGCAGGTGTGACAAGTTCGGCAACAGCAACAGTTGCGATCAAGATTTTCTCCGCCAGCAGCATGATTGTTGATTTTGCCGGGGCAGGCTCGGCTCCATTGCAGATACAAAACGGCAGCGGCAACTACACATTCGCTTCATCGGGTACGGCGGTGGCCACCGAGGATGCCACGGGTCTGGTGACGGCGACGGGCATCGGCACGGCCACGATCACGGTGACGGATACGCAGTCAGGACTAACGGCATCCGCCAAGGTGAAGGTGGTGGAT
>RFGV01000386.1 GCA_003696605.1 Chloroflexota bacterium | reverse complement strand
TTCCGAATCTGGAGGAGTTCGTTAAGAAGCTGGACTTTTTCCTTGGCATCCCTTTGTATATCAAGGAGGGAGAGTCTGAGCGCCGGAAGTTATACGGCAAGTTCGGCGATTATCGCCCGAAAAGATATGGGGTAGAGTACCGGACACCCAGCAACAAATGGGTGTTTAACACCGAGTGGTACGAAATTATTTTCGAGGGTGTAGAACGGGCACTTAAAGATAAGTTGCCCAAGAAAGTAATTAATCCTAGTGGGATGTCCCTCGCAATCGCCAAGGAGCTGGGCAATGAATACTGCTGAATTTACCCAAATTCTGGAAGTACACCCCGAACGAGTAGAGGCGTTAGCTCGCACACTTTTGCGGGCATATGAGTCGTCGTCATACCATTTGTATGAACGCCGGCGGAATAGGGTAAAGAATACGTGTGTGCAGTGCGGCGAAGTGCGGTATATCCGCACGGCAGTAGTTGGGACGGGGTTTGTGTATGGGGTGTGTACCTCGTGTCTTCCGCTGAAGCATTTCTGCCGCATCTGCGGGTATGAATGTTCGCAGACAATTAATGGTATCTGCTTACGCTGTTTGCTACAACGTTGTGATTGCCCATCGTGTTATGATAATCGCCTCAGAAATGGCGTAATTGTAGAGGGATATCTGTTGTGCCAATGTGAGGCAAATAGATGCATCAAGTGTGGAGCATTTCCGTTTCGTGTCGACACATCGAGACAGTATGTGTCGGTATACAAAAATGGGGAATGGACTACTGGGTGTTTGTGCAGACAATGTGCACAGGAGCACGAAGACGAAGGCTGTGTTTGTCTGCAATGCAACAGATTGCTTGTTTCCGACACCAATTACAAATTTCACGGGTGCGTTCAGTGTACAGATATTACACATAGCGCTATCTTTACCTGCAAAAATTGTAATGACAATGTATACGCAGCCACACCACTGCATTTTTCCAAAACAAAGCCTGTCGATCTGTGCATAAAATGTATTGAAGATACGGTTGAATACGGAAGTATTGGTAGATGCGCGGAGTGCAACACGCTTTGTACAGCTGTTGGCACATATGGGCATCAGCACAGACATGGAACACAATTTTGCCGTGAGTGTATTCAGATGCCTGTCTTTGGGTGGAGATATAAAAAGCAATACCCGAATCTAGACGATACCAAGGTATACTTTGGCATAGAAATGGAAATAGACTGGGACGACCCGGAATTGGATGAGGATATGCGGGTTGGTTTAGCTGGCTTTTTTGAGACAAAGCCGGCGTATTTTGTGCATGATGGGTCCCTAGAACGAGGGTTTGAGGTTGTCTTTCACCCCCTTGAAGCACAACAGATACTTAACATGGATTGTGTGCCGCACTTTTTGAAGTTTGTCTCACGGACTGGGTGTGCGGGAACACATATTCATATTTCTCGTGGAGCGTTCCGTGATAAAGAGGCGTTCCTTAAATTTTTGAGAACAACAAAGTTGGTCATCACACATCCCCGCTATCTAAGGAAGCTGATGTTGCGTGATTTGGACCAACGTAATGTGAGAACGGGGCGATATTATTTTCGTCCTATCGAATGGGATTTGGAAGAAGTAGCTGACAAATGGGAGGTGCCTGACAGGTATCACTGGGTGAATATCACAGACAATACGGTTGAATGCCGATTCTTCGAAGAAGTGCGTACGAACAAACAGTTACGTACGTACATCAAGCTACTGGAAATCCTGATTGAGTATGCCAATTCCGATCAAACACGACAAGAATTGACGGAAGCTATTGAC
>RFGV01000033.1 GCA_003696605.1 Chloroflexota bacterium | reverse complement strand
TGATCCTTCAAGGTATGAATCCTCCAACAAACCATATTGTTCATAAAGATATACATGGCTGTTCAGCAAATGGCATTGGGATATTTCCGTTGCCCCGCTCGCGATTTCTTTCTGGTCTGCAAGTGCCAGTCTATGCCATTCCTCTCTTTCCGCAGCACTTGGCCCAATTCTGCTGTCTGCGACTTCGGAAGCAATGATGTTTATTACACCGTTGCCCATACTGATGTTGGCACTTGTTATTTCAGAAGCTGCAATTGTCAACACACCACTTACACCTCCATATCCACTGTACATATTCTGTCCTGAATCAATGACACAGCTGTCACATGTTAGGTAATATCTGAGTTGATGTGCCCATACCGCGTTGCTACTTGCTCGCTGCGACACGTTCTTCATGAATGTCAGATGTGTACCGTTCATACTCCCACTAAGTTCACTTGCTATGCCCCCTCCGTTAATGCTCGCTGTATCACTCTCAATCCGACAATACCGGACTGTCGGTTGGGCGATACCTTCAACATAGATACCGCCGCCATACGCTGCTGCATTTCCGACAATCTGACAGTTCTCAACGCGTGGAGACGAGCTGACTACAAAGAAACCACCACCAGATGATGCACCAGTGTACATGCCGGTAGTGCCATGCCCATGCTGAATTGTGAAACCAATAATTACCGAGTTACTGTCCTCCCCATTAACAAATCGCACTACACTGCCAGTGTCAGCAATCGGTGCGCCACTGCCATCGATGATGGCTTGCCGAATGTGCGTGGTATCGGCGTCTATAATATATTTGCTGGCCACCATAATCGCTTTGCCCTCAAAGCTGATATGTTCATAGTAGGTGCCGTCACTCACCAGTACGGTGTCACCCGACTGGGCAGCATCGATACCCGCCTGAATACTCGGCTGGTCCACTGGTACGCGGATAGTTGTACCCAAAGCGGTTATCCCTGTTATCAAAAGGAAGAAACACAGCACGGTAGTTGCAATGGTGGCTCTCATTCTTCAGAACTCCATTTATTGTTTATGGAACATATCGTCGACACATATAAGTTGTTTCCCTTGCCCTGAATAACATGTTACTGGCACGGCGCGGTTGGCGTGAAGCTGATAAATAGATGATCGATGAGGGCGGTCAGGTCAGAGATATCAACGGTGCCGCCAGGATCACCGTTGATATTTGCCTCGTCGGGACAGGGCAGGGCGGCGAAACTGATGAACAAGTGGTCAACAAGGAGTGTCAGGTCAGCAACATCTGTAGCGTCTTCAGGATCAGCATTCACATTTCCGCTAGCGCCAATACAACACGGCTCTGCGAGTGCGAAAGGCGAGAGCGATGTAACCTGACCACAAATCACATTTTTGAGGGTATCAGGGTATTGCGGTGTGTTTGTAATATTTTGCCAACTGCTTGATAATGAGTCATAGTGCAACAACCGCAGTTTATACTCATACCCCCTGACCCAGGAATCCTGATAGTGAAAACAGACAAGAATAGGTCCCTTGATGGCAGCGGTTGTTTGAATATGAAAGTATCTTGCCGTATCAGCCGGGATAATCGTAAACCCCGACGGTGGCAGTGGCCCGGATTTGCTAACATTCACGGAAGTGACCCCGCCAGTGTCGACCGTGTCAAATGTGATTTCTACTGA
>RFGV01000032.1 GCA_003696605.1 Chloroflexota bacterium | reverse complement strand
GCTGCGGCAGACGGTGTGCTTACCAGCGGGTCTTCCTCTAGTAACTCATTGCGGCGTGCGCGGCGACGTAGTGCCCGACGACGTGCGCGACGAGCTGCGGCCAACAAGGCCTCTTCACGTTCTAGTTCCCCCATTTTTACCTCCGAATCTTTAGTCTCTAACCTATGCTTTGACTTCGCTGCAATATACCCCGACTTATAAGCGCGCGAGATTGATGCATTAACTAAAGCACGCTCAATTTCGCGAGATATAGCAGCACGATTAGTGTTCTCTGTTAAATTGGGAAGGCGAGAAAGCACTTCCCCCTCTAACCCCTCACCAACATAAAACTCATCTATATTAGCTTTGCTGGCAACCGAATTCACTATCCCATCGATTTCTTTGTCCGACAAAGAAATCCCCAATCTCTGGCCACATTTAATAGCCAATTTTTTAATAGTATCGTTGCCTGCTAAACTAATGCGCGTCAACAATTCGTTCGTAAATTTAGGGTCTACGGCGGATTGCAGCGCTTTAACACTAACTACTGGTTGCCCCGACATTTCTACCAATTGAGGCGATTGCTCCTCAAAATCATTGTCTAACGGGCGAACGGTGGTTTTTGCTGGTTGTGCTGGCGACGGGGTAATGCTACCCTCTATTAATGGCCACGTAACAATTTCACCATTAGGCGCAATTTTTACCAAATGGTCAACGCTGCCAGATGACCACCCAAATTCATGGGTTTTTATCATATCATAAACAGCGCGAGCATATCGGTCTCGCAAATCTATTTGCGCACGCACCCATACACCAACATCGTCAGCCTTGACAGTTTTAATTTTGCCAATTTGACGCAACCCAACGCTACCGTCAAGACCATGATGATACAAGACTGGCCGTTCAGAAAACCAATCCAAACACAACTCAGTTCTTGGGGTAAAATATTCGCCATGCAAATCTACATCGTTAGGGTTTCCCCACGAAATCAAGTACCCCTCTACCCAACCAAAATCGCCCTCTTGGTAGGCTTTTACGCTGCGGGTATCACCAGCCTTATGTATGATTTTACCACCATGCTGTATTGCTGGCCGTTTCATATCCCCCCCCAGCAAAATTATAAACGCATCAAGCAACCAATATGTTGTTAAAACAACATCTCTATGGTTGGCTGGCAGCAACGCTCTCTAATAGCGTTGTATGCCAATCATTACACATTAATAGCGCAATTACACCATTAATATATCAATATCAACATATTAT
>RFGV01000385.1 GCA_003696605.1 Chloroflexota bacterium | reverse complement strand
GTACTACAATTATAAACACTTGTCAAGTTGTTTTGTGGTAAAATAAGAACAACAAACAAATCAGAAACAAGGGGGAGTATAGATGTTGTTCTCATTTGGTTTTCATACAGGCAGTGGCGGAACAGGTGTCCCAAAATCGTTCTATGATGTACTGGCTACGACTGACATTCAGATAGTGGCCAAAAGTGCGGATGTGTATCCAATTGATGCTCAAAATGTAGCCAAAGCAGGGGCAAAATCATTCATTGTTTACCGTCAAAGCCAGATTAATGGCCAAAGTGCAGATGTGCCCGATTATATGCTTGACCCGACAGAAGCGGCCAGACGACATTGGCAATGGCACAAAGACAACTTGCCTAAAGAATTTGATCCGGCCGTTTGCTGGCTGGAAACAATGAACGAGATTGCCAAACACCTGGATTACCCGACGCGGGCAGGGGCAGAAAAAATCCCGTTACATGGCGTGCGCCAGATAGAAAAAATAAACGATAATTTATGGCGCATTTACAACGAGGGTTGGTTGGGTGCGTTTGCCTACGAAACAGCCCGGTTAGCACTGGCTGATGGTATCAAGTGGTTGGCATTTGGTTGGGCGACGGGTGAACCAGAACCGCAACAATGGGCACATCCCGAAATGTTGAAATTTTTAACATTGGCCAGCCAGAACCGTAACAGGTTAGGGGTCGCCGTTCATGAGTACAGCCTGGACACCAACAATATACTGGCTGGTGACGGCTGGCTTGTTGGCCGCTTCAAACATTTAGTGAACATTTGCCGTCAAAATGGTATAGAAGAACCCACAATTTTTATTTCTGAATTTGGCTGGAACGCCCACGATGTACCATCAGAAAAAACGGCCGTTAAACATCTCGATCAGGCCGCCAATATTTATTTGCCCTACCCCACTGTAACCGGCGCGGCAATCTGGTATCTTGGCGGCGGGTTTAACAACATCCACAAAAAAGCATCCAAATTGATTGAACCAGTACAAGCGTGGCTACTGCAAAACAGAGAACGTCTTTCGCGTCAAGATATTGTTGACCCTGTGCCACCGCCGCCGCCACCGCCAGCACCGCCACAACCTAAAGACGGCCAGCCACGTGTCCAGTACCGTCGGGTCTATTGGCTTGTACCAGACTTCGTTCCCGATGAGGAACGGGCACGTATTTACCGCCAGGCGGCCATAGAAAATGTGACTGTGGGGCCGAGTGCCGACGACGCGGGTATCGGTAACCTGAAAGACAAAACTGTCATCGTCTTTGGCTGGCCAAAGCAAGAGCAAGTCGCTTTGCGGGAATGGTACAAAGTTCATTATCCTGGAACAAAAGTGTTTTTCAGGGATATATTCACAGGCGAACCCGTTTCG
>RFGV01000384.1 GCA_003696605.1 Chloroflexota bacterium | reverse complement strand
GGTTAGGCCTGTCAGTGGTAAGAGATATTGTTTATTATCATGGCTGGAAAATAAAAGTAGAAAGCGAGCCAGGGAAAGGGACTTGTTTCCATATCATGATAAAAGGGTCAAAACAAAAATGATTTTTTACATCATTCCTGTATGGCTACCAGACATTCCCGTTTGGCGTAATGAATTGCGGGCTTATACACGCATGGCCGTTAACAGCATCCGCCAGTTTACACACCCCGAACGGTACTCAATTGTTCTGGTGGCCAATGGTACAGATGTCGGTTATTTGCTGGACATAGGCGCGGATCACATTGTCTATTTGCCCGAAAACAAAGGGTACGCCGGCGGTGTGAACGCTGGCGTTAAATCAATACTGCCGTCCGCATCGCTGGATGATGTTTTGGTTGTGGCCAATAATGACATTGAACTTGTATCACCGCCCGACCTGATGATAGAAACGGCTAAAGACGGCGCGGCTGTTTCTGCTCACCTGGCCACAAAGGGTAAGCCGCTTCCGCCTAATGTCATTGCACCAGCCACACCACAAACAATGTTTGGTGCATTATGGGCGATACCTGTACATATCTGGCATGAGGTGGGCGGCCTGGATGAAGGTTATACATTTGGTATGTGGGAAGACCGCGATTTGTGGATGCGCATCCAAACAGTCGGGTATCCCTTGTACCGTGCCGGTGTCTGCTATCATGTCGGTAATGCCACATTTGGCAAACTGACAGATTGGGCAAAATGGTTCGAGGTGAACAAAAAACGGTTCATCGCGAAATGGGGACAAGAAAATGTCTGAATTAAAAAAATTGCTTGTTACCTTTGTTTTGTTTATGTTGTTTGTCATGTGGTGGCTGGGCGGTAAAGGTCGTTAATGAAACTTGATATAGGCTGCGGGTTAGTTGGCCGGCCTGACGCTGTGAAACTCGACTTACATTTTTGGCCAGAGTTAACACCGCCAGATGGGATGATGGTTTGTGCCAACCTGGAAGACCCGTTACCGTTTGCAGATAATACATTTACTGACGTGCGGGCGTGGGATGTTCTGGAACACATCCACAACCTGTTTGGGCTAATGAATGAGTTGTGGCGCGTAATTACCCATGATGGTGTGCTGGATATTGTTGTGCCACGTGCGCCGCATCCAGACGCATTTGGCGATCCTGGACATGTCAGGTTTTTTACCCCTGTGACTTTTGATTATTTTACGCCCGGTTACGGCCAGGCGTTCCAGGTAGCATGTCACAAGTGGCACATTACAGAAAAGCGAGCCACAGATAATCGTGTTTTTGTCAAAATGACCCCGGCAGGAAAATAAAAGGAACGATTGAAATGAAAAAGAACTTATTGTCTATCGGTGTATCAAGTCTGGTTCTGGCTATTTTGGTAGTAACATTCTTAAATGTCAGTGGGCAGTCGTCACAAAATCTCATCCAGAACCCGTGTTTCGTGGACAGTCTGGACGGCTGGGTCAATCCAGACACCGGCGCAGACGGTGTGAATGGTGCGTACACGCTGTCGGTGGCTGGCGGTACAAAAAACGTGACCCCCGCCTGTCCAGATGGCTACGCGGCCAAAAACGGGCCGGTAACGTTTAACGGCAACGGGATTCCCAATGTCCCCGCCCGGCTGTATCAAGTCATCACACCAACAGGCACAACGCTGGACTGGTCGCTGTACGTCATTCGCGTAACTGATTACGGCTGGGCGAATGTGTATCTGGAATGTGACGGGGTGCGACTGGCAGAAACGGCCGTTTTCGGGACAAATAGTTGGCAGTACAATAGCGGCCAGTTCGCCGGCGTCATGTGTGACGGGACATTGGTTTTTGGTATTGAAAGCCAGTGGTCAAACCGACTGGGGTGGAAATTTAACGGCGTGGTGGTGACAGATGGCACGACTGCACCAACACCAACACCAACACCAACGGCCGTACCGTCGCCAACACCAACGCCGGGGTGCAATTAAGGGAAAAGGAGAATAATATGTGGCAGAAATTTCGCAAAAAGCCCGTAGTAATTGAGGCCTACCAGTGGTCTGATTTATCCGATATACCCGAACTCGTCAAGCCGTTCACCGATAACAAGGTCGGCACTTGCAAACATTGCAATAAATTGTTGGAACATCACGGAGCGATTGAAACGCTGGAAGGCGTACATATTGTTTGTCCTGGTGACTGGATCGTCAAAGGTGTGGCGGGGGAGTATTATCC
>RFGV01000383.1 GCA_003696605.1 Chloroflexota bacterium | reverse complement strand
TGGGTGTATAATGTGGGGTGTAGGTTTGTTACGGCCGTTTTTTGGTGTGTGTTGTGTGTGCCGTGACTTTAAGTGTGTTTAAATGTTGGATGGCTTATGGCTGATGTAAAGAGAATTCTGGTCGTGGATGACCATTTTGAGATGCTGGAAATGCTTCGGTCTATGCTGGAGATTTCTAATAAGGATTTTGAGGTATTGGCGGTGCCTTCGGCAGAAGAGGGATTGTTGGAATTTCGGCGCACGAAGTTTGATTTGCTGATTACGGATGTGCGTTTGCCTGGTATGAGTGGTTTTGAGTTGGTGCGCCGGGTGCGTCAGCAGGCACCAGATTTGCCGGTGATTATGATTACAGCGTATGCCTCAACGCAGGGGGAACGGGAAGCAGAGGAGTTGGGAATTTTGCGGTATTTTACCAAGCCTCTGGATACAGATGCTGTGTTGGCGACGGTGAATCGGGCTTTGTATGGGGAGAAGGAACAAGAAAGGCGGGGAAAGGGGATGGTGGCAGGGGAAACGGCCGTTTCTCTGCCTACCCTTTCTGCTGATGCGCGCAAACGCCTGGATGCCCTTCGTCACGATACCGGTGCCAATGCCCTCATGCTTTGTACTGTAAGCGGCCAATTAGTTTACCAGACAGGTACCCCACGTCGGATAAAAATTGAGCAAATGGCTCAGGTAATGGGGCAGTCTTTAGCCCAAACCTATCCTGTTTGGGAGCAGTTAGGTGGCGACAAGCCATTTACCCTGCAATATTACGCCGGAAACAGTTCTGAAATGTATTGTGCCAACGTGGGAAAAGATTATCTGGTAGCAATGTTATTTGATACCCAATCACGACGGGGGCGTATTGGTACAATTTGGGTTTTCACCCAACGGGCAATGAGCGAATTGGCCCAACTGTTACCTCCTTTGTCTGTGGCAGAAAGTGTGCCGCAACAACCAGCTAAGCCAGCTTCCAGGCCAATTCCTGAGACAAGCACCCCCCAGCCCCAGCCTGAACCCAAAGCCGAGCCGGCTCCGCCACCGGTTGTTGAGATGGTGGAAGAAGAACCGGAACCGTTTTTGGAACCGATTGAGGCCAGTACAGAGGAACTGGAGGCCTTGTTCGGTGGTGAGCTGGAAATACCAACAGATACATCTGAATTGAATGAGCTTTGGGATGAAACAGATGCATTGAGTGAGGGCGGTGGTGGTGGCCTTTCATTTGAGGAGGCCAAAAGACTGGGATTAATTCCACCAGATTTGGATGCGGAAGGTGACAAATAGCGCCAACCAGAAATTCAGGAGGAAATGCGCGTGTCGTTCGTAAGGATGGCCGCGCTTTTTTGTTGGTAAATGGTTTCCAGGTAAACAATAATGTGTTCGGCTACATTGATACCAGTCGTTGTTTCTATGCCTTCCAGGCCTGGTGAGGAATTGACTTCCAGAATGAGTGGGCCGCGGTTGGATTGAATAATATCGACACCCGCCACACCCAGGTTGTGAGCCTGAGCCGCAGCAATAGCCAGTTTTTGGGTTTGGGTGTCAAGTTGATGGGGAACGGCCGTGCCGCCACGGTGTAAATTTGCCCGAAAATCCCCCGCTGGCGCAATCCGCTCCATTGCGGCCACACATTGATCGCCCACAACAATGACCCGAATATCCCGCCCCTTTGCCTCAGCGACATACTCCTGCACCAAAGCCTGACGATTATATGAACGCAACTTGGCCAATACAGCGGCTGTGGTATTAAAATTCACAGCCAAAATCACCCCCCGCCCTTGCGTTCCCTGAATTAACTTTACCACCACTGGTGGGCCACCCACAGCTTCCATCGCCGGATAAAGAGCTTCTGGTCGAGAAATAACGGCCGTTTTCGGAATAGGCAACCCCGCCTGCGCCATCACCTGCAAACTTTGCAACTTATCCCGCGAAGACGCAATTCCCGCAGAACTAGCCGTAGAAACCACACCCATCGCCTCAAACTGACGGACAACAGCCAACCCATAATACGTAATCGAGGCCCCAATACGAGGAATAATACCATCCACCCCAGGCAATGTACGCACCCGACCCCGATACTTCGTCCACAAACCCGGCAAATTAACCCGCCCCAACGACTCTACAACACGCACCCTATCAGACAGGCGATGCTCCCCCACAGTTACTGCTACCGACGCCGTATCAATCACCAAAACAGTATGCCCTCGCTTACGAGCCACCTCTACCAGGCGTCGCGTACTATACAACCCCGGATTCCGAGACAAAACACCAATTTTCATGCAAACACCCGCTTATACAACTTAACGAAACATTACTGGCTCAAAAAATCCAGCAACTCATTCATATGCCGAATACACCAATACGGACATTCATCAAACAGCCCATCCGGGTCAAAAATAACTGGTACCAGGCCTGCACGAGCTGCTCCATGCCCATCAGCATACAGATTATCCCCCACATACACGCACGCTTCCGGTGGCAAATCCTGGTAGCGAGACAACGCCACCTGAAAAATAGTCGGATCTGGCTTCCAATGACCAATCTCCCCCGCTGCCAGCGTAAACTCAAATATTCCATCTAAACCCAACTCCAAAACAACATCAGCCAAAGGCTCAGGACGGTTTGAAATCAATCCCAAATGATACCCATCAGCTTGCAACGCCTGCAGCACCTCCCATCCATTTTCAGGCAATTTAACCGTTGGCTCATAAAAATTCTCAAACCAATCTCGAACTTCGTAGGCTAATCCATTATCAGAAAGAATACCCGCCTGTTTCAACAATAATTCAGAATAGTTCAACCAAAACCGCTCTGGGGTAAATCGTTCCTTGTCCCGATTTACCAAAGTATCATTCCCCCAGTAATAGTGTGCCCAAATTTTCACCTGTTGGCTGGTCTTGTCATCAATCTCAAACCCTTTTTGCCGCAGGAAAAGAATAAAAGCCTCAGTGGGAGAAGGGTAATTGATACGCAATGTACCGTCCAGATCGAAAAATACAGCTTTGAAACGACGACTCATCGGATCACCTTTTTTGAACAACTCTGGAAGATTTTACTACAAGTTCTTGTGTAGCTACCCAGTGTTCTGTAAAAAATCTGTATGTGCGCTGAATAGTGCTTTACTTCATAGTAACAAAAGCAAAATAAACGTAACAAGAGGAGAGTATAGTACATCCT
>RFGV01000382.1 GCA_003696605.1 Chloroflexota bacterium | reverse complement strand
CCGCGTCGCTGGACGTTGTGGTGCACTTCCGCCACTGTAGTTGCCATTTCACTGTTTCATTATGCTCCAGCCGTACTGACTGACATAGCTTTTACCATGCTGGTGACATTATTTGTGGGCTTGTCGGTATCGTTTGTGCGGACGGGGAGTCGCCGTCTGTTGATTGCTATTGCTTTGACAGCGGCGCTCGCAATGTTACTCCGATATATGGGTGTGGCAGTAGTGGGCGCCGGATTCATACTGACGATGTTTTTCCCGTATCAGTTGAGCTGGAAAAACCGTCTTCGCCAAACGGTGCTTTACGGACTACTCGCTGCGCCGTTGCCTTTGCTCTGGCTGCTCCACAATGTAATGATGTCATCTACCGCAGCCGGCCAATTCTATTCGTACGGATATACATTTTTTCAGCATCTCCGATTGAGCGTTGCTGCGCTCGGTTCCTGGTTTTTCCCCGTCCGGATACCGATGGTAATACAATTGTGTGTGGCCGCCATATTTGTAATCACTGGTGTTCTTTTGTGGAGTAAGCCAGCAGAGCCGAAAAAAGATCAGCGAGATTGGCAAACAACACCTGTATTAGTAATGGTTGGTTTTATTATTCTGTTTTACTCGCTGACGCTTTTGGCGTCGTGGCGATTTACCACCGCGGAACTCGAGGATTACCAGCGCTATCTCACGCCCATACTGGTACCATTGCTTTGTTTGATTGCGATAACCTTGTATCGGCTGACCAGGTATCTGCAGAGGCACGGAACAAGGGGTCGACTGTTCGGTGGCCTCGTAACAGTACTGGCCTACCTCTGGCTGGTCTTCCCAATATACCGTGATGTTGACTATGCCCGCTCGATAATAGCTGAAGGTGGCGGAGGATATACCGCCCGACACTGGCGTGAGTCACAAACCCTGAAAGAACTCGCGTCAATCGGTGGGCAGACAATCCTGAGTAACGCGCCGGCGGCGGTCTATTTCTACACCGGCCGCACCGCTCGCAGTGTACCGTTTCAATGGAAACGTGACAGCATCCCCTGCCCCCAGGTATCGGTGCAAGACTCCGCCTTGCTGGTCTGGTTCCTTCCCGGGGCCCATTGGTCCAAAGAAAACCGTCGCAAGAATGCTATGATCACACCCCGCATATACGATGAACACTGTGGGCTGAAGCGTTTGCGTGCAACGAAGGAT
>RFGV01000381.1 GCA_003696605.1 Chloroflexota bacterium | reverse complement strand
ATTTAATACACCCACCAGCGGATTGTTACAAAAGCCTACTGTTTCATAACCGGCCGCTTGCAAAATTTCAGCCAGGTGCGGCAGATCGGGATGCAGGCTTTGGGAAGATTGGGTCAGTTGGTGGACGGTAGGATAAAGGCCAGTGAACATGGAAGCATGACTGGGAATGGTCCACTGGGCTGGCGCAATTGCCTGTTCAAAGACAACGCTTTGTCTGGCAAACTCATCCAGGTTGGGGGTAATATCCCGTTGATAACCGTAGCAACCCAGCCGATCAGCACGCTGGGTATCGAGCACAATGAAAATAATGTCTGGTCTTTCCATATTGTTACTATTTTGCCACAAAGCGGGTAAACTGGCACTGATTTGTGTAAGACCTGGAAACGGCCGTTTTTCCTCATTCCTCAACAAACCGGTACCCCACCCCACGAACCGTCTGAATCCAACGAGGCATCGCTGGATCCCGTTCAATTTTTTTCCGCAAGTAATGAACATACGGTTTAATGTTATTTCTGGCAGCTTTATCTGTCATCCCCCAAGCCTTTTCCGCCAAAACATCTGGCGTCAAGACACGGCCAGCATAATTAATCAGAATAGCCAGCAAGTCAAACTCACGCGGAGTCAGCTCAACTTCCTCCCCATCAACCAACACCTTTTGTGTGGAAAAGTCCACAGTCAGCTCCCCTTGCCCAAAAACCAGCCGATTCTCAGGGCTAACTTGCTTTCGGGCACGCCGTAAATGTGCCTTAATTCGAGCAAGCAGTTCAGCCGAATCAATCGGTTTAACCAGGTAATCATCCCCGCCAACCTCAAGACCACGAACCGTGCTTTGTACACCCCCCAAAGCAGTCAAAAATAAAATTGGCACATTGGAAAAAGCCCGAATACGCCGACATGCCACCCATCCCCCCATAATGGGTATCATAACATCCAGCAAAACCAAATCGGGGGATTGCTTTTGAATCTGATGCAAGCCGTCTTCGGCCGTGTGTGCCAAAATAGTGGTATATCCGGCCTGATGCAAAATCTGGTCAAGTGTTTGGCAAAGCGTCACATCATCATCAATGATGAGGATTTTCGCGCTCATTTTGAGTTTGGCATCCCTCTCTACAAAAGTGCACCGTTGAGTGTACGAAGAGTATCGGGTAAAAGCAGGATATTCTCTCCGTAACTGCGGCAGTTTTAGGACAGTTTTTAACCAGAAATCAAGCCAAACCAGGTAAGGAAGTTGTTCATCATGATTGTCTGAATATCGGCGGGAAGCGCAGCGAAAGGAACCATCAGGATAATGCTTCGCTGTTCGCCTGAGGGAACTTGTTCAATGAAAGAAATACCTGCCACATTTCCGCTGCCCTCACTGGCTGGCCCTCTAAGAAAAAAACCGGTGCTGTTTTCCTCCGTATCTTCTCCTAACAAGTCCGTAAGGATGGCATCGTATGTCTGGTCAAGCTGAATGATGTCGCCGACGTTGAGGCCACTGATTAGTACGGGGTCTTCGCCGGCTACTTCCAGATCGGAGATGGGGGCGAGATCGGCATCGCCAAAGAGGGTGGGGGCTGAGCCGGTAATGAAGATGTCACCGCCCGCATCGAGATAACTGAGGATAACGGCCGTGTCCTCATCAAAAAAACCTTCTGCATTCTGATAATCACCCGAATCCCAAATTACCAAATCATAATCCAGCAACATTCCCTCTTGCAAAGGGCCATCTACTGATGCCGTCCACACTGTCACGTCGAAATTTTCAGGCAATAAACCAAGAATTTCATCCACGCTGGTAAACCCGGAAGATAAAGGAACACCATCATCATCCACAAAAACAAACACTTGTGTCCCGGCTTCACCAACACCTGTTGATTCAGAAACTGTCAGGGTATAATCACCGCCATCATTAAAGAAATCCCGCACGACAATGGTGTATGTTTGGTCATCGGGAATATCTACACCTAACAGTTGTTCAACACCCCCGCTAAATGAACTGTCTGAGGAAGTGAGTAGCTGGTTATCTGGATCGTAAATTTCTAGAATCGCATCCAGATCATCACCACCTTCTACAGTAATATCAATGAGTGCCGGGCCATCACTGAATGTCCAGGCGTGAGATTCTTCAGGGGCCAGAACTGCTTCTACTGTTTCTCCCAGACTAATGCTGCCTTGCAAGGTGGCGTTCAGGTCACTGATGTCTGCCCCGCCGTCGGTCTCTGTCTCTTCTTCTGTTTCTTCTGCTGGTGTACCACCACTCTTTAATTCAGCTTCTACTTCTTCATCTGGTATGTTGGTGGGGCAAAGTGCCAATTCATCTTGCAGGAGACAGTCTGCAAGTGCATAACTGGCATTGAGTGGGATGAGCTCAAGTAGTCGGTTGACAGTGTTTTCCAGCCCTTGATTGCTGGCTGCCAAAACAATGAGGGCACGACGGCCGTTTTCCTGTTCGTCTAGCAAGAGAAGCGCCGTGCCTGACATTTGTACTTTGCCCAAATCGGATTCAACCAGACGAATCACTTCTT
>RFGV01000380.1 GCA_003696605.1 Chloroflexota bacterium | reverse complement strand
GCCGGTATGCACTTGTGGCTTGATGAGAAAACAGGCTTACCTTTAGGCGCTGCCAAGTTTTTGCCGTCTGGCCAAATGGTTCAGCAGTGGTTGTCCGTTGAGTTCCAACTGCAAAAAGAGATGAATCCAGATCTGTTCGCGCTGCCGCCGAGTAACGCGCTGAGTGATGATGCGCACGATGGGCATATTGATGCCAACGCGCCTTGGCGTATCACTTGGCAGCCAGATGGTTTTGTGCTGGTGAAGAATCGTCGACTGGGGCCAATGCCAGCGTCCATTTGGCATTGGTTGTATACCGATGGTTTGAATGCCTATTCAGTGTTCATTGACGAGGCACCAAAAAGTAAGAAGATGGTTTTGGGACAGGCTTTCGACAGCGAACACTTGATTTTTGAAAAAACGACCCAAGAGTACCGTTTAACCATTATTGGTGCTGTGCCCAAAGTCGTCGCCGAAAAGATTGCCAATTCAGTCATCAGAGAAACGACGCCACAACCATGAAAGCTGAGCAATTACGATTACGACAACCAGTCAGGGTTGTCATGAGTGAACCAGGGCTTGTTTGGGTCGAATCTCTGCCGAAAGCAGGTTGTGCCCGGTGTGCCTCGGGTAAAGGGTGCGGTGGCGGCATTTTCGCTCGATTGTTCGGTTCGAAGATCTACCGCTTGCCGGTGCGGACACAGCGTTCTTTGCCAGTTGGTCGCATTGTTTACTTGACCATCCCGATTGAGCGCATTCACCGGGCTGCATTGGCTGTCTATTTTTTTCCATTGTTGACCGCATTGATAGGGGCACTGATGGGACAATTTCTGCCGCGATTCGAAGGGGAGTTGGGGAGCATAGTGCTGGCGGCACTTGGATTTATCAGTGCATTAGCATTTAATCGGTGGCGATTTAGCCAGTCGCGTTGGAGTGAATACTATCAACCGGAGATCGACACAAAGATTCACGGCGATGCGGTGTGTGACTGGCCGAGTGGGTCGCGGAGTTCGAATTCTTAAGTAGGAGGAACCAGATGAATCGATCAATCAAACAAAGCTTTTGGGCCATCGGCCTGATTGTGACCTTGTGTTACCAATCGGCGTTTGCACGGAGTATGCCGGATTTTTCGGATGTGGCGAAAAAGCTTCGCCCATCTGTGGTGAATGTATCTGTGGTGCAGGAAATTTCGCAGCAACGAAGCTTAATAGAACAATTTTTTGAACGGCGGTTTGGACAGCCCATACCGAATGAACCGAAGCTTTCCCGCGCCATTGGATCGGGGTTCATTATCAGTGAGGATGGTTACATTCTCACCAACCGTCATGTTGTGGATGACGCCGAGACGGTGACCGTTCGCCTGTGGAACCGCCGCGAATATAAAGCCAAAGTGGTTGGCACTGATGCTGGCACGGATGTCGCCTTGCTCAAGATTAACGCAGACGACCTACAGCCGGTCGACATCGGTGATAGT
>RFGV01000379.1 GCA_003696605.1 Chloroflexota bacterium | reverse complement strand
GTGGCTGCGCCCTTCGCCTTGGCCCAGGGGCATAGTTATACCCTGGACTGGTGGACAATTGATGGCGGCGGCGGGACGAGCCGCAACAGCCGCTATACCCTGCAAGCCACGATTGGCCAGCCGGATGCGGGTGTTATGAGCACTGGCCGCTACACGCTGGCCGCCGGTTATTGGACTGCTTCCGGCCGGTATGAGGTCTATCTGCCGGTTGTGACGAAACCCTGACCAATAGCTTTATCGAGCCAATAAAAAAGTTATCAACAATTTGGAGGTAAATTATGTCTGATTTTACAAACATCTCAAGTCAAATGGCTTCACTTCCGCCGTCCGCTTTGCCCAGACTCAAGGCCCCAGAATTTCAAGCCAAACACCAACAGCTAGGCGGAGATAATGGGTTCCTGGGCCAACCCACCACTGAAGTTCAGCTTTGCCCTGACCAAAGCGGTTTGTACCAGCATTTTCAGGGTGGATCTCTTTACTGGCACGACGGCCATCTTCACGAAATCCATGGCGCGATCCGTGACAAGTGGGCGGTCCTTGGCTGGGAGCGTTCTCCCCTGGGCTATCCGGTGACGGACGAGATGGCAACGCCTGATGGTACCGGTCGTTACAATCATTTCCAGCACGGTTCCATTTATTGGACACCCCAAACCGGGGCCTGGGAAGTTCACGGCGCGATTCGTGACAAATGGGCCGAATTGGGGTGGGAACGCAGTTGGTTGGGGTATCCTATTTCCGATGAAACCAATTTTCCCGAAGATGGCAAAGTAAGCGTGTTTGAGCACGGCTCCATCTACTGGTGGCCTGATACAGGTGCTATTGAACTCCACGACGTGGCCGTCCATTACACTGGGATTGTGTGCTTTGGAGAAACTGACAACGATCAACTGTCATCCGCAGATGAACCTTACGTGGTCATGGGTGTCATCAACCCGACCGGGACCTCAACTTTCCGAACGCAGATATACGAGGGTGTAGACGCTGGTGAAAGCCGGCCAGACCTTATCGAGCTGTATCGGGGTAAGCCAGGCGGGCTTACTATCAGTGTTCTGTTTATGGAACACGATGATGGAGACCCAGACAAGTACAAGGAGGCTATGCAAACTGCGGTTGGTACAGCTTTCACCGGTATAACAGCGCTGATCGCCATTATTCCCGTTGTCGGGCCAGTCATCGCCGGTGTTATCGGGCCTATCTTGTCAGCCGTGGCCCCAACCGTTGGCGTAGAACTGAACCGCTTGCTTGATACCGAAGATGATGTTATCGGTGAGACAACGCTTGCGCTGACCGCAAAACAAATGATTGTTCTCGCAGCTCGTACTGCGAACTCGCACGAGAAAGGTGTCGGCTTCAAGGTGTCTACACCACTTCTTTCCAATTTTGGCGCTTCCTATAAAGCTTACTTTGGGGTTGTGCCTGTATAGGGTAAGGTCAGAATTGGTCCAACCTTTGTGTTGACTCAAGCGGGTGTGTACGATGTGCCATCTAACCCGGCCAACGGCACAGTTGCAAACCGAATATGCCGTCGAACAGCCGGAAGCCGGCCTGCCCTTCCCCTGCACAAGCCTCTGAAATTTGTGGTATGCTTCATTAATCATTCGTGAATCATTCGTGGTATACTAGGGGTTACATGAATGGATCAACGAAGCTACTGCGCCCGGCGGAGCTTCACATTTCCGCCGGGCGCTCCCCGCACTTTTTGGAACGCAAGCGACGGCGAC
>RFGV01000378.1 GCA_003696605.1 Chloroflexota bacterium | reverse complement strand
TATACCTACCAGTGGTCAAACGGTGCAACAACTGAAGATATAAGTAACCTTACAGCAGGCAATTGGGTGTTAACCGTCAGCGATGACTCCTCATGTGTAGCTTCAATAACGGTTACCATTACCGAACCTCCTGCCCTGCAGCTTACTGAGAGCCATGTCGATATCATCTGCAATGGCGATACCAGCGGCAGCATCGACCTTACCGTTACCGGTGGTGTGCCGCCTTATCAATACAACTGGAGTTCCAGCCAAACCACAGAAGATATCCAGAACATCGGTGCAGGGGTGTATACCGTAACCGTAACCGATGACTCAAGCTGCCAGGAAACACTTTCCATTACGGTGGTCGAACCGCCACCGATTCCGGTAACGAATGATCAGAAACGCATTTGTGTTGGTGATTCCATATTCCTGGGCGGTGCCTATCAACATGACCCCGGTGTGTATTTCGATACCTTACCCTCTGTAAACAATTGCGATAGTGTAATCAGAACTACATTGGTCGTTGATTCCGTATTATACGATACCATCAGGGTGAGCATTTGCGACAACAGCACCTATAATTTCGGGGGGGATAGCTATAACCAGACAGGCAACTATTACGACACATTGGTATCAACGGGAGGATGCGATAGCATTGTCCGGCTGGAGTTAACGGTAAACCGCACCTACCGAGACACGCTGCAGGTATCCATCTGCAATGGGGAGAGCTACTATGCCGGGGGTGCTAATCAAACCACACCCGGATATTACACAGACAACCTGACCACCATTTTCGGATGTGACAGTATTGTAGTCACGCATTTAACCGTGTTGCCAACTTACAGTTTTACACGTGATACCACGATTTGCCAGGGCCAGGCAATCTTTGTCGGTGGCGGTTTGCAAACCACACCGGGCATTTATCGCGATACCTTCCCCACCATACATGGCTGTGACAGTGTTATTACAACCAACCTTGATGTATCGGTCGTCCAGATTGACGGATATAATGAGACCATTTGTGCAGGTACAACCACAACGTTAACCCCCGGCTCCGGGTACACTTCCTATCAATGGAGCCCGGGAGGGGAAAACACTGCCTACATCACGGCCGGTCCGGGGACATACACCGTTGTCGTGTCCAACCCGTATGGTTGTGTCGATTCAGCAAATTATACCGTACTGCAGGCACCCGATATCAACCTCGAGGCTGTCCCCGACAGCGTAGCTATCGAACCCGGCCAGCCGGTTACCATCGCTTTAAACACCAATAATGCCGCCTCCATTCAGTCCTTCTACTGGGATCCGGAAGAAGGGCTGTTCTGCCCTGACGTTGCCAACTGTGATGAAATTATCGTGGCACCCGAAGAAGACACCTATTACATGATTGTAGCCACCGATGTTTGGGGATGTAAGGACACTACCTATATCATTGTCAACGTGATCGACCTGGGCGATGTGCTGCTCTATGTGCCCAATTCTTTCAGCCCGAATGGCGATGGCAATAACGATGAATTCCGGGTATATGGCAGAGGGTTTAAACGCTACAGGCTGATGATTTTTGACCGGTGGGGTGAAAAAGTATTTGAGTCTTATGACCCCGATGAAGGCTGGGATGGCACCTTCAAAGGCGAACCATTGAATCCGGGGGTTTACGTGTATTACCTGGATATCGATTTCATTAAAAACCTTCAACCGCCTAACTACCTGCGCGACCGGAAAGGTAGCGTCACATTGATTAAATAAATCGTCCTCAACCTGGCACTGCCATTCCTTAAAGGAAACTGTTGCCTGTATAGCTGTTGAAGAACAAGAAAACCACCCCGGGCATAAAATACTACCGGATGCG
>RFGV01000031.1 GCA_003696605.1 Chloroflexota bacterium | reverse complement strand
TTGCCATCCTCTTCAAGCACAAATACCCTCTCTACCTGGCTCTGGAGACGGAGCGAAACCTTTTCCAGCAAATGCAGGCCACCGACCCCCGCGAAGACCCAGAGGAGCGCCAACGTCCAGGCAACGCCCGGTGGTATGGCCTGCGGCTGGCCTTTTCTGACCTGCGCGGGACATTGAGTCAGGCTGGACCAATGCTGGCTGAAGTGACTTACGCTGATTTAGGGCCGGTGCTACAACTGGTCACAGAACTCGACCGCCGTACCATTGAAGGACGGGCCAACCTTATCAACAGTGCTCCAGTGGACGATGAGAAAGCCAGAAAAGCGGCAATTTTGCTGGCCGATGCCCTGACTACCATCCGGGCCAGAAAACTAAACCGGGAAAAACAGGTCGCCAGCATTCTGGCTTCGGTGGAAGATGAGGCAAAGGGTGCCCCGGAGCAGTTTGAAGTGACAGAGAACCCCAAATTTGCTCCCCTTCACTTCATCAAAACGGCTATCAGGGAGTGAGATATGAGCGAAAACCCCATTGAACTGGCCTATCGAGCCAAATCGTATGTTCCCGGTCAGGCGTATCGCCGGGGGCAACGCCGAAAAATGTACAACCCCATCCGCACCACCCCGGCTTTGATACAGGCGATGTTACACCTGGGAGAAAAGAAAATGACTCTGCCAGAAGCGCGTCGCCGGGCCAGACGGGCGGTGCAGGAACCCGAGGCAGATGAATATATCAACAAGCTTGACTGGCCCGGCCTGCTTGACTTTCTGGATACAATTGCCGTGTTTTTGAAAGCCGGCCCTCAGAAACGAAAGGAGAAGGGGATGCGTGAATTTAAACCTGCTAAAGAAACATTATTAACCAGCGAACAGATTACAATGAAAGCGATAAATCTGGCTGGCTTGATTCCGGGAGACAACATAAATAACAATAAACTCAAAAAGATGGGGGCACACATTACGGCGGCCCGCGACCGGTGGGAAGCTTTAGCCGGATTGGCCCGCTTTTATCCCCGCAAGGGCATACCCCAAAAGTATGTAAATGCCCTGGTGGAACTTCTGGAAACAACCGACTTGCGTTCCTTCAAACAGGTAGTAGCGCAGTCATTGATTTTTTACGAAGCCAATCAAATCAAAGAGAGGAGGGGTAATTGACAATGACCACCGAAAACCTGTCACGGTTGCAAGATTTAGAAGTACGGCTTTACAAACTGACCACCCGGTCTCACCTGCGGGTAGGGGCCGGAGAGGGGACGGCCGATGTGGCTACCGAAAATCCTATCATCCGCGCTCTGATTTTGGAGCAGAATGGAGCAGAAAAGCGAGTACCTTACATTCCCGGCTCCAGTATGCACGGCGTGGTGCGAGCCTGGGTGGAAAAAGTACTGCGGAGCGGCCAATCTCCCTTGAGCCGGGACGAACTGGAGACGCGGTTAGGGGAAATGGAACAAAGTAATCAGAAAAACCTGCGTGACATGGTCAAGCGAGAAGTGGCAGAGTTTTTAGGCATCGGGGTGGAAACAGTAACCGAAGAAAATCTTTTTGAACACTGGCGAGTATACACCAATCCTCACGTTTGCGACCCGCTGAGCGATGTAGACAAATGTGAGCGTATTACCATCCAAGAAGGTCAGCCTATTCCCTGGAAAGCAAACTGGTGGCAGGTAATAGGCCGCCAACCTCCCTGTGAGGTCTGCCGTATTTTCGGCTATATGGGGCAGCGCGGCCGGGTGAAGTTTTCCCATGCCTGGCCAACCACCGACCAGCCTCCCCTGGATGTCATCACTCGCGTCGCCATCAATCGCCTCACCGGGGCCGCCGATGAAGGCAAGCTTTTTGACCTGGAGGCCATTCCACCGGGCGTCTCCTTCCATTTCTTCGTGGTGATGGAAAATATGAACGGCGACAAAGAGAAGTTTGACCTGGGCTTTAAGGCGCTCAGTTTGCAATTTGCCGGGCTGGGAGCGCACTCAACAGTGGGCTTTGGGATGGTAGATGTGGGACAGGTCTTCCGAGTCCAGATTGACCCCAAGATATTTCACCGTGATGTCGAAGCGGAATTTATTGAGCCGATGCTTCAGCAAGGGACCGCAACGTTGGCCGACTTCGACCAGGACAAATTTCCCCGCTTCTTCCGTGCTCTGGTTGTTGCCCATGCCAGTTCGCAGTCCCCCTTACCGGATCTTATCCGGTTCGTTAAATAAGGAGGATTGATGGCGACGCAAACGTATCAATTCGACCGCGTTTTTGTGATTCATTTGCGGTCATACGGTTTTTTTCACTCCGGCAAAGAACGGCTGGTGGTACAAGTCCTCAAGCGAACCTGGGATTTCATTCCCGGGTCCACCCTGTACGGTGCGCTCTCTGCGGCGCTCATTCGCCTTGACCCACCTGACGAAGACCTGAACCACACTGTTCCGGCAAAGGGAAAAGGTGATTACTTCAAATTATTGAGGGCAGTTGAGCAGGGACATATCCGTTTCACCCCACTCCTGCCAGCGGCAGAAGCACTGCAAACAGGGCCGGCCTATTGTGAACAGGCGATGCGTCTGGCGCAGGGGGGAACACCGGAAGGCGAACAAAAAAAACCATCGGCCCAAATTGCTGGCCGCTTGCTGCACACCACCCCTCACGCTCCTCTGGCCCGCCCCACCGAGCAAATTCACAGCGACCGGCTTTATGCCATCCGCACCCATCGGCCGCATCTGGACTACTATGGCTTCATCTTTGGCCGGGCCGAACAGCGGGCCTGGCTGGAGAAAGGACTACGCTTTCTCCCTTTCATACCCATCGGCGGTAGAGGGAAGTTCTCATCTATTGAAGGGGATGTGGCGGCAGAATGCAACCTCTCCGATTTTGAAAAAGAATTGTACGAGTGGGCCGCCAGCCGCTGGCGAGTTAATAATGACCATCAAGGCTGGCTTCGTCTGCTGACACCGTTGGTAATACCAAAGGCAGGCATCGTCGAATTGCTTAACTCCGAAATTACACAGGAAGTCATTATGACCCGTTTTCAACGATACCGGGTCTGGCGCACGGGGCGTTATTTCAACGGTGAAGCATTCGATGCGCCAGTGGGCGTGGGGCCCTATTATGATGGGGCAACAGACGCGCTATTGCAGGCGGGGGGAGCGGAGAGCGTGGCGGTGCGGGCCGTACCGGAGAACAGTCGTTTTCAAATGAAGATGAAAAATTTGCCCCAGGCTGTGCGCTGGTTTATCGAAGGGACCGGTCATCCGGGCTGGCGCTACCTGGGCTGGGGACAGGTGGTGATAGAATGAGCACGAAACCGAAAATTTTACAAACCAAACCAGGAGAAGATCCGGACCGGCGCAAACATCAGGCTCAGGTAAAGGAGGCGATTGTAGAGGGGCAGGATTTTGGGTTGACCTACTTACTGGCGCGGGTCAAGGACCACCGCCCTTATGGCAACTATCGGGTTCCGAACAGCATATCGGAATTTGAATTTACCGTCAAAGGCGTTGTCCGGCTGGAGATGATGGGACACAAAGTCTACCGCGGCTGGCGACGGTTGTTTGGCTCCAATACCAAAGCCAGGGATATCTCAAACTGGCGTAGTCGAGTGCTGATAAAAGCATTTGCCAGTTTGTCCGAGGCGCGAGCCTACATTAAAGCCGACCCCTTATTCACTTGGTCGAATGGCAAGTTTCCCTGGCCCGACAACCTGCCGGAAAATGACTGGTATGTGTTATTTCAGGTGCAGGATGTGCTGATTGGACAGGGAAAGTATCGCTGGGCCAACAGTTTAGCGGTCTTCTTGCAAAAATATTCGGCGTTGCTGGAACTGGTGGTGAGTTACGATATTTTACCGCCGCCAGTAGCAAGCGAGGGTAACAATGCATAATATGGCGATTTTGCAATGGCGGTGGCGTCCCGCCGCGCCCCTGGTAACCGGTTACAGCCAAAATCTGGCCGAAGCCGCCGGAAAGATTGAACGCGGGCAACGCCAGGTTATAAATCTGGAAACCCATAATCCACAGGGTAATCTCCGACCCAGCTTCCTGGCTTCATCAGTAAAGGGGGTCTTTCGTTCAGCGGCCGCCTGGCTGGTGGAGCGAGTTGCCCGGCAGTCAGGCGCGTCTAACTACATCACTTGCGACTACAGCCGCGATGTGCCCGAAAAATGGCGGTCACAAAGGAAAGTCTCCAAAAATGTAGCTCTCTGCCCGGTATGCCGCGTTTTTGGCGGCTCCGGTTGCCTGGGCGGAGATGATGTCGCTCCGGTAACACGCTTCAAATCGCCGGTCAGTTTTAACTTTAACCGGGCCAACGACGCAACATACGGTTCGGTGCGCAAAAGTCCCCCTTATCGTTTTGCCTGGGAACAGATTGAAAACAAGGGCAAGCAGCTACGGGTAGAACAGCTAAACTTTGAACCGGACACAGTGCTGGAAGCCCGCCTTGACCCGGCCAACGATTTTGCGGTAGCCCTCCTTGTGCTATCGGCCGATTTAATCAGCAGTGGCTTCTTTCGCTTTGGTCGTTTTACCAGCCGGGGCTACGGCGTGGTCCGCCTGGAACCACACAAATATTATTACGGTGACTTGATGTTGCTAATGGCTCAAGAGAATATCTCCTCTCTGTTCGTTGATGTAAAAGGAACAGGGTATCAGTTCAAGCTATCCCAAGAGGAGCAACTTCCTATCCTGGTTGTACAAGATGTAGTCAAACAATTTATTCGGGAATTGTAGCTGTCATACCTGGTCTTCTCATCACCGCATGTTTGGGCTATTGGATGAGACAGTGGGAGAAATGACACAAATGTCACATATGGACAGCCAAGAGGAACTGGATCACATCAAGAGACTCATAAAAAACAAGTCACGCCGACTCCACAAATTAAAGGAGCAGAAAGCTTTAAAGGGTAGCACGGCTGACCCTGCCGTTGAACTTGAAATTGAGGACCTGGAAAAAGAAATTGAGGAATTAAGGGCAAAACAGCGTGATATAGAAAAGAAACAGTTACTTGAACGTTCATATCAAATCGGATCTGAACAGGAATCGCTGCAAGCCATCGCCAGGATTCTCAAAGCCGAGATGCCTTCTACATCCGGCAAGGTGGTGAGTTTAGAATTTACCAGAAAGCTCCAATATTGTGCGACGGCGCGCTATCTAAACCGAGAAGTTGTTGCCTTACTTGTAGGTGACAGCAGGTTTTTGGGCCGTCTTAAAGAAACTCCCTTCCTGGTAAATTTTGAAGATAGATTTCGAATACGACGTGATGTTCGTTCAAGGTTGACTGATAGGCTATATCGTGTCAATGAAAAAAAGTACATCGAATTGCATCAAAAGTTGCGAAATCACTATCGAAGAAAACTAAACAGGCAGGAAAATTATTGGCGTTGTCTTATTGAAGGGCTTTACCACGAATGGTGCCAGTTAGCCAATGACCAAATTCTGAAAAGAGCCTTGAACGAAGCAATAGAGCTATTTGGCGAGCCAGACCAAAATTCTTTTGAAGACATTGCCTGGATTCTGATGGATATAGCTGATGAACATAAGGATAGACAAAC
>RFGV01000377.1 GCA_003696605.1 Chloroflexota bacterium | reverse complement strand
TCCCAAAATTGCAGTTAGCCCTCCCCTCAGACCAACTGCAATGGCGTTCCGGTGTTTTGTTTCGGGGTTTGCAGGCTTTGCCCATCACAAAAAGTTAATGTAAGCGTTCAGCCGTTTTTGTAACAGAGTCGCTCGGCTGAACGCTTACAAGGTTTTAGTAGGTTCGCATTACTTCTGGATGGCAGGCAAGTACACACTATGGCTTAGGACAGGTGCAGGAATCCATGCCGCATAAATATCGCTGCCTTCTCCCGCAGTTGAAGATGTTTCTAACCAGGTTAAATTTACGTTCCCGTCCGAATCAATACTAACATAAACATTTTCAAAATCTGGTAGTGCATTAACGGTCAAGTTGATTGTTCCTACCGATTCATTCCAGTAATATGCCTGATTACTTGAAGCCCAGGCCAGGTAAGGGGTGCCGGCCGGTGTGACAGAAAAGCTGAGAAAATACGTATTTACTGGTGTGCCTGTGAATACTTGTTGTACGGTATTGGAGACTTCGTCCCAAACAAACAACCCTTCACTGCCGCTTGTGGGTGTACCATGCCAGGCCATAAACAGATTTCCCTGGCTGTCTGCGCGCATTGCTGGCAAGGTGATGCCGGACATACCAAATTTGGTGTTCAAATTTTCTATTGTTCCGCCCGGCTGCCAAATATGAAATGCGTTGTCTTCTGACCAGGAAATATACAGTTTGTTGTTAGGATAGAAGACATTGACCGTGTATTCGCTCACGTAAGTGCCGCTTCCAAAACCGGCACTTAAATTGACCACACTTTGATCAGTGGAATTCCAGTAGTACAGGGATTCACTGGGTGCGGGACTCAGCCAGACGATATGAAACACCCCGTTTTTATCTACGTGAGTCCAATATTTTGGACTTACTCCTGTCAGGGATTGAATGAGAATTGGATTGGACAGGGTGCTGTTCCAGTAATAAAGATTGGGTTGGCTGAATTGACCGATCAACATGGCAGCATGCAATTTGCCACTGTTGTCCTGTTCAAAATTAAGAGCAGAAATGCAGTCTGATTGGGCAGATGAAACCAGCGTTTCTACAGTTTGGGTTGTTGCATTCCACCGGTTTAAGCAATTTTGTGTAGATGTTTCGTACCAATAGAGAAGCATGTTTCCAGAACTGTCTGGAATAAAAGCACCTATGCCAGCGGCAACCCAGGCCGTGCCAGGTATATCGAGGATTGTTTTGTCTGCTGAGTTCCAATAATGTAATGAATTGTCATTGTAATCATTCCAAACCAGATGTACTGTTGTTCCCTGAATGGCCATTGCAGGTAAAAAGCCGGGATTGATCCCAGATATTTGTTGGGTTTGATTGGTTGCCTGGCTCCAGTAAAACCAGAGGGTGGTCAGTCCATCATTGCCTATCTCATTCCAGATGACATGCGCCTGGTTGTTTTGATCTAGTTGAATATTCATTTGCACTTGGGAGAGGGATGGGCTGCCTTCCGTGATACTTTGGTCTGTCAGACGCAGCGTGCCGGAAATGGGGTTCCAGTAGAACAGGTCGTACTCTTCACTTGTACCGGTGTCTTCCAGCCAGATCAAATGGGGTGTGCCATCATCGGCAGTTGCAGAGAGCGTGTGCATGTAGTTGGCGCTGCCTTCTGTTTGTGTCAAGTCAGATAACCGGACTGTTTGGGTGTATGGTGGCGTGCTGAAAAAAAGATCCAACCCTTCACTTGAAGTGGTGTTTTGCTCAAACCAGTAAATATTATTTGTGGAACCAAAGGAGAAAGTGAAAACATCTCCTTCGGTTTGGGTTTGGTCTGAGAGCAGAATGGGAGTGGGGGGTTGGTTGGATGACATGGAAACGGCCGTTTGCCAATACACACCCATAACAAGACAAACCAGAACAATGACATAGGTAATGTGACGCATGCGATTTCTCCTTCCGTCTAATTGTTTGTTTGTATAGGTAATGAGTCATCCAGGCACAGGCATGCCAAGAAAGGGGCGATCATTATGACGCGACAGGATTCTTGTAATTACCCCACAAACAAAATAGATGAAACATGACCTATAACCGACTCGTTATGTGAGGATTATATATAATTTTTTTTGGGGGGGGTATTAATTACTTTCGGGAAATTGCAACCTGGTAGTTACGAAAAATGGCCGCTGTCGTCGGGGTCAATGACACGGAGAGAAATTGGCCCATCCGGAGAAACACCCGGATAGTACACCACCTTTGACACG
>RFGV01000376.1 GCA_003696605.1 Chloroflexota bacterium | reverse complement strand
GACACACGTGCTTATCACTGCCCCTTTTCCCCCTCATCTACTGGACAAAATTCGGGCTGTTTCACCGGAAATAAAACTGGAGCAGATGACATTGATAGACGGCCGTTGGCCTGACAACAAAACAACCGAAGCCGAAGTCTATTACGCCATACACGGCTTACCGCGACCAGAACAAGCCCCCAACTTACGCTGGATACAAACTCATTGGGCAGGTGTAGATGCCATTATCAATACCCCTATTTGGAATAGCGACATCCTTATCACCAGCGCCAGTGGTGTTCACGCCCCCAATATGGCACAATACGTCTTTGCTATGATACTGGCATTTGCCCACCGTGTTCCTGCCTGGCTGAAATACCAGCAAAAAGGAGAATGGCCAACACAACGCTGGGAAAAATTTGTACCACAAGAGTTACGGGGAAAAACTATCGGCATATTAGGATATGGCAGCATTGGCCGAGAAGTCGCCCGTCTGGCCAAAGCATTTGGAATGAGGGTGCTGGTTACCAAGCGGGATGCCCGCCGTACAGAGGATACAGGCTTTATGATTCCGGGCGTTGGTGATCCGACCGGAAATTTACCAGATAGAATCTATCCTGGAGAAGCTACCCGCTCTATGGTGGCTGAATGTGACTATGTAGTAATTACCCTGCCACATACGTCAAAGACACATCACATTTTCGACGAAGCAATGTTCCGCCAGATGAAGCCAAATTGTGTTGTAATCAACGTGGGGCGTGGCGGACTAATTGACGAAAAGGCGTTGATCAAGGCATTGAAAAAGGGGTGGATTGCAGGTGCAGGTCTGGATGTATTTGAAACAGAACCGTTGCCAGAAAGTAGTCCTCTCTGGCAAATGGAGAACGTGATTCTTACACCCCATATCAGTGGCTTTACGCCATATTATGATGACAGGGTAACGGATTTGTTTGCGGAAAACTTGCGTCGGTATTTGGCGGGTGAGCCATTGCTGAATGTGGTGAACCGGGATGAAGAGTATTAAGCGTTTGCCGGTTTGTTTTTAAAATAGTGTGATGGAATAGTCCAAACAAAAAAGAGACCGGTCTTTCTTCAAGTACCGGTCTCTTTTATTTGATTTTTGGGTTAGTCGGCCAGATCGCTTGTGTCTTCAGCGGCCATAACAGTTTCGGCTTGCAACGGCCGTTTCCGGTGCATCTTCACAATCGTTGTCACCTCATTCACCAGCTGTCGCGTATCCTTCACATTCAGCTTCTCAAACAAAAACTCAAACTGCTCCTGCAACCGTGCCCCAATACGTGCTTGCAAATCTGCATCCAGATCCCACCATTGCTTCTTGAAGGGGCCAATCGCCTTCTTCCTCGTCTTATAAATAAACTGCTCTTCCGTCTGACCTTCTTTCCATTCATTACGGAAATTAGACAAAATATAATTATATGCCGTATCCACTACATCTTCCGGCAACAAGTCATAAATAATGTTCTGGAACCCGGTTGCCAGGTGAATTTCCACTGTACCTACTTCCGGGAACTTGTTGAAAGCAGTTGGTGGCAAGGTAGATGCACCATGTTGCACTGCCCCACCCAGGCCATATGATTCACGCGCCACACGGCTCAAGTCACGCAAAGTATCAAAATCCACCTTTACATCTGCCAGCGTACCATCTGGCAACACCACTCCACCATGACTTGTTCCGGTTTGTACAGAAATCTTGGAAATACCAGTCGCCCCATCCAAAAGCTTCTGGTAACCTTGCATGAATGCATGTAATTCTTCTACTGTAGAATTCTTGTGTCCCACTTCCCCAATTTCGCCACCTAGCGAAACGGTCACTCCTTCCGGTTCAATCTCCCGCACAAAATGGGTCAGTTGGGCACATAAGGTATAGTTAGCCTTTTGCTGTTCATCCAGCGTAGAAAAGCTGAGATCCACCAGTGTCGAAGTATCAATATCAATATTGTAAAAACCGGCAGCCAATGCTTCTTTGATCAAGTCCTTAACCGTCTGTACTTCGGTATCTGGATCATCGGTAAATCGCTTTTTGGAAATCTGGAAATGGTCACCCTGGATAAAAACAGGGCCTCGGTATCCTTCTTTGATGGCGGCAGCCAGCACACAGGCAACATATTCAGCTGGGCGCTGGTCTGTATAACCCATTTCTGAACGAGCGATCTCGAAAATCATGGCGCCGACATTATATTTATTGGCTGCCCGAAATACAGCCCGAGAGCTATTGTAGTTCATAGCGCGGATGTTCATGGCTGGTACTGTAAAGTTGGGTGGCACGTCGCCACGACCGATTGCCATATACAGTTCGTGGATGGATGAGGGGTAAATGCCTAATGCCTGGGCAGATTCCCAAATAATCCAACGGGCTGTATCTCGAACCAATCCATCACTGAACACAGCTGTGTAAACGAGATCGTCCATTTTTTGGCGCAAGGATGTCTCATCTACTAGCTTTAGTTGGTCACCGTCAATGGCGACTGCGCCAGTGAGCATTTTGTATAGTTCATCTACGGTTTTTGCTTGCATGGCTTTTCACTCCTTTTAGTTACGCGGTTCAGGCATTTTGACTGACTACGCAATTGGCCAGAGATGTGTATAATGACACAGTGGGAACGGCCGTTTCCCTGCACCCACTTTCCCCCACACTACCTGCCTGTAAGCACACGTGTAAGCTTATCACGATACCTTTGGAAACAGATAGCCTGGGTTAGCAAGGCACCAGGATACTTGCATTATACTTGAACCCGTCACCTTTGCCTATAAGTCAATTAGCGAGAAAACCCTATGTATCAGCGAATTGTTATCAAACTGGGAACCAGTGTTTTAACCGGAGGAACACCACGCCTGGACAAGCCCCATATGGTTGAACTGACACGGCAATGTGCCACTCTGCATCAACAAGGCAAAGACATCATCATTTGTACGTCTGGCGCCATTGCTGCCGGGCGCGAACGACTTGACTTCCCTCAGCTTCCTCTGACTGTCACCAACAAACAAATGTTTGCTGCTGTGGGGCAAAGCCGTCTTATGCTCATGTGGGAACGTTTTTTTGACCTCTACAATATTCATGTAGGCCAAGTATTACTGACCAGAGCCGATGTTCAAGACCGTAACCGGTTTTTGAATGCTCGTGATACCTTGCATACATTGCTAGAACATCGAATTGTCCCGGTTATCAATGAAAATGATGCGGTGGCTACGGAAGAAATCAAGGTGGGTGATAATGATAATCTTTCGGCACTGGTAACTATTTTGACAGAGGCAGATTTGTTGCTGTTGCTAACAGATCAGCCAGGATTATTTACGGCCGATCCACGCCAAAACCCAAATGCTGAACTCATCCCGGAAGTGCATGCCATTGATGACACATTGCGCGCATTGGCTGGAGGAAGTGTGAGTGGGCTGGGCGTGGGGGGGATGGCTACCAAGTTGCAGGCAGCAGATGTGGCGCGTAGAGCTGGGGCAGATGTGGTTATTGCCGCTGGTCGAGCACCCAATGTCATTACACGTATTGTGCAGGGTGAGCAGGTAGGAACACGTTTTCGGGCCACAGAACATCCTTTGGAAAGTCGCAAGCGGTGGATTTTTGCCGGACCACGACCTGCAGGTCGTTTGGTGGTGGATGTGGGAGCAGCACAGGCATTATGTGAAAACGGCCGTTCTCTGCTTCCCGCCGGTATTGTCCGCGTTGAAGGCGAGTTTGGGCGCGGAGATACAGTCAGTATTCTGGATACCAACGGACGTGAGCTGGCGCGGGGCATCACCCGCTACGCCGCAGCCGATTTGTGCCGCATCGCTGGTTGTCATTCTGATGAGATTGAACAACGGTTAGGATATGCTTATGGCCCGGTTGCCATTCACCGAAATGACCTGATTTTAGTCTGATGACAAGGAGCAAAATGATGACTGATTTGATTGCAATGGGAAAGGCGGCTCGTCAGGCCAGCCGCCAATTGGCCACATTAACAACAGCGCGCAAAAATGAGGCGTTGCAGGCGATTGCGACAGAACTGGAAACGCAGGCAGAAGTGATTTTGGCTGCGAACAGGGAAGACCTGGAAAACGGCCGTTCTCAAGGCCTGAGCGATGCCCTGCTCGATCGCCTGCTGCTCACCGAAGAACGATTGTCCGGCCTGGCTGCTGATACCCGTAGAATAGCCAGCCTGCCCGATCCGGTTGGTGAGGAATTTGATAGCCGCACCCTGCCCAATGGTATGCGTATTTGCCGCCGCCGCATTCCCATTGGCGTACTGGGTGTCATTTACGAAGCACGCCCAAATGTGACGATTGATATTGCAACGTTGTGCCTCAAAACTGGTAATGCGGCAATTCTGCGCGGCGGACGGGAAACATTGTGCAGCAATCTGGCCCTGGTGCGCGTGATTCAAACAGCACTGGCCAAAACCGAGTTACCGGAAACGGCCGTTCAATACATAGATAATCCAGACCGTACCCTGGTTAAACAACTACTTCGACTAGACCAATATGTAGACATGCTCATCCCCCGTGGCGGAGCTGCTCTTCATCGCCTGTGCCGCGAAGAAAGCAGTATTCCCGTCATCACCGGTGGTATCGGCATTTGCCACATCTTTGTAGATGAATCAGCTGACCTGGACCGCGCCCTGGACATCATCGAAAATGCCAAAGTCCAGCGCCCAAGCGTTTGCAATGCCCTGGACACACTGCTGGTTCACCGGCACATTGCTGCCGAATTTTTGCCACGCATCGCTGCCCGGCTGGCTACCCACAATGTCGAATTGCGCGCCACAGAAGAAGCGTACACCACCCTGCAAAATAGCCAGCACGGTGCCCGTGTCGTTCTGGCCGGTCCCGATGACTTTGATCAGGAATGGCTATCTCTTGTTTTGGGTATAAAAATAGTAGCCAACGTGGAAGAAGCAATCGCACATATCCAGGCACATTCCACCGAACATACTGAAAGCATTTTGACCAACGACTGGCACAATGCGACCCGTTTTGTAGATGCACTAACCTCATCGGCCGTTTTTGTCAATGCCAGCACACGATTCAATGATGGTGGCCAGTTTGGACTAGGGGCAGAAGTCGCAGTGAGTACCCAAAAATTACACGCCCGTGGGCCAATGGGGTTGACTGAATTGACTACCTACAAATGGATCGGTTACGGAGACGGGCATATTCGCTCTTGAAAACAGGAGAAAACCAAATGAACCTGCTGGAAAAAGCCATCAAACTGGCGGTAGAAGCTCACGCCGGACAGGTGGATAAATCCGGACGGCCGTACATTTTACACCCCTTGCGTCTGATGCTGGAAATGGAGACAGAAGAAGAAATGATAACGGCCGTTCTGCACGATGTTATCGAAGATACCCACATCACGCTGGACACATTACGCAAAATGGGCTTCCCCGAAAAAATTCTGACAGCATTAGAACTACTCACCCACGAAACGGCCGATACCCCATACGACACCTACATCCTCACCCTCAAAACCAACCCCATTGCCCGTCGCGTCAAACTCGCCGACCTCGCCCACAACATGGACATACGCCGCCTTCCCGAAATCACCACTAAAGACTGCGGCCGTCTCGCCAAATACCGCCGCGCCTGGAAACTCCTCAATAACCAGTGACTTTTCCATCAATCCGGTGTCCAAAAAAACATCATTATTATATAAACCAAAATCGGCACACTCCCCAATACTAGCCGAACTACTTTAGGGAAAGCATGAGGAGGAAACATGCTCACACAAGCACAAAATATCTGGACCCGGATTTTGCAGCGCTCCCCCCAAAAACCAGAACAAGACCGCAAATTCGGCACATTTGCCGGCGTTTTCACACCCACAGTACTCACCATCCTGGGAGCCATCATGTACTTGCGCGAAGGATGGGTCGTAGGCAATGCCGGACTCATTGGCGCAATTCTCATCATTCTACTGGCACACGTTATCACCGTCAGCACAGGTCTGGCCGTGTCCTCCATCTCCACCAACACCCGTGTTGGTGCTGGTGGCGCATTCTCCATTATCTCCCAATCGCTAGGCCTTGAAGTTGGCGGCAGCGTCGGACTCCCCCTGTTCATTGCTCAAGGCATTTCAACTGCCCTATACGTTCTTGCATTTAG
>RFGV01000375.1 GCA_003696605.1 Chloroflexota bacterium | reverse complement strand
CAAATTATTTTTATTCTCCAGTTATTATCTATATTTTCATCCAAAAAAACCTGAATTAAATGTTCTTTGTTCTTAAAATATTTATCCTGAAACTCTAAGATATCATCCAGTGTTAGATTCTTTCCTCCTTCCAATAGAATGATAAATTTGTCAAAAGCAAGGTCACTTGCATCTAAACTATCCCTTTTTCTTTCAATGTATTTTAATTGTTTAGCTTTATTGAATAAATTAAATAAATCAAAGGTATTTTGATTATAACCCAATCAAAATTAGGCGGCAAAAAATTGGCTAACGATACAGAACCCGTGAGCTTATAGGATGACGCTCTTTTTGGCGGCGCTCGGCTGGATAGCCAACAGTGATCAGGGCTTGTGGTTCCCAGTCAGGGGGAAGGTTGAGGGTTTGGCGGACGGTGTCGGGACAAAAAAGTGGCGCACACATCCAACACGCACCCAGCCCCAGAGCGTGGGCAGCTAACAATAGATTTTGTCCAGCCAGGGCAACGCTTTGTACAGCCATTATCCATTCGTTTTGTTGCCGAAATGGGTCAGGGTAAGTGTCCATGTCGGTCATGGTGAGGCAAAGGAGGAAGAGCAAGGGGGCGGAGGTGATGCGCTGGCGGGAACGGCCGATGTCCTTTTCAATAATATTTGGGGGGACATTGTCTGCTTCCAAATCAGCCCGTAACTTTTGCCCCATTGCATCTGCCAGAGTTTGTTTGGCGGCTGGGGTACGTATTACCACAAATCGCCACGGTTGCCGGTTGTGGGCGGAGGGCGCCCAGGAAGCGGCCGTTAGTAACTGGGTGATCAAATTGTCTGGAATGGGGTCACTGGTGTATCGTCGAATAGACCGACGGCTCATCAGCCATTTTATTTTTGGGTGCATCTTCTTTTCCTGCTAGGCGTTGGATTGATAGGGGGTATTTTACAGGGTCTTGCGCAAAATAATAGCCTCGTTACCATCAGGGAGTGTCCACTGCCGAATTGGGGCGAAGCCCATGCGTTGATACAAGGCCAGAGCCCGTTCGTTGTTGGCAGTGACGCCAATCTCCAGGTGGGGGCGGTGGTGGTGTCGGGCGATGCGTTCCAGTACCTGGATAAGAGTTGTGCCGATACCCTGGTTGCGATGGTCTGGTGTGACAATCAGGTTGGCGATTTCGGTGGTTTGGCCGTAGATGATCAATTGCCCGCTACCAATAATGGTGTTTTCTTTTTGAGCAACGACCCAATAACAACGGCCGTTTTGCTGCCATTGTAGTAATCGTTGGAAATCTGCTTCAAATCGAAGAAATGGTATGTCTTGATAGCATTGTTGGTGCAAAGGCAAGAGATCGGAAGGTGTTACCAGGCGTAATGAAATGTCTTGTTGGCTAACTGGCAAAGTGAACAGGTCTTCTGGAAGTTTGGAGGCATTGAATAGCATAACTTGGTTAAAGGGTTGTTTTGCAGGTGTGCAATTTGGCCATTATTAATTATGTGTATTTTACTAAACCACAAAGAGCCTTGCTCAGGCAAGGCTCCTTGCGGGAAGAGGAGAAAAAGGAGGAAATTTTTTATCTATAACCTTAACTAATCATAGTGTAACAATTTACCCTTACCAATACAGGCAATTCTGATACAATCAAACTGTAAACTGATTAACACTTCGTTATGTCAATAGATATGATTGGGGTTCATTGCTGGCAAAGATGTTCATTGTTAGTTTAATCAATTGACCTGTTATCTGAAAATAGGAACTGGGTACTGATTTGGTGAGGCGCGTGTGACGACAAATCGTTGTGAAAATTGTGGACAGCCTGTTTTGGCGTCTGATGTGGTGTGCTGGCATTGTGGATATAAGCTATCTCCGCATAAAGAGCTGGCTGCTGGGGAGGAAACGGCCGTTTCTGTGGCCGATCGTTCCCTGTTAGAGGATCTTTCGTTGGGTGTGTTGGCCGGGTATGCCGGATTGACGCTTTTGGTGATGGTATTGTTTCTGTTGGTAATACACAACCTGGGGCAGAAACCACTGGTGACTGTAAGTGCAGATGTGCCGTTGCGTCCGGGCTGGGTGCCTGTTGTGGATACAGACCAATCTTTTTCGGTGTATTTGCCGCGGCAATGGAAATGGCTGGATAGGACTGCACCGGAATGGACGGAGGAGGGAAGGGAGCTGATGGCTGGGGTGGGGGAAACGGCCGTTTTGCCATGGCAGCCGCTTGCACCTGACTTGACTCCGCTGTTATTGGCTCGTTCTGAGGATGATAATAATGCTTTTGTGCTGGTTGTGGGGAGTAGCCAACTACGGATTGCACCGGAAACGGCCGTTTCACGCCTGCGACAATTTCTCCCACCAGACACAATCCGCTCCGACGCCATTACCGAAAACATCAACAAACTTCCACAAGCCATTCTCTTTTTGGAACTACCACCGGATGCTCCCGTACTCACATGCCAGCAACTCTACATTCCTGCCCAAAACAACACCTACATCCTCGCCGCTTGCGCCCCCACTGAGCGATACCCGCGTGTTCGCCAGACATTTCAGCAAATTCTGGCCAGCTTTCAGCCACTCTCCTGACACTGCTTGACGCGGTTATATCCTGCCAGTACAATGCCACCATGTTCAAGACAGAATCCGAAAATACAGTTCAGCGACCACAATTTAATTATGGCGGCCAGGCCGTCATCGAAGGTGTCATGATGCGAGGCTCACAGGCCATGGCTGTAGCCGTTCGCAACCCCGCAGGTGAAATCATTGTTCACACTGAACCACTAAATCCACGCATCTATCGCAGCCGCCTGGCCCGTATGCCTTTTGTGCGGGGGCTTACGCTCTTGTGGGATGCTCTGGGGTTGGGTGTGAAGAGCCTCATGTTTTCTGCTGAAGTTGCTCTGGAAGAAGAAAAAGAGGATAAAGCCCAAAAGGTCTTTGAGGGGCCAATGCAGTGGGGAACGGTTGCTGTTTCCCTCGCTTTCTCCATTTTGTTGTTTTTTGTGTTACCCACATTTGTTGCCCGCCAGGGAATGACCCTGATTGCGGCTGGTGCTGGTGAATCCCAATTGCTGGAAAATCTGTTAGAAGGATTGATTAGGTTGGGGTTATTGGTGGGGTATGTGTGGGGAATTGGTCTGATGCAGGATATTCGGCGACTGTATGGGTATCATGGCGCAGAGCACAAGACAATTAACGCATATGAGGCCGGAGCAGAACTAACGCCGGAATCAGTAGCCAGATTTCCATTGGAACACCCTCGTTGTGGAACGGCCTTTTTGTTGACGGTGGTGGTGATTTCTATTTTGATTTACAGTTTGTTGCCTCCGCTAACATTGCCTGTGCGGGTGCTTTCTCGTATTATTTTATTACCGGTTATCGCGGGCATTAGTTATGAATTTTTGCGGTTTACCGCCGCGCACCAGGATAAACGGTTGGTTCGTTGGCTAACCAAACCGAATCTGGCATTACAGCGATTGACAACGCAGGAGCCAGATATGGAAATGCTGGAAGTGGCGATTGCAGCGTTTGAACGGGTGTTGGCGTTTGAGGGGGGAACAGAGGTTGAAGAAGAGCGAGGTGTGGTTTCGGAAACGGCCGTTTCCCCTCTTTCGTCCGATTGACCACATCGGTTGGCAGTAAAAGTCTCCAACCGCTTTCGAGATAGGCGAATAGTTGAGGCAGTGCTATGAGTAAAAGCAAACGTGCCATTCAACATAACGAAGCCGGGCTGGCTTATTACCAGGCATGGGAAATTGACAATGCCATCACCGAATTCCAGAAAGCCATTCAACTGGAGCCAGATAATCCAGAATTTCATCTTAATTTGGCGCGTGCCTATGCGCGTGGCGGCAAATTTGATCAGGCCATGCTTTCTTTGGGCGAATTTCTCCGTACCGAAACGGATGAAGTGATTGCCGAACGGTATGAACGGTTGTTTTCTTCAGCGATGGATGAGGTGGAAACCCTCATGGTGGATAAAATGCGCCAGCTTAAATTCCCGGTGCAGCAAATTGGCAAGGGGATTCAAATGTGGCTGGAGTATCGCATTACTGTTGGCCGTAAACCACTGCGTATTCCCAAGCCGGCTTTGTGGGCAGCTGCGATTGCTTATGCCATTACCAAGATTAACTTTGTCCAGTTGACACGGGCTGAAATTGCTGCTGCTTTTGGTGTGAATGAACGTTCGCTCAAGGAAAAGTTTGGGGAGTTGGTAAGTACGCTGGATTTAATGCCGGCGGATTATCGGTATTTTACGGGGAAGGAAAATCCGCTAGACAAGTTGGTGGAAGCGGCGCAACTGTTGGAGGAAATGGAGCGTCGTTTCAAGGCGGATGAGTAGCAGTAACTTTGTTTGTAATTTGGGGGAATAAGGGTTATTGCAGGGGGAGGGGGAGTTGCCAGATTTTGCTTGTTTGGTTGATTTGTATTTCTTGAACCCACTTGACCCAATTGACGCCGCGTTGGTCGGGGGCGACAAGGCGAAGGGGGAAGCCGTGTCCGTGGGTTAACGGCCGTTCTGCCACGTGTGTTGCCAGTAAGTAGCCCATTCCTTCAGCCACGGTAAATCGCCGCTGGTAGCCCGTTACTGAACGAACAGTAATGCTAAGAGCGTTTTCAGTTAGTCCGGCCATTTGCAAAAGTCGCGATAACCGTACGCCACGCCATGTTTGTGTTGTGTACCAGCCGCCTGTGCAGTCTAGTGTGGCGGTCATCTGTTCATCAGCCAGGGGTAGCAATTGGTCATAAGTCAGGTGCAGTGGGTGTGTGACTGCGCCGGTGATGATGAGTTGCCATTGGGTTGTGTTTACCGGTGGGGGGTTGTCGGCGATCCAGCTGACAACGGGGAACAGGCCAGTGTTGCTGCCGGTTTCGTAAGAGCCAGTGAAGCGGCGGGATGCGCCAGACAGGTGGGTCCATTGCCGAAGCCAACGGCCGTTTTGCCACAAGAGTAGCCCTGCCAGCAAGGATACGGCCGTTCCTGTGAATAATCGCCGGTTTTTTGCCGCTGGCAGTCGCCACACAAACCGCATTCGCCACACATGCCACCCAAGCAAGGGGATGAGCAGCACAGCCAGGTACATATGGATGCTTATCAGGCTAAACCCACCCAGATAAATTGGTCCGACAAAACTCCAGACTAACCCGCTGACCAGAACGAGTATGAGCAAGCCCAGCATGAGTACAAAACTTTGTCTTGTGCCTGTCCAGCGGCGTTTGCGCCGCCATGTTTCCCATACTATCTGGCTTTTCCAGTAGAACAGGAAAATGAGCGCATACGCACCGATGCCGTGGAACCAGAGAATCCAGGCGCGTTGAGAACGGCCGTTTACCAGTCCCAGGTAGCCGGTTATTACCTGTATGCCTAGCAGAAAAAACAAAGCCAGATTTACCCAGGGAAATCGCATACCCTCATTCTATCATGGCGCACGGGCAAAAAGGCATTTTAGATAAGCCCCTTCGGGAAATTGGATTGGGTGATCAAGGGGGTGTTGGGTGCGTGCCAGTTCAATAAGTGGGCGCCCGGCAATTACGGCCGTTTCTCGCACCAACTCCCAAAAAATATCTGCGGGAACGCGACTGGAGCAGGAAGCCATTACCAAAATACCGTTTGGGGCCAGCACCTGTAATCCTAGCCGCACCAACCGGGCATATGCTGCCAATGCTCTTTCTACTTCTGTGTCCTTTTTGGCAAACGAGGGAGGATCAATGACAACAAGGTTAAAAAAACGGCCGTTTTCCGCCATCTCCGCCAGCAGCCTGAACGCATCTCCGGCCACAATTTCATGTTGGGTGGCGCGCACACGGGCATCCTGTTGATTCAGTGCAAAATTCCGTTCGGCCATCGCCAGCGCCGGCCGACTCATATCCAGGCTAACAACATATGTTGCGCCACCACGCGCCGCGTATAACGAAAAACCACCAGTGTAGGCAAACACATTTAATACCCGGCAGCTGTCAGCCAGCGTTTCTACCCGCGCCCGATTTTCGCGCTGATCTAAAAAGAAACCGGTCTTTTGTCCGTGTATGACATCTGCCTCAAAAATCAATCCGTTTTCCCGAAATTGGACTATTCCGGAAGCGGGCGAACCAGTTAGTTGCTGACCATCCGTTAGCCCCAAGGTGGCTGCACCTGGTTGTAGCCGTCGCGAAAGACGCAGGAAGGTTTGTGCTGGCTGCCAGATGTGATGTAACGCTGTCAGCAAATCGGGTAGGTGGGGTATCCAGGCGGCTGTATAGAGCTTGAGAACGGCCGTTTCGTCATACCGGTCGATTACCAGCCCCGGCAAACCATCATTTTCGCCATGTACCAGCCGATACCCGGTGGTGTCTGTGGCTAATAACGGTGCGCGCCTTTGGACAGCAGCATGTATCTTCTCCGCAAACCAGCTGCTGTCAATGGTAGCCGGTTGCCCTGCTTGCAAAACCCGTACCCGGATGGGAGAATCTGCATCGTACAGGCCAACAGCCAGAAAGCGGCCTTTACGGTCAAATATAACGGCCAGGTCACCAGAACGGCCGTCGTGGCTTTGGCGCGTGATGGCTGAAGCAAATAGCCAGGGATGACCTTGCCGCAAAGCCCGTTCAGCGGCGGGAATTACCCGCAAGGCAATCCGTTTATCAGCCGGACGGGGTAAAGTTGCCAAAATTGGTGTCAGAGATGTCATGTGGTCATTGTAGCGTAAAATGACCTACAGCAGAAAAAGATGTGAGGCAAATCATGCAGGTAACAGTGACAGTGCCGGCTACCACAGCCAATTTGGGGCCAGGGTTTGATTGTTTGGGATTAGCGTTAGGGTTATATAACCAGATAACAGTCATTACATCAGATGTGCCAGCGGCGAGGCTTGAGGTGTTGGTAACAGGTGAAGGCCAGGGTCAAATTCCGACGGATGAGGCGAATCTGGTGATACGGGCAATGGAGACCCTGTTTGCGCGGGTGGGCAAACGGCCGTTTCTCCAGCAACTCCGTCAGACCAACCACATTCCCGTTAGTAGCGGGTTAGGCAGCAGTGCCGCCGCTACTCTCGCCGGGCTGCTGGCCGCTAACGCCTTGCTCGCCAATCCGCTCAGTCAGGCCGATATCCTTCAACTCGCCACCCAAATGGAAGGACATCCCGATAATGTTGCGCCTGCCTTATATGGTGGCCTTACACTTGCTCTGACCACTAAACAAGGTGTTCAGGTAACCCGGTTGCCAATTTCTCCTATGCAGGTTGTAGTTGTACTGCCTGACTTTTCGCTTTCCACAGCAGCCGCTCGCGCCGCCTTGCCAACACACGTTCCCCTGGCAGATGCTGTGTTCAACGTGGGACGAATGGGTTTGTTGGTGCATGCCTTGCAAGCTGGTGACTATGACGCTTTGGCTGAGGCGATGCAAGACCGTCTGCACCAGCCGTATCGGTTGCCGCTCATTCCCGGCACGACAGAAGCATTTCAGGCTGCCCGGCGGGCAGGGGCAGCCGGTGTCGCGCTTAGCGGTGCCGGGCCGAGTTTGGTTGCATTTGCCCCGGGTCAGCATGAGACAATTAGAACGGCCGTTATCAATGCATTTCGACAAGTTGGGCTCACCAGCCGCAGCTGGATATTGCCAATAGTCCAACAAGGGAGTGTGGTTGCAGTTGAAAACCATGAAAACTGACTTGTAAATTGTGCTGATTTGCCAACTTTTTGCCAGAGATTCACAGGAAACAGGGCAATTCACCAAACGTTCACAGGAGAATGTGGTAGTATTGGCATGTTGTCCTGAAAACGGCCGTTTTCCCCCGCCTGATTCCAACAAAGCGGCCTGAAAATTAGACGAAATAGAACATTTGTGCTAAAATCTATCCTGAAAACGCCACCTCTTTTACCCACAAATAGAAATCCCGGCGTTATCAAATCACAGTCCATTCAAGCATCACCCAAACAGGCAAACAGCCATCGGTTATTACCTGTTTGCTGGCAAAGAAAACCGTGATTTGAGCACAAACTTTATCCACTGAATTAATAAAGCAAAAAGGAGAAACAAATGGGTGAAGTAACGAAATATCCACATGGCACATTTTCCTGGATTGACATCATTACAACCGATCCAGAAGCAGGAAAAGCATTTTACAGTCAACTTTTTGGCTGGACTTATGAGGATTTGCCTGCCGGAGAAGGCGCAGTATACACCATGTTCCGCAAAAACGGCCTCGATGTAGCCGCACTAAGCGGTATGCCCCCCGGACAAGAGCAAATGCCCCCACATTGGAATTCCTATGTCACAGTAGACAATGTAGATGAAGCCGCAGCCAAAGCCAGCAACCTGGGCGGAAACGTTGTAATGCCACCCTTCGACGTCCTCGAAGCTGGTCGTATGGCTGTTGTCCAAGACCCAACAGGCGCCTTCTTCATGCTATGGCAAGCCAAAAACCATATTGGAGCTCGTCTTGTCAATGAACCCGGCTCTCTTGTCTGGAATGAACTATGGACCCACGATGTGGACAAGGCTGCTCAATTTTACAGTGGTCTTTTTGGCTGGGAAGTGCGAAAGTCCACAGAGCCAGAATACATCATGTTTGCCAACGGAGAGCGGATGGCTGCCGGCCTGCTACAAATCCAGCCAGATTGGGGCAATGTACCTCCCCATTGGAGCATTTACATTGCTGTAGATGACTGTGATGCAGTAGCTGCCAAAGCGGTCGAATTGGGTGGGAAGATGATTAATCCGCCTTCAGATATCCCCGGCACAGGTCGGTTTGCATTACTCCAGGACCCACAAGGAGCAATGTTCAATATTATCCGTATGGAACAAGTGGACGAAGCTCCCTGATAAGGTAAACAAAGACATTTAGATGAGGGGTGCCTGTTTCAAATAGGCACCCCTTTTTTGTTTTTGATTGGATTGGTTTGCCCCGAAAAGTGTAATTTCCTCTTGTTATTGGCCTTATAAAAACCCTGTTTTTAGTTCTATCTATGAGGCCAATTTGCTTGTTCTTCTGGTGTGGCCTGACTACAATCTTTGTAGAGTGAGTAATTTGAATGAATGTTGCCGATTTCAGAACGAAACAAAGATTTACGGCAAATGTTTAGAAGGGGAGCAGAGCGAAGCTTTGTAAAACTGATAATAGCTATAAAGAAAACCTGATTTTATGGAGAGTGAGAAATGAGTGAAAACGGACAGATGAATGCTCAAGTGGCCAATTTCAAGGTTAAGGTTGGACTGGCGCAGATGTTAAAGGGTGGCGTTATTATGGATGTGGTAACGCCGGAGCAGGCACAAATTGCAGAAGAGGCGGGAGCCGTGGCCGTAATGGCGTTAGAGCGTGTGCCGGCTGATATTCGAGCGCATGGCGGTGTGGCCCGCATGTCTGATCCGGGCTTGATCAAGGAGATTATGGCTGCTGTGACTATTCCGGTGATGGCTAAATGTCGGATTGGTCATTTTGTAGAAGCCCAGATTTTGGAAGCGATTGGGGTGGATTATATTGATGAAAGTGAAGTGTTGACACCGGCGGATGAGGCGCATCATATCAATAAGCATGCTTTTAAGGTGCCGTTTGTGTGTGGTTGCCGGAATTTGGGGGAGGCGTTGCGTCGCATTGGTGAGGGGGCAGCGATGATTCGTACCAAGGGTGAGGCTGGTACGGGGGATGTGGTGGAAGCGGTACGTCATGCACGGGCGGTTTTGGGTGAGATTCGCCGGTTGCAGAGTATGCCGGATGAGGAGTTGATGACGTATGCCAAGCAGATTGGTGCTCCGTATGAGTTGGTGAAGCAGACGAAGGAGTTGGGGCGTTTGCCGGTGGTTAATTTTGCGGCAGGGGGAATTGCTACACCAGCGGATGCGGCGTTGATGATGCAGTTGGGTGTGGATGGTGTTTTTGTGGGGTCGGGGATTTTTAAGAGTGGTGATCCGGCGAAACGGGCGCGGGCAATTGTGGAGGCGGTGACGCATTACAATAATCCGGAGATTTTGGCGAAGGTGAGTGAGAATTTGGGTGAGCCGATGGTGGGACGTACGGTGATGAGTTTGCCTGAGAGTGAGCGGTTGGCTGAGCGTGGCTGGTAAGTGGGTAGGGGGTGAGGTGATTGGTATGAAGGTTGGTGTTTTGGCGCTGCAAGGGGCGTTTGTGGAGCATATGGCGATGTTGGCGCGGCTGGGTGTGGCAACGGCCGAAATCCGCTTGCCGGAGCAATTGGCTGACCTGGATGGTTTAATTATTCCTGGTGGTGAGAGTACGACGATTGGCAAGTTGGCGGAGAAGTATGGCTTTATGGAGCCGTTGCGTCAATTTGCTCAGGAAAAGGGGATATGGGGGACGTGTGCGGGGATGATCTTTTTGGCGAAGGATATTGGTCGGGAGCAGCCGCTTTTGGGTGTGATGGATATTGTGGTAGAGCGGAATGCGTTTGGGCGGCAGGTGGATAGTTTTGTGATGCCGCTGGAGGTGCCGGTTTTGGGTGAGAATGGGGATGGCAAACGGCCGTTTCCGGGTGTTTTTATTCGTGCGCCCAGGCTGGTTGCGGCCAAAGGTGAGGCACAGATTATCACACGTTTGCCCGATGGAACGGCCGTTGCTGCGCAACAAGGCAAGCTATTGGCGACTGCTTTTCACCCCGAGCTTACCGATGATGACCGTTTTCATCGGTATTTCTTGCGCCTGTTGCAACACAAGTAGCCCTTTTAAATGACAAACAGAAATGAAAACCGGCGACAGAAAAACTCCGTCGCCGGTTTTTTCGTGCCTGCGTTACCAATACAATACATTCTTATCCGTACGCTTCCAATACATTTGTGGCAGGCACTTTTCACACTGCCTCCACGATGGCTGTACCAGTACAATTTCCTGGATGTGTACCACTACGACACGTGTTATTGCCACTGAGGCAGGATGATAGTAAAGGTTGCACCACCATCGGGATTATTTTCTACCCAAATACGGCCGTTATGTTGCGCCACTATCCGTTTGGCAATAAACAATCCCAACCCCGTCCCTTGCCCTGAAGGCTTGGTGGTAAAGAACGGGTCAAAAATTCGGTGCATAATCTCTGGAGGAATACCGTGTCCTGTATCCCGCACAGAAATAGCAAACAACATTTCCGGTTTTCCTTGTTGGCTAAACTCATCTGCAGGCGAAGGTGGCATTGCCCAGGATTTGACATAAATTGTGCCACCTTCCGGTTGCATGGCGTCTCGTGCATTCGTTAGCAAGTTGATCAGCACCTGGGTCATTCGGTTATGATCACAAACAATGGTTTTTAGATCGGGCGCCAAATCTGTTTGAATGGTGACGTTAAATTCTCCCTGAAACTGGTGTTTCACCAGGGTAACTGCATCATGAACAATGGTGTTCAGGTCGGTAACGGCAATTTCGCGTTCTTTGTTGGCTGTGTAATTGCGGAGTACTTCGACAATGCGGACACAACGCCATGCGCTTTGCTCAATCATGTCTATATAGCGCATTAAAGATTCGGCGCGAAGGGAGTTGGTATCTATTTCATGACGTAAGTTGCTGCATGTGGCAGCGATAATGCTGATGGGGTTGTTGAGTTCGTGGGCAACGCTGGCTGTCAGGATACCAACACCTGCCAGTCTTTCCATGTGGGTTAGCACTTCGTTGAATTGTTCTATGTCGGCTGTGTTGCTAAAGGAAAGAAGGGTGCGGTTGTCGGATTGGGTGGTAAGGGGGGTGATATATAGCGAGACGGGAAGAAGACGGCCGTTTCTGTGCCGCATATTTCGTTTTAATTCTCGCTCTCCTACAAGCAAGTCTGTTAAAAACGACACATCCTCACAAATTTCCTCACAAAAGCGGCCAATTAGTTCCCCCTGGGTATATCCCAGCATACGTTCGGCCATTTCATTTGCAGACACAATCCGCCCTTCATCATCCAACACGACCATACCCTCTGAAACGTGGCGAATTAAATGTTCATAAAATTGGGCGGTTGTTTCTGGCGTTGCCTCAACCATGCGGTTTTACCTCGTCCCTGACTGCTGTTTATAGATGCGCGGGATACTCCTTTTAGCATACGTCAGACAGGGGACGACGTCCGTATGTGAGCCGTAAAATCAGCGTGAAGGGGGCGTGAACGGAGCGGGGACTAGGGGGTGTTTGTGATACAAACAGAAACGGCCGAACTTGACGTTCGATTGCCGGCCAGGTCTACTGCGACCACGTGAAATTTGTGGCAGGCACTATCCCGAATGCGCCACTCCCGACTAAAAGGAGGGGTGCGGCTGGTAGCGAAAGGAACAGGGGCATCGTCGGCGTAGAACTCTACCCGAGCGATTTGGATGTCGTCTTGTGCCTGGGCGCGGATGGTAATATAGCCGGTACTGGCCGGGATTTGTTGGTCAGCTGATGGGGTGATGATTTCGACGGAGGGGGGTGTGTTGTCAATGGTAAGGGGCAGGCTGACTTCGGTGAAACGGCCGTCTTCATGTACCATTGTCAGTAACAAGGTATACAGCCCATTTAGTTCGCCAGTTTCCCACACACCCAGCAGTCCATTTTCCTTTGGTTCTGTCACATTATCAGCAATCACTTGCAAGTTGGCTGGGGTGAGACCCTGAAAATAAGCCAGTCGGTAATAAGCGAAATCATCTGCCTGAGCCGTACCGGTGATGGGCAGACGGCCGTTTACAAACGCAAACGGTTTGGGAGAAAGAATTGCCACTTCCTCACCAACAGCCGGAATGCCCGTAATCGTATCATACACAGTGGGAGGCATCTCCCACCCCTGTTCCTCTGCCCAGGCCATTGCCTGTGGGGGCAAAACCCGATACACACGTTCCTCAACCAATTCTGGTGGTGTGTACACAGTTGCCAATCGTCCCGTTTCCCGATTAATGGCAAACGCCTGATACATTGTATCGGGAACTGTTGGCTGAGTACCCTGAATAAACAATTCTGGCACAGTGGGGCAATAGGGGGTGGGCAGCAGGCCAGAAGGATCGCAAACGGCCATTTCAACGATACCGTCCGGACGTGGCCAAATGACCAGTGGTTCGTTTTGAAGCCGCCATGTCATCAGGGCGTGCCAGATTGGGGCTGCGCCATCTATGCCCCGCAAGTCGTTAGTGGGGGTGTTGTCGCTATTGCCTACCCAAACGCCAATAACTAGCTGTGGGGTATAGCCGATTGTCCATAAATCCCGACCGTCATTGGTTTGTCCGGCGTAAACGGCCGTTGGCCGATTGTCGGGTAATTCCAGAATGTTAGGACAGCCCAGTGCCGCACAACGAGCCTGCCGGTCAGAAAGCATATCGTTGATCAGATAAGCCAGTTGGGGGGTGAGAATTTCTCGTTGTGCTGGCTGTTCGTAAGCATATAGTAGCTGGCCATCGGCCGTTTCGACCCGTTGAATTGCTACCGGATTGAGCGGACGGATTGAGGTTGACGCCTCGGTTTGGGGCAGCGGGGCGCCGGTCATGACGCCCATATTGTCCATTACTGCATATGCGTAGGTTAGGTCGAGCAAGGAAACAGCGCCACCACCGAGGGGTAGGGTGAGGCTGTCGTTACTTTGCGGATCGGTCAGGGTGGTGATACCCAGGCTATGGGCTGTGCGAACTACTTTTTCCGGTCCGACCCAGCCCATTATCTGGACGGCGGGGGCTTCGTAGCCGTTGCCGAGGGCGTGGCGCAGGCGCATGGGGCCGTGGAATTGGTTGTCGGCATTACGGGGGATAAAGGGTAGGGTTGTGCCGAAGGCGTTGGGAATGTCGAGGATCATTGTGGCAGGGGTATAGCCCTGGCTGAGGGCGGTGAGATAGAGGATGGGGTTGAGGGCGGTTCCGGGTTGGCGCTGGCTGTTTATGGCCATGTTGATATGTCCCTGGATAGCCGGGTCACGGTAGTTTAGGCTGCCGACCATGGCCAGGATGGTGCTGGTGGCAGGATCGAGGGCGATAATGGCGGCGTTGGTAGCGTGGTGGTTCATGTTGGTAACGGCCGTTTTGGGTAAGGGGAGTTCCGCCAACGCCACACAGTTTTCCCGTTCATCTGCCGGCAAGTCAGTTCCAACTCGTCCCGACAGGCGGGCTATGTGCGCCCGAGCGATACATTCAGCCTGTTGTTGCAATGACAAGTCAAGCGTTGTGAATACCTGAAGTCCGCCAGTCAATATCACTTCTGGGCCAAAGCGGCGTTCCAGTTCTTGCTGGACGTATCGCACAAAATGGGGGGCAATGACTTCAGAGCGGGTTGCCAGGTTGTCGGCCACATGGATTGGTGTAAAGCGAGCCAAAGTCAGCTGGTCAGTGGTGATGAAGGCTTTGTCGGCCATGATGTCCAGGATTTGTTCCTGGCGTGCTTTGACAAGTTCTGGCTGGTCAACAGGATTGAGGTCAGGGCGGGTGAGTAGTGCAGCCAGAAAGGCTGCTTCAGGGAGGGTGATTTCGGCCGTTGGTTTTTGAAAGTAGGTTTGGGCGGCGGCTTCGATACCAAATGCCAGATTGCCAAAGTAGGCTGTGTTGAGTCGCCAGGCGAGGATTTCTTCTTTTGTGTAGAGGCTGGCGGCACGATGGGAGAGCAGAATGAGTTGTAGTGGCGTCTGGGGATGGCGTGTCTGTTGAATGGTTTTGCCGATGAGGGTGTTTTGCAAGGGAAGGGTGTCTTTGTTTAGTTGGAGCAGGTTGTTGAGGAGGGTGATGATGTCGGGAAACGGCCGTTCCCAGAATGTTGGATCTTCGGCAGCAATAATGGCGTTACGAATGTGTGGCGGGATTTCTTCCAGGGGGAGCCAGGTGGAGGCAGACAGGGGCGGGATTTCGTACAGTAGCACAGGGGTTTGGTCTGCTGTGAGGGCATAAATTCGGGTGGGTGGGGTGTCGGAAACGGCCGTGTGTAAAACCGTTGACGGAAGTTGTGTCGGGTCAGGCAGGTCGGCGGTAAGGCTGGCATAGAAGGCAGAAACGGCCGTTATCCCCAACGCCAACACCACACAAAAACCCAGCCCCAACACCAGCCCACCAACCACCAACCAACGCGCCACAGCATACCACCCACGCCTGCGCTCAATCTCCCGCCGATACTTTTGATGAACAATCTGAGCCGCTTTCGGCATACACACTCCTGCAAACTTGCAAATACACCAACACTTCCAAAACCATTACAAATTACAACCAATCGTAAATCTCAAATCCGAAATCGTCAATTGCCTTATCCGTTCCTGAACAAAGCAACGCCATTCAAATAGCCAAATTGTTTGAGAAAAATCAACTCAAGCGTTAGAATATCTAGAACACATGCCAACCATGCACTCGCGGTTGGACTTTTGGGAACGAGTGAGGAGAATCGATGATCCGAAATACAAGCCCCGACAAACCGGCCTTGACGCCTCCCATGCTATGGGATATAGAGCACTACAAGGAACTAGGTCTTTACTTTTATCTGGAAGCGACTGAAGAAATCCTGCCTAACGGACGGGTCAAGGTAGTTGGTCACGGTGAGATGATCATGCTTGGTAGTTATTCCTACCTGGGCTTGATCGGCCACCCCAAAATCAATGCGGCAGCAAAAGCGGCCGTAGATAAATTTGGCACCGGTACACATGGCGTACGATTACTGGCCGGTTCGCTAACCTTGCACAACGAACTGGAAGAGCGAATCGCCCGCTTCAAACAGACAGAAGCTGCTATTGCATTTTCCAGCGGATATGTGACCAACCTGGCAACCATTTCCTGCCTGTTACGTCGCGGCGACACCGTTATTTCCGACAAGCTAAATCATGCCAGCATTGTAGATGGTTGCTTGCTTTCGCAGGCAAAATTTGTTCGTTTCCGTCACAACGATATGGAGCATCTGGAAAAACGACTGGCCGAAGCCAATCCAAAAGGGCGAAAATTGGTAGTAGCCGATGCTGTATTTAGCATGGATGGTGACATTATCAACCTGCCTGAAGTTGTACGGCTTTGCCGCCAATACAACGCTTACCTGATGATAGATGAAGCCCATTCTATTGGTGTTTTGGGGAAGACCGGCCATGGAATTGAAGAACATTTTGGCATGCCTCCTGACAGCATAGATATAAAAATGGGAACGTTGAGCAAAACGATCCCCAGTGCAGGGGGGTATGTAGCTGGCAACAACGAGTTGATTACCTTCCTGAAGCATGAAGCCCGTGCTTTCATTTTCTCGGCAGCCATTCCACCCGCATCGGCAGCCGCTGCCAAAACGGCATTTGATGTCATTGAAGAGGAGCCGTGGCGGATTGAAAAGTTGCAAAGCAACTACAACCGTTTTGCAACCCGTTTGCGGGAGGCAGGATTTAACCTGTTGTATTCTGAAACAGCTATTGTGCCGGTTATCTGCGGAACTACCGATCGGGCGGTGAGTCTGGCTAAATATTGTCAGGATAATGGTATTTTTGTGCAGGCAGTGGTTTCGCCAGTGGTGCCTGAAGGATTGGCACGTTTACGAGCATGTGTGTCGGCGGCGCATACACCGGAAGATCTTGACTATTGTGCTGATGTGATGATTGAAGGTGGGCGCAAGCTGGGGATTATATAAAAATCCGATGATGGGTGACCGGTTTCTTGCCTGGGAGCCGGTCACATTTGTTTAAGTTGACGCTTGTCAGCTATTCTTGCTTATGGTAACTTTGTAAGTAAGCCGCACATGCAATATTTTTCCCCTTCGCTAACACGATAACTGTGTGTTTGTGTGGCAAATCCTAGTCCCTTTTTATAAATCGGGTAGTTTATTGGCATACGTTCACAATTTAATTTGAGGTGACATGCAATCAGATTCAGTCTTGCTCCAGGTTGACAGTGTTTCGCTCAGCTTTGGAGGAACGGCCGCTTTAACTGATGTAAGCTTTGATGTGCGCCGGGGGGAAATCAGGGCGATCATTGGACCAAATGGTGCGGGTAAGACCTCCATGCTGAACTGTATTAGCGGGTTTTATCGGCCACAGAAGGGGCACATTTACTTTAAGGGGCAGGACCTGACGAAAGTGCCTGCTTATAAGATTGCCTCATTAGGTATTGCCCGCACGTTTCAGAACATTGCCCTCTATACAGGGTTGAGTACCCTCGATAATTTGATGGCAGCCCGTCATATTCATATGAAACAGAATAGTTTGCAGAGTATGCTCTACTGGGGAAAAGCCCAGCGAGAGGAAGTAGCCCACCGGGAAGTGGTGGAGGAGATTATTGACTTTCTGGAGATTGCTCATATTCGCAAGGCGATTGTGGGAGCTCTGCCGTATGGGCTGCGCAAACGTGTGGAGTTGGGGCGGGCGCTGGCATTGGAGCCAGATTTGTTGTTGTTGGATGAGCCGATGGCCGGAATGAATGTGGAAGAGAAGGAGGATATGGCCCGGTTTATTCTGGATATTCATGAGCGGCGGGGGGTGACGATTGTGTTGATTGAGCATGATATGGGGCTGGTGATGGATATTTCGGATCGTGTGGTGGTACTTGATTTTGGGGTGAAGATTGCGGATGGTACGCCGGAGATGATTAAGCAGGATGAGAATGTGATTCGAGCTTATTTGGGGCAGGAACTGATTTGATGGGTTGCGGGAAACGGCCGTTTTCCCCCACCGGTTTTCAGATAACGACAATAGATTATGACAGAACAGGCACAAACAATCCCTCAATATTTCTTGTTACAAGCTAAAAAGTATGGTGCAAACAAAATTGCCTTGCGCCAAAAAGAGTTTGGTATTTGGCGTGAGTTCACATGGCAAGATTCTTACGAGCAGGTTCGGGATTTTGCCTTGGGTATGATTGTTCTTGGTTTACAACGAGGCGACCATGTTGCTACTGTAGGCGACAACGACCGGCAATATTTGTGGGCATACATAGGCATTCAGGCAGCTGGTGCGGCCGTTGTCGGGCTCTATACCGATTCTACCCCAAACGAAATGGCCTACGTGATTGATCATAGTGATGCTGCTTTTGTGTTGGCCAAAGACCAGGAACAATGTGACAAAATGCTGGAAATTCGGGACAAGATTCCCCGTGTCAAAAAAGTGATTTACTGGGATGAACGGGGTTTATGGAACTATAACGAAGATTGGCTTATTTCGTTTGAAGAAGTTCAGGCGTTGGGGAGAGAGCTGGCTCAGAAAGAGCCAACTCGATTTGAAACGGAAGTAGCATTGGGCAAGGGGAGCGATTTGGCTACGCTGTGTTATACCTCTGGAACAACCGGGTTGCCCAAAGGGGTCATGCTAACGCATGAAAATTTGCTTTATTCCAACAAGGCATATCTGGATGTTGATCCTCGCTATGATACGGATAATCATGTCAGCTTTTTGCCAATGGGGTGGATTGCAGAGCCGGTATTGGGTATTGCGCCGCATGTGTATGCAGGCATGATTATGAATTTTCCGGAAGAGCCGGAAACAGTTCAGGAAAATATTCGGGAAATTGCGCCAGATAATCTGTTTTATAGCTCTCGGCTTTGGGATACGCTGGTGGCAATGGTTCAAGTGCGAATGAAGGACTCTACCTGGCTTAATCGGAAGTTGTACGAGTGGTTTTTGCCGGTTGGCTACAAGATGGCAGATCAGAAGTTTGCGGGTAAGTCAGTGGGGTTGGGTTTGCGACTGGCGTATATGTTGGGAGATTGGCTGGTGTTTCGGCCGTTGCGAGACAAGTTAGGGATGTCACGTTTGCGTTCGGCTTATACAGCTGGCTCCGCGTTAAGTCCGGATGCGATGCGTTTTTTCCATGCGTTGGGTATTAATCTGAAACAAGTGTATGGCTCTACAGAAGTGAGTGGGGGGGCAACACTGCACCGGGATAATGATATCAAGTTTGCCAGTGTGGGGAAACCGGCACCAGGTATTGAGGTGAAGATTTCGGAGAAGGGTGAAATTCTGATAAGTGGCCCAACAGTCATGAAGGGGTATTACAAGAACCCGGAGGCGACGGCTAAGGATATTGTGGTGGATGAAAACGGCCGTCGTTGGTTTTGTACAGGGGATGCCGGTTACATTGATGAGGACGGTCATTTGATTTACCTCGACCGTATGAAGGATATGCTGACGCTGGCCAATGGTGAGCGTTTTTCGCCCCAGTTTATTGAAGGGCGGCTGAAGTTTAGCCCGTATATTCGTGATGTCATGGCTATTGGGGGAGAAACACGAGAGTTTGTGACTGCGTTGATCATTATTGATTTTGAGAATGTTGGCCGTTGGGCTGAACAACGTGGTATTGGTTACACAACGTTTGTGGATTTGTCGCAAAGACCGGAAGTGTATGCTTTGATTCAGGAAGCGGTGAATGAGGTGAATAAGAGTTTGCCAGAGGCAGCACGTGTGCGTCGTTTTGTGTTGATGCACAAGGAGTTTGATGCAGATGAAGCAGAAATGACGCGAACACGTAAGTTGCGGCGTGGCTTTTTGGCAGATCGTTACCGAGAAATTATTGAGGCGATGTATAACGGCCAAAGTGAAGTGAAAGTGCGGGCACCAGTAAAATATCGGGATGGGCGCGAAGGGTTTGTGGAAACGGCCGTTCGTGTCGCCTCCCTGGCCACCTGAAACTATCAATCATATCGGCCTCAGTTACCGGTTACAGGAGAAAAACAATGAACTGGCAGCTACTTCCCCAATTTGCAATCACCGGCCTGCTCAATGGCGGCCCAATTGCCCTGATTGCATTAGGCATAGTCCTTATTTTCAAGTCCTCCGAGATTTTCAACTTTGCTCAAGGACAAATGCTACTTATTGGCACAATGGCCACCTGGTGGTTTGCATCGCCAGAAGGAATGGGGTTGCCATTACCCCTGGCTATTTTGGCTGCATTGGGTGTATCGATCTTGCTTGGGTTAGCTATCGAGCGATTCACATTGCGGCCTATGACTGGCCAACCCCTCCTTTCAATTATTTTGATGACACTTGCTCTTTCCCAATTTTTACAGGGACTTACCATTCTCATTTTTGGGACGGTACAGCGGAACTTCCCTGTAATTTTCGAGGTAACAAATCCTTACAAAATTACCCTTCCTTTCCAGTATAACGGTAACCCAATCATCGTTATCCTGAAACAAAACCTTGTTTGGTCATTTATCATCGCCATGGTTTGTGTGTTGGTATTGTGGGTTTTCTTCCAATATACAAACACAGGGCTGGCAATGCGTGCCACAGCCGAAGATCATGAAACAGCGCAGAGTGTTGGCATTCGTATCAATCGGGTATTTGGTATTTCCTGGGCGATTGCAGGCATCATTGCCAACATTGGCGGTATTCTCATTGCTACTGCCAGCGGTCTGGATTTGAGTTTGCCTGTTGTTGTGTTGGCTGCTTTCCCGGCTGTTTTGTTGGGAGGGCTGGAGTCTATTCCGGGAGCGGTTGTGGGCGGTCTTGTCATTGGTTTGGCGCAAGGGCTCGTGGGATTGCCCAATAACGACTTTTTTCTGGGACCAGAAATGGCACAGGCCGTTCGAAATTCGGCCGAAATTGTCCCTTATATTATTCTGCTAGTGGTTTTGTTATTCCGCCCGGATGGATTATTTGGGCAAAAGCGTATTGAGCGCATTTGATGGTTTCAAAAACCGTTTGCGATATGTATAAACGAAATCAATTGAGGAGACAGGCATGGCAGTTTTAAGGCCAGCAGGGGATTTTGATCGGACATATGAACAGGATATGGCGGTGTTGCGGCAACGCTGGCAATATATTGTCTTGTTTTTGTTTTTGCTGGCGTTGTTCACATTGCCGGTGTACGCTACCGATTCGGCCGTTTCTCTCGTTAATCGAATCGGTATCTTCATCATTGCTGTTCAGGGACTAAACATCCTGACAGGCTATACCGGTCAAATTTCATTAGGGCAGGCAGCTTTTATGACTGTGGGGGGATATACTTCTGCCCTGCTTATGAGTGAATTGGGGTGGAACTTTTTCCTGGCATTACCGGCAGCTGCATTGGTGGCCGGTATTGTCGGGTTGATTTTCGGTTTGCCTTCATTACGTGTCAAAGGCTTTTATCTGGTTATGGCTACTTTAGGGGCACAGTTCATTATTCCCTGGATTACACGCAATATGTTTAAAGATGTCTTAAATGGTGCCCAGGGTATCAGTGTTCCCGTTCCCATCATTAAATTGCCAGTCATTGCCAACCAATGTTTTTTGGGAACACAATATGACTCAGACCTGGCCGCATGTGTGTTTCGCTTTGCCACGCCATCTCAATTTATTTATATCACACTGGTCATGTTAATTATCACTACCGTTGTCTCACATAATATCTCTCGCAGTCGTTTGGGGCGGGCATTTATTTCTATTCGGGACAACGATTTGGCAGCGGAATTATTGGGAATCAACCTGTTTACTTATAAATTGCGCGCATTTTTCCTGGCAGCTGTTTATGCAGGAATTTCTGGGTCGTTGCTGGCTCATAATTTGCGGCATATTAATTCAGAAACAGTGACTTTGGTAGATTCGGTTTTCTTTTTGGGTATGTTGGTGGCCGGTGGTTTGGGCACAAGTGTGGGACCGATATTTGGGGCAACGTTGGTGACGTTGCTGGAAGAGTTTGCTACGGTTATTACACCTGTGGTTATTTCCATTTTGCCAGATGTAGCGGCTGGGGCTACGGCCGCTTTGCGCCCACTGGTGTTTGGTCTGGCGCTCATGCTCTTTTTGATATTTGAACCGCGTGGTTTGGCACATCGGTGGATTTTAATCAAGGCGGCCTGGCGATTACGGCCGTTTTCTCACTAATCTCACAATTTATCATCAAACAATCTGCATAAAAACCAAACCATACCCAAAAGGAGGTGCATTACCAGCAATACAAAACCCAACTATCTTACCCAAATTTGACAAGGAAGGAGATCTAGAAGAAAGGAGAGATATTACCATGAAAAAAATACGCGTGTTACTACTATTCGTATTACTAGGTGCATTCATCCTGGTTGCTTGCAGCAGCCCGGCTGAAGAACCCACACCAACACCAGAACCCCAGCCAGAAGTCGTTGAAGAACCAACCGAAGAACCCATGGAAGAGCCGACTGAAGCACCCATGGAAGAGCCGACTGAAGAATCCATGGAAGAACCAACCGAAGAACCTATGGAAGAGCCAACCGAAGAACCAACAGCCGAGCCCGAGCCAGAAATGCGCACCGACAACCTTGAAGGCGAAGTCATCACCTTCTACCACTTTGGTGACCTGTCCGGGCCATTAGCAGCTATCACCGCACCACTTATCCACGGCTTTGAAGATGCGGTAGCAGCCATCAACGAACAAGGTGGCATTCGTGGGGCACAAATTGAACTCAAATTTGCAGACACTGGCGGTAGCGTAGACGAAGCCGTAGCCGCCTACGAGCGATTCACCAGCGAAGATGACAACATCCTGGTCATGTTTACCTATGGCTCTGGTGACGGCGAAGCCCTTCGTAGCCGTTTTGTTGAAGACAAAATCCCCAACCTGGCGGCAGGTCTTAGCTCCATTGCCTTCTACGCACCTGATTCTGGCTACACCTTCGGCTATGCGCCTATCTATCCCGACCAATTTGGATACTTCCTGGATTGGCTGACTGCTAACTGGGCAGACGTAAAACCAGCAAGTGCCGGAGACGAGATCAAACTGGCTTACATCAGCTGGCCAACTGCTTACGGGCAGGCAGCACTCACACCCGAGAGCCGTGCCTATGCAGAAAGTCTCGGTGTAGAAATCGTAGCCGAAGAAATCATCGACGTTTCGCCAACGGCCGATACAACTACCGCCATTCTCAATGCACAGGCGGCTGGTGCCAACGTCATCTACACCAACACCCTCGCTTTTGGGCCGGCTTCCATTCTCAATGGACTTGGTGCTCTGGGGTTGCGTGACGAATTCTTTGTTGGGGCTAACAACTGGGCAATGGACCTTTCGTTGTACGCCTTCCTCTCCGACCCAGCTCTGGCTGTCGGCCTCACCGCGCCATTCCCCTACCTCTGGTGGACAGATGCCGATCATCCAGGCATCCAATATGCAGAACAAATTTTTGCAGCTAATGAACGGCCAGCGGCCGAGCATGGCGTTGGTTATCTGTTGACACTGGCTGGCGTGGATATTGCTGTCAAAGCAATTGAGTTGGCCATTGACAATGTGGGTTATGATAATTTGACCGGTGAAGCGGTACACGATGCACTCATTCAGTTGGGTGAATACGAACCGCTGCAGGGCGTGATGCGTGTGGACTACTCCAATGACAATCGTTCGCCACATCAATCACAACTCCGGCAGATTCAGGGTGGTCCAGATGCGTTTGTTGTGCTGCAAGACTGGACACCTACGCCTGACTTGCGTCCAACGGAGAATTTTGCCAATAAATAAACAGTAACATGAGTGATCAGGGTGACCGGTTTGTTGACTGGTCACCCTGATTTACCTGGTTGTTTGCGGAAAACTTATGCTTAAGGTTAATAACATAGAAGTTGTCTATAGTGATGTTATCCTCGTTTTGCGGGGTATTTCCCTTGAAGTGGGCGATGGGCAAATTGTGGCGTTGTTGGGAGCCAATGGTGCCGGCAAGACGACAACGCTTAAGGCTATTTCTGGCTTGCTGAAACGGGAAGATGGAGCAATTACACGAGGAAGCATTGAGTTTGACGGGGTGCGGCTGGATAAATTGCCGCCGGAAGAGATTACACGTTTAGGTGTTTCTCAGGTGTTGGAAGGGCGACGATTGTTCCAGCATTTGACTACGGAAGAAAATTTGCGCACAGGTGCATTGGTGAATGGGAATCGAGCAGAAACGCGCCGATTGCTGGAACAGGTTTATCATTATTTTCCAGCACTGAAGAATTTGCGACACCGAACGGCAGGATATTTGTCGGGTGGTGAGCAGCAGATGGTGGCGATTGGCCGGGCGCTGATGGCGAATCCACGATTGATTTTGATGGATGAGCCGTCGTTGGGGCTGGCGCCATTGCTGGTGCAGAATATTTTTGACATTATTCGTCGGATTAATCAGGAGTCGGGTGTTTCGATTTTGTTGGTGGAACAGAATGCGAATGTAGCGCTGAAAACGGCCGAATACGCATATGTAATGGAGACAGGCCGCATTGTTTTGGATGGTCCGGCTACCGAATTGGCACAAAATGCGGATATTAAAGAGTTCTATCTGGGGCTCACCCAGCTTGGCGAACGTAAGAGTTATCGAGATGTCAAGCATTACAAGCGGCGCAAGCGGTGGCTGGGTTGATTTTTAGAGAAAGCATAATCTGGGGAAACAGAGGCGGGAATAGATGGGAAGGGAAGAGAAAACGATGACTGATTTAGATGCGAAACTCCGGGAAAGTGTGCGGTATGCTTATGAACATGCACCGGCAGTAAAGGCACGGTTTGATCAGGCTGGTGTCACACCGGATGATATTCAGGGGGTAGCTGATTTGCCCAAATTGCCTATTTTGCAGAAGGATGAAGTTGTCCGTATTCAGCAGGCAAATCCACCGTTTGGCGGCATGTTGGCACGTCCTGTTTCGGAAGTGTCCCATATTTTCTTTTCTCCAGGTCCTATTTATGAGCCAGCCCCGGAGGAAAATGAGTCGGCATGGGATGTGGCGATGGCGTGTTTGCGTCGCTCTGGGTTCGAGGCCGGGGATGTGGTGTTGAATAGCTTTTCTTACCATTTGGTCCCGGCTGGATTTTTGTTTGATCGGGCATTGACGCGGTTGGGGTGTACAGTTGTGCCAGGGGGTGTGGGTAACAGTGATTTACAATTGAAGATGATGCTGGATTTGCAGGTGACGGGGTATGCTGGTACGCCCAGTTTTTTGATGAGCTTGATTCGCAAAGCAGAAGAGCAGGGGCTGGATTTTCGTAAGACGTTTAAGTTGCGGAAGGCGATTGTTTCGGCAGAGCCGTTTCCGCCTAGTTTGCGGCAACAGTTGGAGAGTTATGGGCTGACGATTGGAAATGCTTATGGCACGGCCGAATTTGGCTTGTTGGCTATTAATCTGGGCGATGGGATGGCTATGCAGTTGTTGCCAGAACCGATTGTAGAAGTGGTGGATCCGGAAACTGGTCAGCCTGTGGGGGCTGGTGAGACTGGTGAAGTGGTGGTAACGAATTTTAGCCGTGTGTATCCGCTGATTCGCCTGGGCACAGGGGATATGGCGGTGAATGTGGATCCGAAACCGGGTGAGAGTCGTCAAGAGGAGCGGGCAATTATTTTGGTTGGGCGTTCGGGGGATGCGGTGAAGGTGCGGGGGATGTTTGTGCATCCGAATCAGCTTCGGTTTGCGGCGCGCCAGGTGGCCGGGGTAACGGCCGTTCAGGGTGTGGTGACTCGCCCAGACCTGAAAGACTTCTTTACTGTGCGGGCAGAAGTGGAAGCAACGGTGGATGAAACGGCCGTTGCCGAACAACTCAAACAAACCATCCGCAACCTCTGCCGCGTTCGTGTAGATAAAGTAGAATTCATCCCTGCCGGTACACTCACCCCTGACGACCCCGGTATGGTTGATGCCCGCGAATGGAAATAAAAGGACAAACAGGCAATGAGCCACAAAGTTATCATTACCGCGGCTCTGACTGGCGTACTCACCACCCGTGAACAATCCCCTGCCATTCCCTACACCCCCGTAGAAATCGCCGAAGAAGCACGTCGTAGCGTTGAAGCTGGTGCCAGCATCGTTCACATACACGCCCGCCAGGACAACGGCCTGCCGGCTTTCGATGTAGAGACCTATACCCGCATCCATAAAGAAGTCCGCAAACGCTGTCCAGACGTAATTATCAACTACTCAACTGGTGCCATCGGTATAGACCGCGAAACCCGTATTCATCACATTCGCGCCCTCAAACCAGACATGGCCGCTCTCAACATGGGTTCCATGAACTACGCCATCTATTCCCGCAAAACAAAAACCTTCTACCACGACCATGTTTTTGCCAATCCGTTCAAAGACATTCGCTATTTCCTGGAAGCCATGAACGAAGCAGGCACACGGCCTGAAATGGAATGTTTCGACACAGGACACATCCGAAATGCCGAGCCACTTATCGATTTAGGCATACTACGGCCGCCATTTCAATACAGCCTGATCATGGGCGTATTGGGTGGTATTCCGGCCAGCACCAAAAACCTGGTTCATCAAGTCGATCAGCTTCCGCCACAATCCCATTGGCAAGTCATCGGCATCAGTCGTCAGCAATGGCCTTTGGCTGCCGCTGCCATCACACTAGGGGGTAACATCCGGGTTGGCCTGGAAGACAATCTCTACTTGCCTAATGGTGAACTGGCGGGCTCAAATGGTGAACTGGTAGCCAAGGCAGTTGAACTGGTACACCTTATTGGGTCAGAGGTTGCCACAATTGCTGAGGCCAGAGAAATTTTGCAACTGCCCTTGTCGAATTGAAAATAACTCAAGGCCATTTTTCCCCACTCGAATTCGGCCGATACATCCACCCCTGATACGCCCAATTTGAAAGCAAGAGGTACACCATGACAATCTTAGAGTCCCAACTCAATATCCGTAGTGAAAGCTACCAGGCAAATCGCATGGCCATGCAAAAACTGATTGATCAGTTGAATGAGCGATTGGCACAAGTGCGTGCTGGGGGCGGGGAAAAGGGAGTGCGTAAATTTCGCCAACAAGGTAAATTGCTGCCACGTGAGCGGCTTGAATACTTGCTTGATCCCAATACGCCTTTTCTTGAGCTTTCGCCACTAGCCGCCTGGGATATGTACAATAATGAATCTCCGGGAGCTTCCCAAATAACTGGTATTGGGGTGATCAGTGGCGTTGAGTGTATGGTTTTTGTCAATGATGCGACTGTAAAGGGGGGGGCAGTTTACCCAATGAGCTTGCAAAAGACGTTGCGAGCGCAGGCCATTGCTCAGGAAAATCAGTTGCCTTGTGTTTCTCTGGTGGAGTCGGCGGGGGCAAACTTGCTGTATCAGGATGAGGTCTTTATTCTGGGGGGGCGTATTTTTGCCAATCAGGCCCGAATGTCATCATTGGGTATTCCCCAGATTTCTCTTGTTTTTGGTTCTTCTACGGCGGGTGGCGCTTATATTCCCGGCATGAGTGATTATGTGGTGATGGTGCGGGGGCAGGCAATGGCCTATTTGGGTGGGCCGCCGCTGGTAAAAATGGCTACGGGAGAGGAGGTGGATGATGAAACGTTGGGTGGGGCAGAGATGCATGCGCGTGTTTCGGGATTGTGTGATTATCTGGCAGAGGATGATCGGGATGCGTTGCGAATCGGCCGTTTACTCCTGTCGCAACTCCATCGGCCTAAACCATCTGTTTGTCTGGCACGTCGCCAATCGCCAGAAGAGCCCTACTACGATCCGGAAGAATTATTAGGGATCATTCCCGCTGATCCTCGTATCCCATTTGACGTCAGAGAAATTATCGCTCGCATTGTAGATGGCTCTCGTTTTCTTGAGTTCAAGCCAGAATACGGCCCAACCCTGGTATGTGGACACGCCCATATCAATGGGTGGCCGGTAGGTATTTTAGGGAATAATGGTGTCCTTTTTTCTGAAAGTGCCAACAAGGCGGCCCAATTTATCCAGCTTTGCAACCAGAGCCGTACTCCCCTGGTTTATCTGCAAAATATTACCGGTTTTATGGTGGGTACAAAGTATGAGCGGGAGGGAATTATCAAACATGGCAGCAAAATGATTAACGCCGTCGCAACGGCAACCGTTCCCCAGTTTACTGTTATTGTGGGGGGATCGTATGGAGCAGGTAATTATGCCATGTGTGGCCGGGCTTATGATCCGCGTTTTATCTGGACCTGGCCGAACAGCAAGATTGCTGTGATGGGAGGAGAGCAGGCAGCTGGTGTGTTGGCAATTGTGCAGGAAGCGCAAGCCCGGCGTCGAGGGGTGGAACCGGATAAGAAGCAGATTGAGATGTTGCAAATGATGACACGGCAGAAATTTGAGCAAGAATCTTCTCCATATTATGCAACGGCTCGTTTGTGGGATGATGGGATTATTGATCCTCGTGACACACGTCAGGTTTTAAGTGTGGGGCTGTCAGTGGCGCATAATGTAGATTATATTTCGCCTGGACCACCGCGTTATGGGGTGTTTCGGATGTAATGGAGTGTTGGGCCTGAGAAGAAGTTGCTATGTGTTTTCTTCTGGCAGGTAAAGAGAATGATATGGAGACAGAACAATTTTTTCGATGGATTTTTGTATTGGTATTGGCGGCCAGTTTGACAGTGTCTGCATCCTTTCGGCGGCGAGCACGGGTAACTGGTGGCACGATTGCTCGTACGGAAGAGGGCAGGGGGATGCTTTTCTTACGGTTATTGTTTGCTTTGCCGCTCTGGTTTTCATTTTTGGGTTATGGGCTTAATCCAAACTGGTTGTCCTGGTCGCAAGTGGCTTTGCCTGTGTGGTTGCGATGGGTGGGGGTGGGGCTGGGTTTGGTTTGTGTGCCGATGTTGTGGTGGGTGTTTGTGAGTATTGGTAGTAATATCAGTGAAACGGTGCTTACCAAAGAGTCACATGAGTTGGTAACATATGGGCCTTACAGATGGGTGCGGCATCCGCTTTATGGTGTGGCTTTGTTGTTGTTGGCTGGATGTAGTTTGATGGCGGCTAACTGGTTTATGGGGTTGATGACGGTGTTGAGTGGGGGGATGATTGTTTGGTTTGTGATACCGCGTGAGGAGGCCGCATTAATTGCACGGTTTGGGGAGGAGTATAAACGTTATCGGGAGCGGGTGGGGATGTTGTTTCCCAAGATAGGGTAAGCAGACGGGAAACGGCCGTTGGCAGCCTTCCTTTAGGTAGAATATCCAAAGCAATAAAAAAACGCCGCAATAAAAAAACGCCGACCTGATTTTCACCAGGTCGGCGCATTGCCTGCTTATCAGCAAACTACTTCCGGGTTGTTAATTCGTTTCCATCGCACAAGCAACCATCATTCGCTTATCCCGCTTGGTGATCAACCCGTCTTCCAGCCACCATTGCCGTCCCAGCTCACCAACAGCCAGCACAAATTCACGATGACTACCAGCTTCCAGCGCTGCCTGGCCAATCAGGTCACTGAACGTGGCCCCATCAGCCAAAACCAGATTGGGAGCACCACTGTCACATTCGCCGATAACAACCGTGGGGGACATATCCGAGAACGGGAAGGCATCCACATCGTCGGCCACACCATCGTTGTCATCATCGAGGTCACAGGCGTCACCAGCACCGTCGCCGTCATAATCTGCCTGGTCAGCGTTAGCTGTTGTGAGGCAGTTGTCACTGGTGTTTTCTACACCGTCGCCGTCAACATCTGAATCACATACATCACCCAGTCCGTCGCCGTCCAGGTCTGCCTGGTCAGGATTTGGATCGCTTACGCAGTTATCCACATCATCGGTTACGCCATCCCCATCACTATCTATTGCTCCAGGCAGAGAAGAGCCCAGGGTAATTTGGTCAAATCCCACCAGGTTGGCTGCTCCTGAAAAGTTTACTGATTTGGCGACACCTGTGAAGGTAACACCGACTGAGTCCCAACAGGCAAAGTCACCAGTGGGATCACCAGATGCGCCACAGGTATTAAAATTTTCGGTTAATGATAGAGTGGCAAGTACATTTCCTGTTCCGTCCAGCCCGTCGTAAACCGTGACTGAGCCTGATCCGGCGGAAGAGTAGAAGAATGAAAAACCATCAGTAAAGCCATTGGGGACGTTCATGACAACACCGGGCCCCGATAAGAAGAAAGCAATGGTGCTTCCACTCGGCTCATTTGCGAAATTTCCACTCCCGCCTTCGTCTGCATCAATTAGACTAAGTGCATCGGGGCCGAAGGTAATATCATAATCAGGCCCGGGGCCGCTGCCCATACTGCCAAAACCTCCATCGTAGAAATTGAGTATTTGTTCAAAATCACCCAACCCTTCGAAGTCTAACACTATTACAGATGTTGCACGAGCACTCTGTGTCATTTGTGTCAGCGATAGAACCATTAAAAGCATCAATACGGGAACAAGTAATAAACGATTTGTCAAAGCTTT
>RFGV01000374.1 GCA_003696605.1 Chloroflexota bacterium | reverse complement strand
AGATTGAGGTGGGGGCGTTCCTGGCGGATGGCGTTGACCAGGTCAGTGTATCGGTTGTGCCGCTGGGCGTATTTCACCAGCGCCAATGCTTTGCCTGACTTGTTACTCCCTTCCAGATTTTCATACTCAATATTCAACTGGAAACACAGAACACGTAGTTCTTCCAGAGAAAAATGGGTAACAAGCGTCTCATGTATCACTTTTGGAGATGGCTCAGTCATCATTATTCTTCCTGTATGCTGTATGCCTGGATAGGGTTAATGGTGTCCCATTAAATGGCACGAATGGTTTGTCACATGATAAAAGATTTTTGGGGCAAAAACAAGCAAAACAGGGATGCACGTCTCTCAAATCATGGCTGAACCGTGATGTTACAAAATCAGGCGCTGAACGACAGCATCCAGTATGAGGCCAACAAGGAACCAGGTGCCGAATGCCCGATTGTGGACAAAGCTGAAGGAAACAAACCACAGAGGCCAGGCATCGGCCGGGTATTCGGGCGGGGGGGCTGCGGGACGAGGCTGACGGTACACACCCCAGGCCAGGCGCAGCCACCGAACAGCTACGAGTACAAGCAAGAGCAGGGGGGTAAAGAAGCGGATGAGGATGAGGTAGCCTACAAGCAGATATTGGGCGAGCATGATACCAATGGCCAGATAGCGAGCGTTTCGTTCTCCCAAGATAACGGGCAGGGTGCGAATGTTTTTGGCTTTATCGGCCTGGTATTTGTCTATGTGTTTGCCAAAGATGACAGATGTGGCGCCAAGGGCATAGGGCAGGCTGACAAGCACTATCTGCCAATCCCAAATGCCGGTGATGACGTAGTATCCTCCGGCGATCATGAGTGGTCCCCAAACGATGATGACGGCGATTTCACCGAGGCCAATGTATTTGAGTGGCCAGGTGTAAAAGAGGACGAAGAAGATACCAGCTCCCAGCAGGGGGAGTGTGAGGCCGCCGCGCCAATATACGAGGATGAGGCCAGCAGCAAGGGCAATGAGGCCGGTGACAAGGGCGTAGATGATGGCCTGGCGGAAGGTGAGCAGGCCGTGTTCGATGGGTTGGACGCCGTATTGGGCGCGGAAGTAGTTGCCCTTGTCGGTTCCTTTCCAGGAGTCGGTGATGTCGTTGACGATGTTGTTGGTGGCGTGTGCCATGACGAGGCCGATGGTGAGGAGTAGCCAGAGGGTGAGATTGAATTGGTTGTTGCGCCAGGCAAGTACACCAGCGATGACGGCGGGGATGAAGGTGATGACCAAAACGGCCGCTCTGCTGGCAATTAACCAGCGTGAAATCAAGTCGAGTTCTGCCCATTCAGCCGCAGTCAGTCGGGGGATTACCGACAGGGCGCGACGCCACATGGGAAAATTGAGCCATTTTTTGTTGCTTTTTGGGGTTGTGGTATGCATGAGATACCTCCGAAAGTGCGTAAAATCGCTGAATCACAAACTTTTGTCAGGGTGTGATGCCGCCAAAGCGCAAGATGATGCGGGCGGTATGCCGAATGCCGTTAATCAGGTCGGGGATTCGAATGTTTTCGTTGGGGGCGTGGGCGCGGCCACCGGGATACCCTATGCCAGCAGAGACGAGGGGAAGCCCAAGTTCGTGGATGAAGGGGTAGTTGGGGCCGCTGCCGCCGATGATGGGTTCGATGACAGGTTCTTTGCCATATACTTCAACGGCCGTTTCGTTTGCCAGGCGTACAAACGGATCATCCGGATCGACTCTGGCGGGTCGCCCACCACCAAGAAAGGTGATTTCCACATCCGTAAATCCCTGGGCATCCAAATAAGCGCGGAGTTTGGTCAACACTTCCTCCGGCGTCTGGTCGGGTACAAGGCGGAAATCCACTTTGGCTCTGGCCGTAGCGGGAAGCACTGTTTTGGGGCCGGGTCCCTGGTAACCGGATTCGAGGCCACAAATGGTGCAGGTTGGTTCAAAAACGGCCGCTTTTTTCCATTCCAGTCCACCCGTTAGCCCCCGTACATATCCGGCCAGACCAAACATCTCTTTTAGCTTGGCAGAATCATCCGGCAAATTGTCCAACAGCTCCAGGTCACGGGTAGTTGGTGGCTGCACATTGTCGTAAAAGCCGGGGATGCGAATGCGCTCATTTTCGTCCTTGAGGGAGTTAAGTGCCCAGACTAATCGCCAGGCAGCATTGGGGAAGATAGAGCCACCCAGGCCGGAATGGGCATCTATTTCGGCCGTTTTCACCGAAAGCTCCACATAACAAATGCCACGCATTCCTAACGATTGTGTAGGACGGCCGTCATGGTCCACACTCCCAAACTCCCAAATGCAGGCATCGGCAGCCAGTTTTTCCTTGTGTTGGGCCACAAAAGCGGGCATACGCGGGCTACCAATTTCCTCTTCACCTTCAATAATGAACTTCACCCGGCAAGGAAGCTCCCCCAGAACCTGGCGCACAGCAGCCAGAGCAGCCAGGCGACAAATGATGTGGCCTTTGTCATCGGTAATACCTCGACCAAAGAGGTGATCGCCACGACGGGTCAGGGTGAAAGGGGGCGACTCCCACAAGTCGAGTGGTTCAGGTGGCTGGACATCGTAGTGAAGATAAAAGAGCAGGGTACGGGAAGAACGGCCGTTACCCTCCCCATAAACCACCGGATACATTTCCGTTGGCATCACTTCTGCCTCAAAATCTTGCTCACGCAACATCGTCGCCACCAGTTCAGCACACTCCGTCATGCCCACACCCTGAGCAGAAATACTCGGTTGTGCCACCAGCCGCGCCAGTTGGTCAATCCAGCCATCCAGACTGGCTTCAATCACAGCATCAACCTGCTGGGTAACCGTTTTATAATCCATATAGCCCTCCGCTTTTCACAAAATAAAATCAGACACAGCCCTTGTGCCCTCTTTCACTGGCGATAAACAGACCAATCCGGTTGCAGGTGGGCTGTGTCATTGAGCGTTTCCACATAGAGCACGCCACCTGTTTCCCGAATAATGGTAAGGCCAGTGTTGCCACCCAGAGAAAAACGGGTAAACATATCTGCTGGTAACCCCAACACCCGATTGACAATTGCCCGCAATGTGCCCCCATGACTGACAACAGCTATCATCTGCCCCTGATGTCGGGCTAACAGTTCGTCAAATGCCTGGTTTACCCGTTGATACAACTCTTCTGGCCCCTCACCATTAGGCGGATGTACGACGCCATCGCTGACAAACTCGCTATACTGCTCCCGAATTTCCTCTGTGGTCATGCCGGAGAAAAGGCCTACATCCCGTTCCCGCCACCGGGGAGATGGAATTGGTCTAATCCCCCAAGCCTCGCCCAGAATTTCGGCCGTTGTATAGGCACGCTGCAAGTCACTGGTGTAAAGGGCACGTACAGGCCAGTTTTGCAGACGTTGTGCCAACGCTCGGGCTTGTGCCTTGCCGGTTTCATTTAGGGGTACATCGGTATGTCCTTGCCAACGGCCGTTTATATTCCAGTCTGTTTGCCCATGCCGAATCAGTAATATTGTGGTCACAAAAATACTCCTTCAGATAAAAAAACCAATAAAATATGTTTATGCCTGTTTTTGGGCAAACCGCACCAGCCAGCGAGTACGCCCAATGGTTTCTAACCACCCTTCTATTGGTAACAGGCCGGCCGTCTGCAACAAGTCGTCCAGGCTTTCGGCTTGCCAGTAGGTATAGTAGCGGGGTAATGAATGGCCGTACGTTTTTTGTGTCCAGCGAGACCGCTTGCCTTCCTTGACAGAAAGATAAATGACACCACCAGGAGCCAACAGGCGGGCAAACTGGCGCATGGTGGGCAAGGCTTGTGGGCGAGGAATGTGCAGAAATGAGGCGCAAGCCCAAATACCGTCTATGTTGGCGCGAAAGGGTAAAAAGCGCATATCGGCTTGAACAAAACAGCCTGTCAAATGGTGGTATTTTTGACCGACAGCGAGCATGTTTTGGGAAAGGTCTATACCCACCGCGCGTAAACCGTGCTGACGCAAAACGGCCGTATCAAAGCCGGGGCCACACCCTACATCCAGTACCCATCCTCCCGGTCGCACCAGCTCAACAAATCGGGCAAACTGAGCGGCCAGCACAGAACGGTCGTGCCAGGCAGCGGCATAATCGGGCGCCACAGCGTTATAAGTGGCAATTGTGCGGGTAATGATAGCAACGGCCGTCCTGATTTCCGTCATTCGCTGTGATTTGCATCCAAAATAGCAGCAATCTGCACCAGAGTTTCACCATCAATCAAGGTCATTGGTTTGTGGCGTGCCCACTCGCGCGCCGATTCAGAAATATCGGCCGTTGTCACCAAAAACGCATGCGCCACCCGTTCGTGAATCAAAGTGCCATACAACTCACGCACCAGGTCTGGTCCTACCGTATGCCGATATCGTTTGCACTGCACAATTGCCCGCTTGCCATACTGATTCACCAATTCCAGATCCACGCCCTGATCACCACTACGGCCCCGCAAGCGCACCTGGTACCCCTTGCGGCGAAACAGCCTGGCTACATACCGCTCGAAATCAGCAGGGGAAAGGGCGTAAAGTTGGTCACGTGTGTAAGCAGGCGCAGGGGAAAACGGCCGTTCTCGGCCACGCCACCACAAAACAACCCACAAAAACCCCAATGTAAACGCCCCAGCCACCTCACTCAAACTCATAAACTCTTTTATCACAGGCGGAAGCAAAGTCAGCCAATGGGGATGAACGGCCGTACGATACACCAGCCACCCCACAAACAAAACCGTCAGACCCGCCACCACCACCCACCCATTCAGCCAAGGCAACACCGACACACCTCGTGGCAACCGTCGGCCACCACGACGCAACTCAAACCGCATGATCATGAACACTCATCCGCGACACAGGCAACACCTGCCGTCGTAACACCAAAGCCAACATCCCACTCATCAACAACAACGGCACCGCCACCCAATACGGTGCTCGTGGTCCCACATGCTCAAACATATACCCCGACCAAATCGGCCCAAAAATCAACCCCAGACTACTCGCTGATTGAAATAAACCTAACAGCCGTCCCTGGGTTTTCGGTGTACCAAATCGCGTCATCAACGCCTGCAAACTCGGCTGATTAATACCCTGACCAACTGCCGCAGGTATCAAGAACAATACCACCCACCAGGCATTCGTCGCCACAGCCAGGCCCGCAAACGCAATCACCAACAAAAATTGCGCCGTCACCACAACTTGCTGCTCCCCAAGCCGCTTCACCAGTGGCCCAATCAAAACACCCTGCGTGAGTACCATGACCACCCCCAAAAAGCCTAAAATCAGCCCCACATTGCGAGCCACCGTCGCCTTATCGGGAGCATCAGGAAACGCCACACGCTCCATATATAACGGAAACGTACTTTGCAGTGCCGAAAAAGCCAGCATGACAACAAATGTAATCAACAAAATCAGAAACACTCGATTATCCTGCAAAAACTCTCGCAATGGAATTTCTTTTTCTTGTTCGTGAACGGCCGTTCGCTTTTCTGGTGGCAACGACTCTGCAAGTGTAAGAGTTGTCAGCAACACACTCCCGCTGGTAATAACAGCCCCCCCCACAAACGGAGCCACCAAACTAATTTTGGACAGCAAGCCACCAAATGCCGGTCCAAAAATAAAACCCACTCCAAATGCAGCACTTAACAAGCCCAACGCCTGTGCCCGCTCTTCGTCATTCGTAACATCAGCAATGTAAGCGCGCGCAGTAGTGATATTCCCACCCGTAATACCGTCTAATATACGAGCAGCATAAAGCACAATCAGCCCACCACTGGCACCAACAGCCGGCACAACTTCAGCCAGTGCAAGGCCTAGTCGTTGGGCAAACGCAAACATGACAAAAGAGAGTACAGTACCAATCTGGCTGCCAATCAGCACAGGCCGACGGCCAATGTGGTCAGAAAGACGGCCCAGCCAGGGAGCAGCCAAAAACTGGGCAGCAAAAAAGACCGCCCCCAATAAAATTGCCTGAAACGCGGTAGCCCCAAATTCCCCTTCGGCAATAAGCGGAAGAATAGGCAGAATCACCCCTGCCCCCAAAATATTGGTAAAAACAATTATAAAAATGGGTAAAAAACGACGAAATTGCATCCTGCTATCCAATTGACAAAGATTTTGGTGGCGACATACGCCAAAAACCAGGATGGGATTGTAAATCTAATAGGTCAAAATCTCAAGTGACTCGCAAAACGGCCGCTCCGGTTATTTGGCTTTCTTTAAGTCGGATTAACACTTCATTTGCCTCGGCCAAAGGATATTCGGTAACAGTTGTATGAATGGGAATTTGAGCGGCCAACTGCAAGAATTCTTCTGCATCCTGGCGGGTCACATTGGCCACACTGCGCAGCACCCGCTCGCCATAAATGAGGTGATAAGGGAGTTCGGGAATAGGGCTCATGTGGATAGCATTGATAGCTAATGTGCCACCTGGCCGTAAATGTTCCAGAGCGTAGGGAATAATCCAACCAGCAGGCGCAAAGGTGATGCTGGCATCCAACATCACGGGTGGTTTGTCTTGGGCACGGCCAGCCCAAACTGCGCCCAATTCGCGGGCATGTTGTTGGTGGGCTTTGCTACGGGTGAAGACGTAAACATCGCATTGCCAGTGACGAGCAACCTGAATGACGAGATGGGCACTAGCCCCAAAGCCATATAGCCCTAACCGTCCGCCGGGCTGAATGCCGCTCAGGCGCAAGGAACGATAGCCAATGATACCGGCACAGAGCAGGGGTGCAACCTGGGCGTCGGTAAATGTGTCTGGAAGGGGGTAGGCGAAGGCTTCGGGTACAAGGATGTATTCGGCATATCCCCCGTTGGCGTGTAGGCCGGTGAATTGGGCATGGGGGCAGAGGTTTTCCTGGTGATTTTGGCACCATTGACAATTGCCGCAGGCGTGGTAGAGCCAGGCGATGCCGACCCGATCGCCAATGTGGAAACGGCCGTTTTCCCCACCAACCTTCTCTACTTTCCCCACTACTTGATGCCCCGGAATGATTGGCAAATGGGGTAATGAGAGATCACCCTCCACCGTGTGCAAATCGGTATGACACACACCACAAACAGAAACACGCACCAGAATTTCACCGGTCGCTGGCTCAGGAACGGCCGTTTCCTCCAGTACCAGCGGCTTTTCCAACACCGATTTTGGCTCATGCAATACCATCGCCTTCATCTTACACCTCCACAACAAACCACATGCTATCATTATAATCCCCCATCTCCGTAAAAAAGCGAATGGCCGACCCCGTTTTACCAGCGTCGGCCACCCCTTCACACAATCATCTAACCACGTTGCCTTTCTGTTCACATTGTTTCTCCGATAGCATCACCTCCTTAAAAATTTTCAGACAAAAGTTTTTGTTCTTTTGGCTCCAAACTGCCACACACGGTACACATGTATCCTCTGCCGTTTTGCCTGGGCAAAATACGGCCACACCTGCTTCCGACAAAGCCAGCACGCACGGCATACCAGCATCTTGTCAGAAAACAATGGCTACATTGTGTGGGAAAACGGGGATATCAGAGCGTCAATTCTGGAAGGGTTTGGCGGCTGTTTGGTACTGCGGCGGCGATGACCCAGCAATCATGTATTGTGAAATGTGTCGTTTTACCAACCATATCCAGCCATTCTCTCGTGTCGTTCAAAAAAGGGAATCAGATGGGAGAGTTCTCTCAACGACAACGGCCGTTACCAGAACATCTCAGAGGATTTTGTGTGCGTTACTTACCTGCCCGCACGTGGCTTGTTTGAAGTCATACTTGCACTATAACCACGTCCTCATTGAATGTGAATAGGAAAAAACGCATAGGACTTGCCCTGTTTTTGGCCAGATTATCCTGTTTTTGCCCCTGTTTTTTCACCCAAAAAGCCCAAAACAGGCAAATTTCGAGGGAAAATAGCCATTTTTTAGCGATTCAGTCCCCAAAAACAAAAACGGCGCAAATCATTCTTTTTACGCCGTTTTCACACCCCGGAAATTACTACACGAAGTCTATTGGAGTAAAACTGCTACAAAAGTAGCCACAAATAAAGTAACACTGATGTATCCATTCACATTGAAAAAAGCGATCCCAAGCTTGCTCAAGTCGTCTGGTTTGACCAGTGAATGTTCGTAGAGAAGCAGGCCAGCAACGGCCGTAACCCCCAACCAATACACCCAACCCAAACCAACCGTAACGCCCAAAACCACCAAAATCACCACAGTTAACACATGGCTCAAAGCTGCCACCCGCAACCCATTGGCAATCCCAAACCGCGCCGGAATAGAATAAAGCCCATGCGTTCTGTCAAACTCTACATCCTGACAGGCATAAATCACATCAAACCCGCCAATCCAGAACGTAACGGCAGCCAGTAACAACCACGCCGGCAAATCCTCCCCTGAGAATACTGAACCACGTACCGCCACCCACGCCCCCATAGGCGCCAAACCATCTGTAAAGCCCAAAATGTAATGACACAACCAGGTAAATCGCTTGGTGTAGGCATAACCTACCAGAAACAGTAGCGCACCTGGAAACAGATAAAAAGCTAATGGATCAAGCATCCAGGCAGCAACCCCTAACACCACCAGCGACAAAACTGCAAAAAACAGAACTGTACCAGCCTGAATTGCACCTGTTTGAATAGGGCGGTTGGCTGTGCGCGGGTTGCGGGCATCTATGGCGCGATCAATGTACCGATTCAGGGACATGGCTGCCGTGCGAGCTGCGGCCATTGCCACCGTTATCCAAATAAAATCTGACCAGTTTGCGGCTGACCAGCTACCCCAGGCCAGTACCATGCCCAGGTAAGCAAAAGGCAAGGCAAAAATAGTGTGTTCAAATTTAATCATTTCCAGAAAAGTGCGAATTGCCTTCATTGATGACTCTCTCGATTGATGTTGTTTAATTGTACCGATAACGTCCGCCGGTTACCTGATCGAGTTGGCGCATGTCTTCGGCTGTAAGGGTGCGTGGTTTGCCAGCGGCAAGGGCATCCAGGTATATGCTGGCTTGTTCTTCTAGCAGGTTTAACCGTAGCAGGGCCTGGCCAGTTGTGCGGCCAATGACGATGGCGCCGTGATTTTGTAACAAAATAGCAGGGGCTGTGTGTAACAGAGCGGCAACGGCCGTTCCCAGTTCTTCTGTCGTTGGGGTAATATACGATAACAATGGCACCGCCGGTCCCAAATGAAGATAGAAATCTGGTGTCAGGGCGGGTAATGAGTGGCCAATCAGCCCTACACTGATCGATTTGGGGGGATGTGCATGTAATACGACCTGTGTTTCCGGGCGTGTCGCATAAGCAGCCATGTGCATAGAGAGTTCGGATGACGGCCGTGGCAACAAATTTTCCCTGGCCCAGCTCACAGAGACATCCCAAGGGACATGTACAAAATCCTCTGGCACCAGTCGTCCCAAATCTGCACCAGAGCGGGTAATTACGATACCATCCTGAGAACGGCCACTTAAATTCCCGCCCCACCCTTTTACCATATTGGCTTCTACGATATGACGACCTGCTTCAATCAATTGTTCGATCAAAGTAATTACTCCTGCAAGAAAATTGTGTAACACTAATCAGCGGGCTGAATCCAATCTCGCCAATCTGGTGGTAGTTTACCGGAACGACGGGCAAATGCCATGCTTTCGGCACATTGACATTCCCGTTTTGTGGGCAAGCAAGCCAGCAAGTGACGAATCAAGCCACTGATCGGAAAGTTGGGGGGCAAAGCGAGCACAGCAAAGCACATCTCTAGTTCGCGGCACAAAGCACCTAATGGTTGTGTTTGGGTAGTGAACCAGTTCAATTCCAGTTCTTGCCAGCGTTTTTTTTCTTTTGGCGCAGGCAAGTGATCCAGTATGACGAGTGTTTTGCCATCAGCCACCCCGGCTGCCAGTAATGCTGTTCGCAGCTGGGGACAAAAGGGAGGATCTTGTTGTATGTAACCGGTGCCTACGTGGGAGAAGAAGGTGGTAAAACGGCCGTTTGTAAATTCAATATAGTCTGCCGGTGTAGCCGGCCCATCTACCCCTGTATCACGTGCCACAGCAATTACCCGCTCCGCTTCCATTGCCCGAGCAGCATAAGCCACTGCCGGATCGGCATATATACCTTGTTCGGTCGGAGGCTGCAGAAAGATAACCTGGCGTCCTTTGTCCGTGAACAGGAGCGCGGAGACATCACCAAAAGGGGTTTGGACGAAAAACGGCCGATTTGCCGATGTCACCAATCCACTATCCACGACAGCCAGACGCATCATCCCTCCACTTCTGCCCGCGAGTGAGGCGCAGGCTGAGCCATAATGCGGGCAACAGGTCGTAAGTTCAGCCACCATTCCTGTTTAGGACGGCCGTTTTCCCAATCCATCAACTGCGGCAACTCCGCCAACGGTGTAAAGCGTGTTTCACCAGCCACCAGGCCAATACATGCACTGACTGCATCTGGCCGTCCAATCTGCTCCTCCAAATACTCTACACACTTCGCCGCATATCGCGTCGCCATAATCCGATCAAATGGCGTAGGGTTCCCCCCTTGCTGCAAATGCCCCAGTATAGCCTGCCGCACCGTAAAGAAATCCCCCCCTTCTTCCTTGAGCAACGAAGCAATAAAATCCGTCGTGTACGTATCATTAGCCCCTTCGCTCCGAATAATCAGCCCCAACTGCTTACCCCGTTTGAACCCTTTAATCAACTCTTTCAGGTCTACAAGCAAATCATTCAGCGTCACACCTTCTTCGTGCAAATAAACTCGTTCTGCGCCCGTAGCCAGAGCACTCATCAGCGCCAGATAACCGCAGCGTCGCCCCATCACTTCTACAACAAATACACGTCGTGCCGCCACAGCCGATTGCTTGATTTTGTCCACCGCGCCTACGATGCTGTTTAATGCCGTATCTGCACCAACGCTTAACTCGGCACAGGGAAGGTCATTGTCAATGGTTGCCGGCAGGCAAACCATAGGAATATTGAAGGCAGGAAAGATGTCCCGCCGTTTGTGTAATTCCAGCACAGCCTCATAGCCAGACCAGCCACCAACCATGAGCAATCCCTGAATGTTGTGTTCTTCCAGGTTGCGGGCAATGGCATAGAAATCGCTATTGCGGGGAATGTGGCGATTTGTGCCTAATTGTGAGCCACCCAGATGTGCCCAGCCGTTCACACTCATCCAGTCTAGCGGGACGATTTCACCATCAACCAGCCCTTTGAAGCCGTTGTACACACCGAGCATCTGATGGCCTTTGTCCACTGCTAACCGAACGGCCGCACGAACGGCCGTATTCATCCCCGGCGCTGGCCCCCCTGCTGTCAATACCGCAATCCGCAAGCTTTGTTGCCCTGGTTCCGGTTCATGCGGCAAAGCCCGCACCAACGTACGCACCGTGCGGAACGATTCCTCAAAACTGGCTGAACGCATCGCCATTGCCTTCTCATATTCTCCATTACGGACAGCTTCATTCACTTCATGCGTCCGTTGCAGACATTCCGCCAGAGGGGTGCGTTTAATCGTATTATTGCGAATACCTAGCAGGTAAGCCTGACCGTCAATTTCACCAGAGAGGATGGTTTCTACTGCTGCTGCTCCCAGCAATGTGCTTAAATTGCGGTCGAAAGCGCTGGGAGAACCACCACGCTGCACATGCCCCAAAATGGTTACACGGGTATCTTCGCCCAGCCGTTCTTCCAATACCTGTCGCACGTAGTGGCAGGTGATGGGGTTGCCGTATCGGTCTTGAGCACCTTCTGCCACCACAACGATACTGTCGCGACGCCCAATTTCCCGGCCTTTTCGTAATACCTGACACATTTTGTCTTCCCAATCATCCAGATTGGGCGGATTTTCGGGGATGAGTACCCAGTCTGCACCGGATGCCATGGCTCCCATCAGGGCCAGATAGCCACAATGCCGTCCCATGACTTCAACGACGAAGCTGCGTTGATGGCTGGCGGCTGTACTGGTAATGGCATCTATGGCGTCAGTGATGCGGTGTAAGGCGGTGTCAGCACCAATCGAGATGTCGGTTCCGTACATGTCGTTGTCTATGGAGCCTACCAGCCCGACAACGGTCAGGTGTGGGTGGCGTTCGGCCGTTTCTGGGGCAATTTCTCCTCTGGTTACCAGTTCGGCTACAAGTTCTGGCCATTCTTCGTTGAGCACCTGGGCACCAGTCAGGCTACCGTCTCCACCAATGACGACCAGGTTATCAATGCCATGTGACAGTAAATTGCGTACGGCTTGCAAACGGCCGTTTCGTTCTCGAAACTCAGCACAACGCGCCGTACCAATTACTGTCCCTCCCTGATGCAAAATCCCCCCAACACTTTGCCAGTTCATGGGGCGAATCCTGTCACCCCCCTGTACCATACCCCGATACCCTTCATAAATGGCAAACACCAGTGCGTCTTTATCCAATGCAGTACGTACCACCGCCCGCACAGCTGCATTCATACCCGGTGCATCACCACCACTTGTCAAGACACCAATTCTTCTCACACGCATTTTTTCACTTCTTTCGTCCTTCTATCGTCACCATTGGCGCATCCAGGCTGCTGCCAGCAATATACAGACAAGACCGTTATGACATCGGTTTGCCCTCCTGTACGCGCTTTGGTTATTTTTGGCTTGTGCTATGTACAAGTCCGGGAGTTGTGGGCGCTATTGGTGAAGCATCGTATATTGCTTAATGGTATCCTGTTTGGCAGAGCAGGCAACCATACTTTTGTCAGCATAATTATTCATTGTCACTATTTTCTGGCAGATCCGGACGTAATAAATTGGCCACTGTATGGATACCTTGCCACCAGCTATTGAGTTGTTGTCGTTTGTGCTGTACCCATTCTGCCCAGTCACCAGAGGGAATAGCTGGCTTTGACCTTACATATTGCTTGCCGCCTACATAAAGCCAGGCCTGACAAAAACGGCCGTTTTCCAGCTGCACCTCACGCAACACACGCCGATAAGCACAATTATCCGGGTCTTCCGGATTGTACCCCTCCAGGCCATCCAGCCGGTGACAAACTGCCACATAAGCCTTTGGCCGTACAAATGCCACCATGCCCTGCACAGTTTGCCCTGCTGCCTCAACAAGCATAGGGTAATGTCCCATGTCGTATAAAATCCCGCCAGAAAACCGTGCTTTGGCCCAATGTGTGACATCATTCTGCCACAAATAGGCATTCGGTTGGTCTGGCAGCAATGTACCATAAACGAAGAATGGAAACGGCCGTTTCACGTCTATACGCATTGGTTACATCCCCGGCTTTTGCTATAATCATCTTTGTTCTATTATATGCCAAACAAGCCCCCGTAGCTCAAAGGATAGAGCAATCGCCTCCTAAGCGATCGATGATGGTTCGAGTCCGTCCGGGGGCACTTCTTTTCTCATCAAATCACCCTACAATGTACTAACCGGGTCAATATCCACTATCCAGTTACGCGGCACAGGAAAATCAGCCAACAATCGGGCAGGATTGGGAGAGCGAATAATAATTTGCCACCGGTAACGGCCGTCTATTCGATTAAAAAACGGAGGCACCGGCCCCAAAATCTCCGTTGCCGACAAATGCAATTCACGTACCCGGTGCCGCAACCCCTTTGCCAACTGCTCCGCCTGCCGTTGCGCCCGATCATTTACCGGGTCAATCACCAACAACCGCGCCAATCGCCGAAATGGTGGTAAACCATGCCGCGTGCGAAAACGAATCTCCTCTATATAAAAACTGGCAAAATCATGCGCCGCCGCTGCCTGAATCGCATAATGCTCCGGCTGATACGTTTGTAAAATCACCCGTCCGCCTAACAACCCCCGCCCCGCACGACCAGCCACCTGCGCCAAAATCTGAAACGTCCGCTCACCCGTGCGGTAATCTGGCAACCCCAGAGAGACATCTGCCGAAATCACCCCTACCAGTGTTACCAGGGGCAAATCCAGCCCTTTGGCTATCATTTGTGTGCCAATCAAAATATCCGCTTCGTGATTAATAAAATTGGCCAATAGCTGCTCATGTGTATCCCGCCCGGCTGTTGTATCCCGATCCCAACGTGTGATACGTGCCTCTGGCCAGCGAATTCGCACCTGCTGCTCCACTTCCTCCGTGCCCAAACCAAAGTATCGAATACGTTTGGAACCACATTGGGGACATTCATGGTGTGGTTTTTCCCGACGGCCACAATGATGACAAATTAGCATCATATAGGGACGATGATAAGTGAGTGGCATGTCGCATCGGGGACAGCGCAGCACCAACCCGCAATCTCGACAGATAATAAAGGTGGCTGTGCCTCGCCGATTGAGGAATAAAATGGCTTGTTCCCGTCTTTCAATGGTTTCGGTAATGGCTTTTTCCAAAGCGCGACTAAAGATAGAGCGGTTTCCGGCGCGTAATTCCTGGCGCAGGTCAACGACTTGAATAGGTGGTAGTGGAATCGTCAATGCGTCGTCGGGGTCTTCAGCGAGGCGTTGGTAATGGCTGGTGACTTGCAGGCGGTGTGCCTGTGCTTCGATGCGGCGGCGGTGTCCCATTACACGGCGTGGTAGTTCGAGCAGGTGGTAATGCCCGGCACGAGCGCGGTGATAGGTGACAACGTCGGGCGTGGCGCTCCCCATGATGACAATGGCACGGGTAAGGCGGCCAAGGACAACGGCCGTTTCCCGAGCATGATAGTAAGGGGGTGGCACAGGCGGCGTTTGTTTGTAGCTGGGATCGTGCTCTTCATCCACAACAATAACGCCCAAATTGGGAAACGGTGTGAACAGGGCACTCCGCGGGCCTACCACGATATCAAACAATCCCTGACGTGCCCGTCGCCATGTGTCGTATCGTTCTCCATCAGACAGGCGGCTATGCAGGACGGCAACACGTCCGGGAAAGCGAGCAGCAAAGCGACGTACTGTTTGCGGTGTCAGGGCAATTTCTGGCACGAGTACAATGGCTTGTTTGCCCCAGGATAGTGCCAATTCGATAGCTCGCATGTAAATTTCTGTTTTGCCGCTACCGGTAACGCCATGCAAGAGGAAGGGAAGCGGGGTGGTGGGGGCGGTTTCGGCCGTTTCTGGTTTTGGTTCCGATGGCACATCTTCTTCTGCGGCTTGCAACATAGTTACTTTGATACGCCCCCATACGCGCGCCTGGTCAGCAGTCAACGAAGGGGGATCGGCTGGCACAAAATCACGGTCGGCAAGGGGATCGCGCCATACTTCCTGTTCTCCCAGCCGCACCAGATCCAGTTTGACAAGGCGACGCAGATGATTGATGCTTGCTCCTGTTTGGGCATATATATCGCTTACCGCAACCGGCTGGGCTGCTTTGGCCAGTAGTTTGAGAATATGATGGTAGGTTTCGGCATGTCGCAGGCGAAAGATGTGCTCAATAACACGGTGGGGGGGAATAGCAAGGCTGATGGCAGCGGGTTGCTCAACGGCCGTTATCAAACCATTTTCTTGTAGTACCTGTAAGGTTGCTTCTTGCTCTGGAGCAAGATGAGTGGCAGGGAGAGGGGCTGACTGAGGGAAAAGCTGGCGAAATTGAGGAAGCAGGTGAGCGGGAACCTGGTTGGGGTGGGTAGTGGGCAGGTAAAGTGTCTGGGAAGGAATAGAGGTGACAAGACCGGCGTTAATGAGTGCCTGCAGGTGTTTGGGGGTGGCGTTGGTGGCTTGCAAAACGGCCGTTTCTGGTGGGAGCGGGTCGTCAGAAGCGGCCAGATAGAGCAAGATGTCTGCTTGTTTGCTGGCTCGCCCTAACTGTGTGGCTGCCTGTTGGATACGTGCAGGACCAGCAATGAGTTCAGCTGTACGAATCTGGCGGGGGCGAACACGGGGCGGATCGAGAACTGTGGCTTTGCGCAGAATGCCACGACGAACGAGTTGATTAACGGCCGTTTTCCAGTCTGTTTTGGGCAGGGCACGGGCAATCTGACGACCCCGCATAAAGCCTTTTTGTTGCAATAACTCAATGAGGCGTGCTTGGGTTTCGGTAAGACGGCCGTTTCCGTCCCAGGTCGGGGCAATATCCACCGTAATATCCGCCCAGCGCGTCAGCCCTGGCGGCAACATCAATCGCAAACAAGCATTCAGAGGAGCCAGATACTCCCGGCTCATCCACTGCGCCAAAGCAATCTGGTAAGGCGTTACCACCGGTTCTTCATCTATCAAGGAAATAATCGGTTTGGTTTCCTCAACCGGTGCCCGCTCAGAAAAATCAATGACGATACCCTGAGCCAATCGCCGGCCAAATTCCACTTCTACCAGATGGCCACGACGGAGAAACGGCCGTAAATCTGCCGGTACATGGTAATGAAACGTACTCTCCAGCCCTGCCTCAATATTAATCACCAATTCCGCATACATACTGCAAGCGTATTGCGTGTTGGCAGTTGCGTCAAGGGATTTACAATTTGCGATTTACAGTTCGCGAAGCGGGCGCGTTAGCGCCATTGGCAGTTCGCGAAGCGGGCGCGTCTAATATTATTGGCAATTGCTGCTTGCCCGACTTGTCAGAATTGGCAGAAAGGCTAAACTCATCAGAAAGCACATACAAACCTGAGTCGGACAAGCACCCATGACAAAAAAATTGCCTATCACTTTGCATGCAGATCCCGAACATACAGGCTTGCGTCTGGTTGTTCTCTTGCTGACGCTTGTTGCCTTCATTGTTAGCTACAACGTGGTACAGCTTGTAATTGGTTCCTTTTTGCCGGATTATTCCGTTGTGCTGTCTTGCGCGCTGGCTATTCCTCTGGGATTGCTTATTGTATGGATTGTAGAACAATGGCTTAAGCGAGTCTGGCCCAGTGGGCGAGTGATTGAATTGCATGATACCGGATTGGTTGCCCGCACACCTGAAGGGGAAAACGGCCGTGTAGTCTGGGACAAAAATTATTCCTGGCTGGCCTGGTACTTTCAGCTTAGTGGGTATCCACGTGGTGGACGGGAGCGTCGGGTTTCTGCTAAATGGTATTGTCTGGCCTGTCAGCTCCAGCAAGATGAACAACGGTTGGTTGTTTATACCTTTTTGCCACCAGCCAAGGCAACGATGTGGACAAAAGAGAAGACGGTTTTTGGCTTTGAAAAAATTGTGATGGCCGATGTGTATGAAAAGGGTTGGCGCACACGCATGGGACCCCCAGTGCGCCCGGAAATACCAACCGAGATATTGGCCGGGAAAAACGGCCGTTACTGGCTGGCCGAACGTCGTCGCTGGCGAGAAGGCTTCGAACTTACTCCCAGCGACTTCACCCTGTTTATGGAATACGTTCAATCCCACATCCCCGGTGAATCGCCACAGGCTTCTACTGCGGGGCGTGAAGAAATCGAATGATGGAGGATTTCCGCATGTTTGACTTTATAACTGAAGAGCACAGGATGATTCAAGAAGCAGCTCGTGAATTTGCCCAAAAATCCATAGCACCCATTGCTGCCGAACATGATGAAACAGGTAAATTCCCCCTGGAAACCGTGCGCCAAATGGGAGAACTGGGTTTCATGGGCATTGAAGTACCAGAAGAATACGGCGGCGTAGGCATGGATACCCTGGCGTATGTGCTGGCACTGGAAGAAATCTGCAAGGTAGATGCCAGTCATGGCACAATCATGTCCGTTAACAATTCACTATTTTGTCATGGTCTGCTCAAGTTTGGTACAGAAGAACAAAAACAAAAGTACCTGGTTCCGGTCGCCAGCGGCAAGGCAATTGGAGCATACAGCCTGACTGAACCGATGAGCGGTAGCGATGCCGGTACAATGAAAAGTCGGGCAGTCTTAAACGAAGCAGGCACACACTACATCATAAACGGCCGTAAATCCTGGGTGACATCTGCCCCTTACGCTGACTACATTGTTCTCTTCACCATGACCCAACCCGAAAAGAAACATCATGGCGTTACCGCCTTCATCATCGAAACGGACAAACCCGGCTTCAGTCGTGGTAAAACCGAGCCCAAATTGGGTATTCGCGCCAGTGCCACTAGCGAAATCATTTTCGATAACTACGAGTGCCCTGTCGAAAACCGACTGGGCGAAGAAGGGCAGGGCTTCAAAATTGCCATGACTGTGCTGGATGCCGGGCGCATTGGCATAGCCGCTCAGGCATTGGGCATTGCCGAAGCGGCTCTGGAAGCCAGCATCAAATATGCTCAGGAACGGGAAGCGTTTGGTAAAAAAATCGGTCAGTTCCAAATGATTCAGCAAAAACTGGCCGATATGAAGTGCCGTGTAGAAGCCAGCCGCCTGCTTATTTATCAGGCAGCCCTGGCCAAAATGGAATCGGCAAAAACTGGTCGCCGCTATTCATTGGAAGCCAGTATGGCCAAGCTATTTGCCAGTGAAACAGCCAATTATTGTGCCAAAGAGGCTATCCAGATTCATGGCGGTATGGGTTATAGCAAGGAAATGCCTCTGGAACGGTATTATCGTGATGCCAAAATTACAGAAATTTATGAAGGAACAAGTGAAATTCAACGGATGGTTATCGCCCGTCAATTGACAGGCTTGCGATAAAAATCGGGTTGACAGATTGTTAAAAGGGGAGAATGCCTCGGCTGTGGGTGTTCTCCCTTTTTGTTTGGTTCTAATTGTTTGAGAAAATGAGACCTATGGCAGAATTTTGTCCAGATTGTGGCGCACAGGGTGTAGCGGGTCGGGAAGGGTGTGAAGTTTTGTTTCAGGCATTAACAGGCAAGGCTTTTTCTAATGTGGGCTGGTTCGCTTTGCACCGCCTGGTGGTAGATGTATATGCTTTGCAACATCCAGACAAATATTGTCGTTCGGGCAAGTCGTTGGTCGCACATTTGACAGGGGTGTGTGTGGCTTTGGAATATGGGGAACGAAAAACGGCCGTTAATCGGGCTATCCAGCAATGGCTTAGCGGCGCTTCTCAGCCCCTGCGCCCTGACCCACCCCCGCCCCGACAACGTGGTCAACTCACAATTGTCAGCATCAGTCAAGCCCATAGCCTGCCTGAGTTCCATGATGCCTTGTACACGTGGGCCAGAGATGTCTGGCAAGCATGGCAATCGCTACATCCCTACGCTCATGAGTGCATACAAGCTGCCCTCAATCAAAAAAAAGACGGGTGACAACAAGCCACCCGTCTCCTAAACTGCTCTCTTGTCTCCAACAATTATTTGCTTACAAACGTCCCATACGTCGCCGATACCATTTCTCCAGCTCTACTGCAATAAACACAACTGAACTGGCTGCCAGACTGAGTAACAATTCTGAAAAGCTCAAAGCGCGGGTACGGAAGAAGTTTTGCAAGAAGGGCACATAAATCAAAGCCAATTGCAACACAAAGGTAATTGTCACTGCCACTACCATCAGTTTATTGGACCAAAAGCCAATGCTAAAGATGGAATCAATGTTAGATCGAATGGCTAGCGCATTACCCATTTGGGCTAATGTCAGCGTTGTAAAGACCATTGTGCGCCAATGCCCGCCAGGGTCTTGTCGCCAATAGGCATATCCCATAAACAGGGAAACCAGCCCCATTAAAATACCAATCCATAAAATTCGCTGCCCCATTCCCCGACTGAATATGCTTTCTTTAGGGTGGAATGGCGGGCGGTCCATTATACCGCGCTCACCTGGCTCAACTGCCAGAGCCAGCCCAGGCAATCCATCGGTTACAAGGTTGATCCAAAGGATTTGCAAGGGTAGCAGTGGCAGAGGCATGCCCAGGAAGGGTGCAACCAACATCACGATGAGTTCGCCTGTGTTGCTGGAGAGGGTGTATTTGATAAATTTGCGAATATTGTCGAAGATGACGCGCCCTTCTTCGACAGCAGCGACGATGGTCGCAAAGTTGTCGTCAAGCAGCACCATGTCGGCTGCTTCTTTGGAGACGTCTGTGCCGGTAATTCCCATGGCGACACCGATGTCAGCTTTTTTGAGGGCAGGTGCGTCATTAACGCCGTCGCCTGTCATGGCTACGATGTGGCCTTTGTCTTGCAGGGCTTGTACGATGTTGAGTTTGTGTTCAGGAGAAACACGTGCAAAAACGGAAACGTCTTCGACGATGGCTTCGAGTTCTTCGAGAGACATGCGGGAAAGGTCTTCGCCGGTAAGACTACGGCCGTTTCTGGCAATGTCTAGTTCGCGGGCAATGTGTTCGGCCGTTAGCCGGTGATCACCAGTAATCATGACTGGTCTGATTCCAGCACGGCGGGCTGTGGCTACTGCTTGTTTCACTTCTGGTCGTGGCGGATCAATCATACTGACGAGGCCAATGAAAATCATGTGAGACTCAACGGCCGTTTCCTCCGCATTATCCACTGAAGATAACGGCCGAAATGCCACCCCCAACACACGCTGCCCCTGCTGAGCCAAACGATCATTCGCCCGCATAATCCGCTGCTTCATTTCCTCATCCAGCGGCAAAAACTTCTCCCCATCCCACACCTCATCAGCCACATCCAGCAAGTTATCGACCGCCCCTTTACAAAACGCCACATACGGCGCACCCCGCCACGGCACATCCGATCCATTATTGGCAACCTTTACCTCATGAATCGTCGTCATTCGCTTCCGTTCCGATGTAAAAGGAATCTCTGCCACACGCGGCCACCGACTTTCCAACTCTGGCTTACGATGTCCCACTTCTGCAGCAGCAACGACCAATGCCCCTTCCGTCGGATCACCAATCGCCTTAACACTCCCATCATGCTCCGTTTCCAGAATCGCATCATTACACAATGCACTGGCCTTCAACAGCAGGCTAATACTGCGTATTGGTGGCGGCAATTTGGGATCAAGCTCTGCATCCCGAATAACACCCGTCCGATCTTGCAATGTCTCAATAGATTCTGTGTGGCCTACCACATCAAGTATCGTCACTGTCATTCGGTTTTCGGTCAGCGTGCCAGTTTTGTCGGAGCAAATAGTTGTAACAGACCCCAATGTCTCGACAGCAGGCAACTTCCGAATCAGGGCATTCCGCTTAAGCATACGCTGCGACCCCAGAGCTAACGTGATGGCCACCACTGCAGGCAAGCCTTCGGGAACGGCCGCGACCGCCATACTAATGCCTGTGAGGAACAAGACTTCCAGGTCTTCGCCACGTAACAGCCCTAAAAAGACGACGACCGCAATGATACCCAGAGCTACCCATGCCAGGGTTTTGCCCAAATGGTCCATTCGCCGTTGCAAAGGTGTTTGCTCTTCTTCCACCCCCTGAATAAGTTCGGCAATGTTACCCAACTCGGTTTTCATACCGGTTTCGGTCACAACCATTGTGCCCCGGCCATAGGTAACGACTGTACCCATATAGACCATATTGCGGCGATCACCCAAAGAAAGATGATCCCCCGTAAGTGGCTCTGTGTATTTATCTACTGCTTCAGATTCGCCAGTGAGCGCAGCTTCTTGTACCCGTAAATTGATGCTTTCTAGCAAACGGCCGTCTGCCGGTACAAACCCGCCCGCTTCCAATAAAACCACATCACCAGGCACCAAATGGCGTGCTGAAATTTCTCGCACATGGCCATCCCGCCGCACTTTTACTGTGGGTACAGCCAGCTTTTTGAGGGCCGCAATAGCCTGCTCCGCTCGATACTCTTGAGTGAAGCCCAAAATGGCATTGAGAATCACAATAGCCGCAATAACGATCGCATCGTTAATTTCCCCCAAAAAAGCAGAAATGATGGCCGAAATAATTAAAATGACGACCATCACCTCACTTAACTGGTCCCACAAAATTAACCAGGGGCTTTTGATTCCCTTTTCTTCAAGTTCATTCAAGCCATATTGTTGTAATCGTTGTTTCGCCTCAGTCTCTGACAAACCATGTTCAGGACTGGTTTTCAGCTTGCGAATTACTTCATCAACAGACAGCTTGTACCATTCACTCACAGTTCAACCTCGCTAAATTGGGATTTGATTTAATGGTGGACTTTGCCGACCAGATACAGTACGTAACGGCCGTTACAATGTTGCAATAATTTCACTATTCGGGAAGAATCTTCAAAAAAACACCTCTTCCAGGCAAAGTATATCACATCCGAAAACTCCCCAAAAACCATTCGCAAATCCTCCCTGCTCCAGTATAATCCACCCGGTTAGCAGACAAGTCGCTAAACCCAAACCCTTAAGGAGAAACAAACCCAATGAGTCAACAATACATCCCCAAACGAGCCATGTTCATCTATGCTCACCCTGACGATATCGAATTTGGTGTAGCTGGCACAGCCGCCAAATGGGCCAAACATGGTTGTGAAGTTGTCTATGTAGTTATTACAGATGGAAACGTAGGCAGCCATGAACCTGGCATGACGGCCGAAAAGCTGGCCAAAACACGTCGTGCTGAGCAAACTGCTGCTGCCCGTGTGGCTGGCGCCAAAGAATGTATCTTCCTGGGCTATCATGATGGTCTATTGCAACCAACCCTTGAACTTCGCAAAGCGTTGGTGCGCCTTATTCGCAAATATAAACCAAACGTTGTCGTCTGCGGTGATCCAACCAAAGTGTTTTCTGACAATAACCGCATTAACCACCCTGATCACCGGGCAGCTGCTTTGGCCACGATAGATGCTGTATTTCCGGCAGCTGAAATGCCACTACTGTATCCCGACCTGGAAGCAGAAGGGCTTACTGCCCACAAGGTGAATTACGTGTACATTTCCTATCCTCGCCCAGAAGAAACCAACTATTACGAAGATATTACCGAAACCATTGACGTAAAGATTGAGGCATTGCGGCAGCATGTCAGCCAGTTGGGAGATTGGGATCCGGAAGAACCGCTACGCAATTGGGCACGAGAAAATGGGAAAAAAGTAGGGTTTAAATATGCCGAAAGGTTTCGGCGCATTGTCCTAAAAGAGGTGGAGGAAACGGCCGATACTGACCAATAATCCCCCCAAAAGAAATTGGCGATTTACAGGCAGGGACTTATAATCTGAATCATGATTCACAACCTGACAGGCGATTCTCCGGACATACAGGAAGAAATCGAACAAGAACAAGAAGAAGCCCTTGAGCCACTCTACCGGGTGTTTGTACACAACGACGATATAACACCCTACGATTTTGTGGTCATTATCCTGCAAAGGATTTTTAACCTGACACCACCAGAAGCAGAACACGTCACGTTCATTGCCCACGTGACTGGCATAGCCTATGTCACCACCCTGCCCCTCAAAGAAGCACAGGAAAAGGTTGGCAAAGCACAATTTGCAGCCAGTCTGGAAGGATACCCACTTTCATTCTCCATTGAACCGGAGTAAACTTCTGCCTGTCTGCTTTCAGTCCGCCAATAACTGGTTGCGGACAAAATACCAAGCACCATATCAACCTCTAAAATCTAGCAAGGAGATAACGCAATGAAGGATTTGTTACAAGGAGCCGGGCCAAAAGCCCAGGCCTGGATTGAACGTGATCAGGCAACTATGTCCACCTCATTTACCCGCGAGTACCCTTTGGTAGTCAGTCATGCCCAGGGGTCAGAAGTATGGGATGTGGACGGCCGTCGTTATGTGGACTTTATGGCCGGTATTGCTGTTATGAACGTCGGCCATCGGCATCCGGCTGTGGTGGAAGCCGTACAAAAGCAAATTGACAAGTTCTGGCATATTTGCCTTTCAGATTTCTACTACCCAGAAGCGGTAGAACTGGCTGAAAGATTGCAAAAAATCGCACCAATGACCGATGAAACGCGCTACTATTTTGGCAATTCGGGTACGGAAGCCGTAGAAGCGGCCGTTAAACTGGCCATGTATCACACCGGACGTCGCAATTTTATTGGCTTTACTGGTGCGTTCCATGGCCGAACGCTTGGTTCGCTCTCTTTTACAGCCAGCAAGGCAGTGCAACGCGGCCGTTATCAACCTGCGGTAAAAGTGTACCATGTGCCCTATCCAGACACATACCGGCCAGTTTTGCAACCACAAGCTGGCGAAAACTATGGTGAAACCGTCGTCAACTATCTGGAGAGTTTATTCAAAACCCTGATTCCGGTGGAAGATGTCGCTGGCATTCTGGTAGAGCCTATTCAGGGTGAAGGCGGCTATATTGTGCCTGCTCCCGGGTTCTTTTCTCGCCTTCGTGCATTGTGTGACCAATACGGGTTGCTATTGATTGTGGATGAAATCCAAAGTGGTGTGGGGCGCACTGGTAAATGGTGGGGCATTGAGCACGAAGGGGTACAGCCAGATATTCTCTGCTTTGCCAAGGGAATTGGTAGTGGCATGCCAATTGGCGGCATTATGGCTCGCAAGGAAGTGATGACCTGGAAACCGGGCGCACATGGCAGTACGTTTGGCGGGAACCCAGTAGCAGCAGCCGCCGCTTCGGCAACGCTGGACGTGATTGAAAAAGAGGGGTTATTGGAACAGGCGCGGGAAACAGGTGAATATATCATGGATGCCCTGGCTGAAATTCAAACTGCGCACAAGAGTATTGGTCAGGTACGTGGGCGTGGGTTGATGATTGGTATCGAGTTTGTGAAGGACCGGGCGTCGAAGGAACGGGCACCGGAAATCCGAAATGCGGTTGTGCAAAAGGCTTTTGAGAAGGGGTTGTTGTTGTTACAATGTGGTCAAAATACGTTGCGAATGACGCCAGCACTGAATATTCCGCGGTCATTGGTAGATGAAGGGTTGCGGATTTTTGCGGAAGCTGTGAAGGAAGCTGAGGCGGAATTGCTTTAAGGTCTGGATTTGGTTTTGCCGGGCGGTTTTGATTGTGTGGGGTGTGATGGTGAATGGGAAGATAGAGGCTTTGAAGGTGCGTTTGTCTGGTGGCGTTGCGCCGGCAATGGCAACGCCGCTGGATGGTGATGGGTATGCGGTGAATACGGCCGTTTTGCCCGCGCTCATTGATTTTCTTATGAGTGCTGGGGTCAAGGGGTTGTTTGTGGGGGGGACAACAGGAGAAGGGATTTTGTTGGCTGCACGAGAGCGCATGCGGTTGCATGAGGCAGTAGTGCGTTATGTCAACGGCCGTTTTCCTGTTATCGTCCACACAGGCCATAATCGGCTGGAAACGGCCGTTTCTCTGACCCGTCATGCCGAGGAAATCGGCGCCGATGCTATTGCTGCCGTCACACCCTACTTTTATGGTGTCAGTGAAGATGCCCTGGCTGCCTACTACCATGCGCTGGCTGCGGCCGCCCCGAACACCCCCCTGTTACTTTACGATATTCCCCAACTGGCAGTTAACGGCATTACCCCCACGCTGCTGCGTCGCCTGAGCCAGGAATTGCCCACATTGGCTGGCCTCAAAACCAGTCGTCCCGATGTACAGGTTGTGCGCCAACTTATTGATGCCGCGGCAGAACACCAAATTGTTCTGGCAGGTAACGAGTCGGCAGCACTGGGGTTGCTGGCATTGGGGGCAGATGGTTTGATAAGTGGGTTAAGTACGGCCGTTCCTGAGCCATTTGTTGCGCTCACCCATGCTGTTAGCCAGGGGAATCTGGCCGATGGGCAACAGTGTCAGCGGGTAATCAACAAGTTACTGGCCTGCCTGCCTGCCGGAGAGCGAATAGGCGCGATTAAACGAATTCTGACAGAACGCGGCATTCCAGCAGGAACGGCCGTTCCTCCCCGCCCCATGCCACACCACCCCATTTGGCCAACCATGCAACCCCTGCTAACCGCTCTACCCAAAGTCGAGAAAACCACATGAAACTACTACTCTTTGATATAGACGGCACACTTATCCGCAGCCACGGTGCCGGCCGCACAGCTCTAATAGCCACTCTAAAAGAAATGTTCGGCACGGCCGGCCCTGTGGAAAACTACCAAATGAGCGGCAAAACCGATCCCAGAATCATCATAGACCTGCTCACAGCTGCTGGCATTCCCCCAGATACCATCCACTCCCAACTACCAGCCATTTACGAACGCCTCACAGAACACGCCCAACACATCTTTCCTCGCCACAAAATCGAACCCTGCCCCGGTGTTCCTGAACTCCTGACACAACTTCACCAACACCCAAACACAGTGCTCGGCTTGCTAACAGGCAACATCAACACCACTGCGCCTCTCAAACTCCGAGCCGCTGGACTTGATCCAAATTTATTTGCGATTGGCGCATACGGCTCTGACGCCATCGACCGCAATCAACTACCGGCAATCGCGATGCGGCGGGCGTCTGAGTTGACTGGACATGAATTTACTGGTAACAATACAGTTATCATTGGCGACACGCCTGCTGATATCTTATGCGCTCGCGCCGGTAGGGCAACGGCCGTTGCGGTAGCCAGTGGTTGGCACGCTGCGACAACGCTGGCCCGGTATCAACCAGACCATTTACTAGAAAACCTGACTAACACCGAACACGTCATCCAGATTTTGCTCAATCACCACAGCTAAAACAAAACCGGTAACAGGAGGAAACTGTGGAAACAACATCCATCAAAATAGCCAACGTGCAAGTTCTGACAAATGCCCCCACCGAATTGCCGCTGGAAAAACTTTACACATGGGTCATCTGGCAGTTTCCGCAACCCAAATCAGGTGGGCTATGTGCCGCCGTACACCCCCCTATCGCCAATTACGGCTGGATACCCGCCATTGTCCACAAAAACAAAAAGTGCATTCACCTTTTCGGGCACCTGGAAGAAACCTTTGCCTCACCAGAAGATGCACTGGCTCATTTAAACAGCCTGGAAGCTGAAAAATTTCATATCCCCTGAATCAAATTATGGTATTGTCCGGGATGATCGCGTTTTTGGGGACAATCACGATGCCATCACGCGCAACCCAATGCTCACTTTCAAAATCTTCCCGATTGGGCAAGGCACGAATGTGAACATTTCGGCCGATTCTGGCATTTTTGTCCACAATTGCCCTCTCAATAACCGCCCCTGGCCCAATCCCAATGTCAGGCCGCCCCAAACGACGATTATCCAGCTTGTCCTCATCTGTTTCGTAATAATCTGCCCCCATAATCACAGATGACCGAATTTGAGCATCTGGCTTGATCAGACTACGCAACCCAATCACCGAATCTTCAATTAACGCTTTATGTATCCGACATCCATCTGTCAGGAGTACATTCTTCAGTTCTGCTTCCCAAACTTCAGAACCGGGTAAAAAGCGAGCGCGTGTGTAGATTGGGCGATCAGGGCTGTAAAAATCAAATGGTGCATCGGGTGAAGTCAGGTCCAGATTGACTTTGTAAAAGCGGCGAATGGTTCCAATATCTTCCCAATAGCCATCAAACACATATCCCATTACACGTCGTTCGTGAATAGCAGCCGGAATAATATCTCGGCCAAAGTCATCGCCAGGAGCAGCCAGCAGTTCAAACAGCACATCGGTAGCAAATACATAAATGCCCATAGAGGCCATGTAGGGTTTTTGCGGATTGTTCCCGCTTTCGAGACCATCTAATTGTTCGGCCGTTTTTGGTTTTTCGGTAAATCGAGTAATACGCCCTTCCGCATCCATTTTGAGAATGCCAAGTTGAGAAGCTGATTCGCGGCTAACCGGCTGGACGGCAATCGTGACATCGGCTTTGGTTTCAATGTGATAGCGAATAAAATCCCGATAATCCATACGATACAGGTGATCACCAGCCAGAATGATGGTGTACCTGGAATTTGCCTCACGGATTTCAATTATTTGCTTGCGGACAGCATCGGCCGTTCCCTGATACCAGTCTCGACTATATGGGGTCTGTTCGGCCGCCAAAATTTGCACCCACCCCGGTGTAAAAATATCCCGGTTATACGTCCCCCAAATGTGTCGGTGGAGTGATACAGAGTTAAACTGGGTAAGAATTGCAATTTTCTCAATGCCAGCGTGCAGGCAATTACTCATGGGAATATCAATAAGGCGATATTTTCCGGCCAATGGGACTGCCGGTTTGGCTCGTTCACGGGTCAGGGGGTAAAGACGGGTGCCTTGTCCGCCACCTAAAATTATGCCTAGTACATCTGACATTTGCATTTGTTTTTCTCCTCATGCTTTACCTGGAAGGGTTTATCTTCGACACACCCTTAATTAAAACAGAATACGGCCGTTTCTGCCATACCTACCCCAAAAAAAATGTCACCACGCTCCACCCCCAACCCTCATCAGCCCATTGGCAGCATAGAACAAACGTGTTATCATCCGCCCTGTTATCAAGGAGAGTATATGGGTCGAGTAATCAACACAGAAAATCCAACCAAAGTTCGAAACTTTCATCGGCGTACAATCGCCGAACTACTCCGCAGACTTTCCGAAAAGCCTCAAATAGACGACGAAGCCAAAGATATGGCCGCCTTACTCGTCTATTCCCTGCGCGAAATACACCAAAGCGTAGAAAAAACAATGGAAGCGTGGGAAAAACGTGGCTATTGGATGAAAGCAGAACGATTCCTGCGAGACTGGCACTGGGTTCCAGAAGCTGCCGCAAATATCGAAGATGTCATCCGCAATGAAGCATGGGACTTGTTGCCAGAGTTACTAGCCGATTTATTCCCTCGCTTTGCCGATATCCAGATCAAGAGCATGACACGCAAGCCGTCGTTATGGCGTGGTGCATACAAAAAGTTGCTGGCTGAACCACCTGGTGAACTACCGTGGTAATAAATATACCCTGATTGGGGGTTGGCTCTTACTTGTCTTTTTGCTTGTGGCCTGTGAACCACAACCGCTTCCCACGCGGCGTGCCCTGGCTGCCTTCCCTCCCACAAGTACACCCGTTCCCACCAAAGAATTACCACCAACATCCACGCCTGTCCCTACCCCCACCTTATTGCCTTCACCTACACCTTGCGCAAGCACAGGCGAGGTGGTGCAAGGTGTATTGACCAGTCAATTGGCAGGCACAGTACCATATCGGGTTTACTTGCCACCGTGTTATGGGCAAGACGGCCGTTCTTATCCAACCCTTTACATGCTCCCTGGTAATATTCACACAGACAGTATTTGGGACGACCTGGGGCTGGACGAAACGGCCGAAACCATCATTCGGCAAAACCAAATCCCCCCCCTACTCATCGTCATGGCCAGTGGTGGCTATCTGGCCAACTACACCTCCGGCGGCCCCGGCTCCTACGAAGAGCACATCCTCAACGAACTCATCCCCTTCATCGAAGCCACTTACTGTGCCTGGCCTACTGCTGCTGGCCGTGCCCTTGGTGGGCTTTCGCGGGGCGGCTACTGGGCACTCGAAATCGCCTTTCGCCACCCGGACCAATTCCGCAGCGTAGGGGGACACAGCGCTTCTTTGCTAGACATTGCCGCTGGCCCAGACCTAAACCCGCAATACACTGCGCTCACTCACAACTTGGGCAATTTACGCATTTATCTGGATATTGGCGACCGTGACCCAGCCATCGCCAATACCCTGCGCCTGCACCAGGATATGATTGCTGCCCAAATTCCGCATGAATGGCAACTAAACCCCGGCGGGCACGACAATGCTTACTGGTCAGCCCATCTGGAAGAATATCTGCGCTGGTACACTGCGCCCTGGCCACTCACTCGCCCAAGCTACCCACCATGCTCCCCAAAATAAAAACAGCCAGACCCGATACAGGTCTGACTGTGCTACCAATACACACTATTTTGATGGCAAGTTGGGTCTATTAGTTTTTTTCCAATAATCGTAACTTTTCGCTGGTTTTTGTATCCAATACAAGCGGTTTGCTGGCACGCATGCGTCGAAGTACCGATTTGAGCAGTTTTATTTGCTCGGATACCAATACATTATTTAATGTGGACGTAGGTTCGAATTCTGGATAGCGAAAACGACTATTTGTTGGTTGCCCCTTCATGATTGCCTCCACCATTACCTTCGGGCTTATTGTCAGGCCAGGGGTTGTAAAAAGATTGTTACTGGCGACAAAGAGAAAACTTCAAATACAACATCCTCTACACTTATCATACAATTCATTTCTATACTTTTATCTTACGATGCTTTGGAGAAAAATGTTGTAATCCTCCCAATGGCAAAACTGTAAACCTGGTAACAGTTTGCCGTTCGGGAAAAATTGGTGAGGTAAGTTGTGACGGGAATCAGGGGGTGTTTCGGCGTGATAGCCAGATAAGGGTGAGGAATACGGCCGTTCCCAGCCCTAATAGCATGACCAACTTAATCAACGGAGACGGGGCAAAAATTGCTACCAATCCAAACATCAGCGAAACAGCATAATATCCCAGCACAATTCGGCGTACCGGCAATCCCCCATCGGACAGGCGAAAATGCAAATGTCCTCTGTCGCCATGTAGCGGGTTCTGTCCCCGACGGATGCGTGTCACAATCTGCCAGGCTACATCCATAATTGGTACAGCCATTACAAGCAAGGCCGTGGCTATCTTGGCTGGTGAAATGATAGCCAGCGTTGCCAGTTGATAGCCTAATACAAATGCGCCCGCCGTTCCTAAAAATATTTTTGCAGGGGCAAAGTTGAAGATAAGAAAACCTAATAATGCGCCGGCCAATGCTAACGGAAAGGCAGCAACGGCCGTTTGTCCCAGCCGATAACTATGCCAGGCAAATACTAATGCGGCAATTGTGCCCACGCCACCAGCCAGCCCATCCAGCCCATCCAGAAAGTTAACAGTGTTTATCATGCCCAAAATCCAGAAAAGCGTAACCAGAAAAATTAGCCAATCCCAGGGAATAATCACGACCTGGCCAGTCAAAGGGTTCGTAAACCGTT
>RFGV01000373.1 GCA_003696605.1 Chloroflexota bacterium | reverse complement strand
CGTTGTATCCGGGGTTGGCGATATTTATTATGTCGTTGGCGTTTAACTATGTGGGAGATGGCTTGCGTGATGCCCTCGACCCACGTCTGAAACTCTAAAATCTTTAAGGAAGAGGCAGAGGCAAGTGGAGAACAATAACATTCTTGAAGTTAAAGGGTTAAAAACCCAATTCTTTACCGAGTCTGGCGTTGTCAAGGCTGTCGATGGCGTTGATTTTGTCGTCAAGCGTGGTGAGGTATTGGGTATTGTTGGCGAATCGGGTTGTGGAAAGAGTGTGACATCTCTTTCGATTATGCGGCTTGTTGGCCAGCCTGGGAAAATTGTGGAAGGGCAGATTATTTTTGACAATGAAGATTTGTTGAAACTGCCTGAATCCAGAATGGTTAAAATCCGGGGTAATCGGATTTCGATGATTTTTCAGCAGCCACAGAGCTGTCTAAACCCGGTATTTCGGGTTGGGGAGCAGTTGGCTGAAGTGCTGTATATCCATCAGGACATGGGGAAAGAGGCTGGTGAAAAGCGTGCTATTGAGTTGTTAAGTATGGTTGGTATTCCTGAGCCAGAGTCTCGGGTTAAGGCATTTCCTCATGAATTGTCTGGTGGTATGGCGCAGCGTGTTATGATTGCGATGGCGCTTGCTTGTGTGCCGGAGTTGCTAATAGCTGATGAGCCGACAACGGCGTTGGATGTGACGATTCAGGCGCAGATTTTGGATTTGATGCGAAATTTGCGCTCAAAGATGGAGACGTCCATTATTTTGATTACGCATGACTTGGGTGTGGTGGCGGAGATGTGTGACCGGGTTATTGTTATGTATGCTGGTCGTGTTGTGGAAGAATCTCCGGTGGTGGAGCTTTTCCAGCAACCCAAGCACCCATATACAGTAGCATTGATTGGTTCAACGCCGGTGTTGGGGCAGGCAGATAAAGAGTTGGTGACAATTCCGGGTTCTGTGCCTAACTTGATTGATTTGCCACCGGGTTGCAAGTTTGCACCGCGTTGTGCGGCTCGAATTGAGAATCAGTTGGAGAAATGTACGGAAGAAGAGCCGGAATTGAAGATGGTTGCGCCTAATCATTGGGTTCGTTGCTGGTTGTATGAATAAATGAGGAGATGTGTCGACGATGGCTGAAGAAACTAAAGTGAATGGAACTCCGAGTCAGCCCCGGGAGAAAAAGAAGAAGGTATTGGTTGAAGTCAATAATCTGGTGAAGTATTTTCCTGTGCGGGCTGGCTTGTTGCAACGGGTGAAGGCCTGGGTGAAGGCTGTTGATGATGTTAGTTTCTTTATTTATGAAGGCGAAACGTTTGGCCTGGTAGGTGAGTCGGGCTGTGGTAAGACAACTGTTGGTCGGACGATTTTGCGGTTGTTGCCGGCGACTTCTGGAAGTGTGATTTTTGACGGGAAGAATTTGTTTGATTTGAGTGCATCTGAATTGAAGAAGATGCGCCGGGATATTCAGATTATTTTCCAGGATCCGTATTCTTCATTGGATCCACGTATGCCTGTGGGTGAGAGTATTGCTGAAGGGTTACGGGTTCATACGAAGCTGAGTGCTCAGGAGCGGTATGATATTGTGGTGGAGATGTTGGCGCGTGTGGGGATGCGGGCTGATCATGCGCGTCGGTATCCGCATGAGTTTTCTGGTGGGCAGCGGCAGCGTATTGGTATTGCACGGGCGTTGGCGTTGAGGCCTAAGTTTATTGTGTGTGATGAGCCGGTTTCGGCGTTGGATGTGTCTATTCAGGCGCAGGTTTTGAATATTTTGCGTGAGTTGCAACGGGATTTTGGGTTGACTTATTTGTTTATTGCCCATAATTTGAGTGTGGTGGAGCATTTTAGTGACCGGGTGGGTGTTATGTACCTGGGTAAGATGGTGGAAATGGCTTCACGGGATGATTTGTATCGTGATCCGTTGCATCCTTATACGCAAGCGTTGATGTCGGCGATTCCGATTCCGGATCCGACTTTGAAGCGGCAACGTATTATTTTGGAGGGGGATGTTCCGAGTCCGTTGAATCCACCGAAGGGGTGTCGGTTCCATACGCGTTGTCCGTTGGCGTTTGATAAGTGTTCGCAGGAGGAGCCGCCGTTTAAGGATTATGGTGATGAGCATTATGCGGCGTGCTGGCTTTTGGAGACGGGGGAGAAGGGTGCAAGTAAGATTACGCCGGATAAGATTGCTGTGCGTAGTTGAAGGGGTTGATTTTTGAATGTTGGGGCCTGCTGGTACTATTAGCAGGCCTTTTTTTATTGTCTTGGGGTGTGGAAAGG
>RFGV01000372.1 GCA_003696605.1 Chloroflexota bacterium | reverse complement strand
ATATGGGCCTGGTTGATTTTGACGAGCCGATGACCGCCCTGTTTAACCAGGGTATCATCCTGGGCGAAGACCGGGAAAAGATGAGCAAAAGCCGGGGCAATGTAATTGCCCCCGACGACCTGGTGCGGGAATATGGCGCCGACACCGTGCGCGGCTACCTGATGTTCGGCTTCCGGTGGGACCAGGGCGGCCCCTGGGATAGCACCGGCATTTTGGGCGTACAGCGTTTTCTGGAACGGGTGTGGGATTTGGTTACCGGCCCCAACCCTCAATCCGGCAACACCCCGCCCACCGAACCGCAGTTACGCGAACTGCGCCGTAAACAGCACCAGGCCATCCGCCGGGTAACCAAAGACCTGGAAGATTTCAGCTTTAACACCATGGTAGCCGGTTTAATGGAATACACCAACACCCTCATTGCGGCCAAATCGGCCGCGCCGGCGCTGGTTAACCACCCGGCCTGGGATGAGGCCATCCAAACCCTGGTGCTGCTTATGGCCCCCGGCTTCCCCCACATTGCCGAAGAGATGTGGGAGCGCATTGGCCAGCCGTACAGCGTTCACCAGCAAAGCTGGCCCGTTTGGGATGAAGAACTGGCCAAAGAAGATGTGGTAGAAATTGCCGTACAGGTAAACGGCAAGGTAAGAGACAAAATAGAACTCCCGGTAGATATTGAGCCGGAAACGGCCAAAGCCCAGGCCCTGGCCACCGAAGGCGCGCAGCGGTACATGGGGGGCAAAAACCCCCTAAAGGTAATTTATGTACCGGGCCGGCTGGTCAATATTGTTGTTCCATCAAAATAAAGGCCCGGTCTGGAACGGCCCTTGAGCCGGTACAGGCAAAATACCTGCCTGCGGCTTTAATGGTTTGGGCCTGTTGCCGGGTTCAAGCCCCCTGATATTCTCCGGTTTTGCCGCCCACCTTGGCCCAGATGTATCTGGCCGGTTGGGCGGCTTGTTTTTATATGGCCCCACTACTGCTACCCCGTTTTGCGTAAAAAAACGTTTTAAGTATAATGTGGCAGTATTACTATACAACTTACTTTGAAGTTGTACCACCACAAAGGATGTGATGCGTGCAGCCTGCTGACTCTTCACAAGGTACACCAATCAATTCGCTCACCCGTATCCGCGCCAAACTGCCGGCCCTGGCCGCGGCAGAAGCACGCGTAGCCAATTGGGTTATGCAGCAACCGGAAAAGATT
>RFGV01000371.1 GCA_003696605.1 Chloroflexota bacterium | reverse complement strand
TTTTTGAGTGGTCTGTCTGGCTTATTGCATGTGGATGGGCTTTTGGCCACTTTTGTAACGCTTTCGCTATTATTTTTGTGTCGGTCAATTGTTAATGTGCAATCCCCACGCCCTCTTTGGCATGCTTTGTTTTTTTTTTTCTTGATGGCTGGTTTTGCTATCCTGACAAAATCACCAGCCCTTCTCTTACTTCCATTTACCGGATTGGTATTGTTTATTTATACATTACGTTTAGCGGATAAAACTGTTGCAGAGCGTATCCGTTGGCTGATTTGGGCTGGTAGCATTTGGCTAATTGCTTTGGTTATTACGTTGTTTTTGTTATTGCCTGCATTTTGGGTTTCTCCCCAGCATGTTGTTGGTACGATTACTGGAATAGCTGGTCGGCATATTGAGCAAGCATTTCGCCCTACATTTTTTATGGGCCGGGTTGGCTTGAATCATGGACCTTTGTTTTATCCGGTGACGATGATTTTTCGTTTAAGTCCAATTACATTATCAGGTTTAATCCTTGCGCTATTTCTTACAGCACGGCACAAAAGCTGGCGCGTGATGACTCGGTGGCTTTGGTGGGGGTGGGCGGTTTTTTTTGTGGCAGGTATTTCGGTTGCCAGTAAAAAGTTTGACCGGTATGCTTTGCCGGTATTTCCTGGCCTGATAATTTTGGCGGTTTTGGCCTGGTATGAGGTGGGTAATCGCCTGGTTAGGTGGCGCAGGTTTGTGTGGGGTGGGATGATTTTGGGGCAATTGGTTTATTTGGCTGCATTTTGGCCTTATCCGTTGCTGGCTTTTAATCCACTGGCTGGGGGGCCGGCTGTGGCGGCGCAGGTAATGACGGTTGGATGGGGTGAAGGGATTGGTATGGCCGGGCGGTGGCTGGCAGCGCATGATGAATCGGCTGCGGAGAAAACGGCCGTTTCTGGTATCGCGCCCGCTCTGGCTCCGTTTTTCCCTGGCGAAACCTTGTTCATGGAAGAGTCGGGGATTGCCCCAGCAGACTATGTGATTGTTACTTTGAATGGCCGGCAGCTTGATGCAGCCGCTCAAGCCCAAATGACCGCCAATCTTGACCTGGTGCATACTTTCCACTTTGGCGGGCTAGATCAGGCCTGGATTTATGCGAATCCTGAGCCAATTGAGCGTGTGCGCCCCCAAGTTGACTGGCCTGAAGCCCGTTTGTTTGGTGACAGGGTGCGTTTGTTGGGGGCTGATGTCCAAGCAGAAGACGGCCGTATTTATTTCTTTGCTCATTGGCAGCTGATTCAACCGGGTGGCCGTTACATTGTACGGTTAGATTTGCTCGATGAGGCAGGCAATCGCTGGAGCGGGCTGGAGACAGAGTTGTTGAATGAAGTGTATCACTTGCCACAATATTGGGCAGATGGGGAATCGCCGCTGTTGTCTTACAAAATTCCTGTGCCGCCGGGGATGCCACCGGGAACGTATGTGGTGGCCTTGTCTTTATTTAACTGGAATGATGGGGCTCAGTTGCCTATATTGGCTGCAGACGGCCGTTTTTTGGGTGTGACATATCGCTCAGAGCCGGTTGAAGTGCCTTTGGCTGCTAGGCCAGCACTGGTTGAGCAACTGGCGATTCCGCACCGGACAGAAGCTGAATGGCTGAACGGCCGTTTGCAGTTGCTGGGATATTCTCTTTCGCGTGAGGAACTGTTGGCTGGGGAAACAGTAACGATTGATTTGTTCTGGCAAGGGACAGACAAGTTACCTTCGGAATTGAAATTGCTGTTGACATTGGGAGAAACGGCCGTTTCCTATCCACTTAGTCGGTTTGATACAGCCAACTGGCGCGTAGGAGAAATTGTTCACGAGAAGTACGCATTACCTGTGCCACCAGAAATGGCAACAGGAACTTATACCGTGCAAATGCAAATAAACGGCACGGACGAAACGGCCGTTTCCCTGGGACAACTTTCAATTACCGCCACCGACAGACAATTTACCCTGCCGGACGACATAGCCACACCCCTACAATTCCAGCTAGGCACCGATATTTTGCTACAAGGCCTTACCCTAAAAACACCCCAACGCCAGCCCGGCGAGGTCATACAATTTACACTTTACTGGCAAACCAAAAGCCAGCCCGATACCTTGCTCTCCGCTTTTGCACACTTACTCGCGCCAGATGGCCAGGTAATTGCACAGGACGACCACTGGCCAGGCGGATTACCCAGCCAAACATGGGCTGCCGGACAAGTTATCATAGATGAATTTCGTATAGAAATTCCACCAGATGTGCCACCCGGTATTTATCCGCTGGCTGTTGGCCTTTACATGCCGGAAAACGGCCAACGGTTGGCTGCCTATGATTCTTTTGGTAATCGTCTGGACAATGATCGCATCATTTTGCCCATTGAAGTAGAGATAGTAACAGCCAATGAGTAACCAATTTCTTCCAAAAATTCGTCAAAGCAATTCCAGGAATTTGCCATTTGGGGTAGTGGTTGTTTTGTTGCTGGCTGCATTTTTCATGCGAGTTTTTTTGCTGGATGCTCAAAGTTTATGGTGGGACGAAGGTATCAGCTTGCATTTGGCAACAGTTAGTTGGGGAGAAATTATTGCCAACCGGGCAGCGAATATTCATCCGCCATTATACTTTTTTTTGCTCAAGCTTTGGGTAGGGCTGGCTGGTATTTCTCCATTTAGCGCACGGTATCTCTCTGTGTTGGCCAGTTTTTTGCAAGTGCCTTTGATTTTCAAGTTAGTGAAGCACTGGTGGGGGCAAGGGGCAGCTTTACTGGCGGTCTGGTTGATGGTGTTTTTTCCGCCGTCTGTTATCTATGGGCAAGAAACTAGAGTTTATGCCATATTGCCCCTTGTTTATCTGGTGCTATTGTTTTATGCCGATATTGGGCGCAGTCAGTCTATTTCTCGTAGGTATTGGTTGGGATTGGGAGTAGCTGAATGGATTGGGTTGCATTTGCACTATCTGACACTCTTTTTGGTGCTTTATGTGGGGGGATGGATATTTGTGTATTTGTATCGGCGTCGAGATTGGGCTGGAATGCGTCAATGGGTGTGGGTTCAGACGGGTGTAGGGTTGGCATCGCTTCCTTGGGCATTGACTGTTGTTTATCATTGGGTTTTTGCGGAAGAGGCGGTTAATGTTGGCCGTTTCTTGGCTGAGCCGGTTGCTTTTTCCTTTTTGCTTTCTCAAGTTTGGTTATTTCATCTCACTGGATTGGCTGGCACATTAGGGAGGCCGTTTGGTCGCGTGTTGGCTGTTTTGGTGTTGGGTGTGGTGAGTTTGTTGTTGGTCGAGCGGTTAGCCAGGCGGGTAACAAGGGGGAAGACTTTGAGTATGGCGGCACATTGGTTGATTCCGTTGAGTTCTGCGTTAGTAGTGTGGGCAATTCGGCCGTTTTCCCACCCACGATATATTTCTATTTTTGTGCCAGGGTTTATTTTGTTGCTTATCTGGCTAGTTTGGCCGCATTCGAAAAATACATACACATTTGAATGGTCTCCTCGCTTGCTGGCGGTTGTGCCTGTGTTGGTTATTTTTGTGTGGGCGGATATGCTTTATTTTTTTGATCCGTCAGTGGCTAAGGATGATTTACGTGGTGTTGCTGGCTATCTGGAATCAGTAACGGGACCGGATGACTTGATTTTTGTGCCTGATACGAACTGGGTGTTGGATTTTGAGTATCATGGACAAGGACAATTGGTGATGCCGTTTTTGAATAAAGCGGGCTTGTGGGAACGAATGGCAAACGTAACGGCCGATTCTGACCGGGCTTATGCATTACGATACGAAACCACACTATTTGACTGGCAAAATCAAGTTCCTTTCATGTTGGAGCAGGCGGGCTCGTTGGTTCGTGTGCAGGAGTTTGAGGATTTGGCTGTGGCCGAATATGCTTTGCATAGACCAATTGAAAAGCCGGTGATGTCTCCAGTCTTTGGTCGTTTCGGGGGGGTGGAGTTGCATGGTGTGTGGTTAGAGCAGGATGCACCGGCAGATACGGCCGTTACTCTGGCTTTGCAGTGGCAACTTGTTGCACCTGTTTCTGACAATTTGAATATTTCTGTGCGGTTGCTTGATATAGATGGATGGCCTTTGGCGACTAAAGATGATATGTTGTTGGATTATGAGGGGCGTCCGACTGCTTATTGGGCGACCGGACAAACGGTAACTACCTATCATATTTTGCCGTTGCTGCCAGGCACACCTCCGCTTTCTTATCAGTTGGCGATTACAGTGTATGTTCCTGATGGTGAAAGTATTCGGGTAATTGATGGAATAGATTTGGCGGGGCAAGTAGTTGGCCCGCAGATGGTGTTAGGAAATGTGGTTTTGAAACGGCCGTTTGGCATTACCAGTTCTCCGTATCCCATCACCGATCCATTCCCCCCGCTTCCTGTTCCTGTTCCTGTGGCCGATGGCCTTCTCTTGCTAGCGGCAGCTCCTAACCGACAAACAGTTGGTGAGGGAGACACCCTATTCGTAGGATTGCGATGGCAGGCTACCCGTAGCAATTTGCCGAATTTGCAACCGGCATTGGGATTGAAAACAGATAGAGGCATTATTGCAGTGGCTGATGGTATGCCAGCATTGGGACGGTATCCAACCAATTTCTGGCAGGTAGATGAAATAGTCGTTGAGCATCGGTCGTTGGTGATTCCGCCCCAGGCAGAAGGAACAGCTGAGCTGGTTGTGATGCTGGCAGATACGATAATTCCTCTGGGTAAAACAGTGGAAATTACGGCCGAATCTCGTACTTTTTCCCCGCCAGTCATCTTAAATCCGCTCAATGTCCAGTTTGGGGATGTGATGCGATTGATTGGGTATGAATTGCCAGGGACAACAATCAAAGCGGGCGAACCTGTGGAAGTGACATTATATTGGGAGGCATTGACCACAGGAACGGCCGTTGACTACACAGTTTTTACACATCTACTGGCTGAAGATGGTCGTCTCATAGGCCAGCATGACTCTCCGCCACTCAACGGCACCAGACCAACCCGAAGTCTCGTTGCAGGTGAGTACCTGACCGATCCGCACCTTGTCACGTTCAAAGAGTCGAATTATACAGGTATTGCCCGTATTGGTGTGGGGCTTTATGACCCAACGAGTGGGGAACGGCTTTTGACGGAAGACGGTCTGGATGTTTTCTTGCTCCCGATTCAGTTGACTGTTCAACCCTGAGCTTTTCAGAAATAGCAGGTAATGTGTATGCCTGAAAATTGGTCACGATTTTCCTATTGGGTAAAGTGGTTATTAATTTTGTTGGTTTTGGGGGTTACGGCCGTTTACAGTTCGGTTGTTCATTTTGGTTTTATTTGGGATGATCCACTCTGGTATGAACGTTTGGCGCAAAAAAATTGGCTGACAGTCTGGTTACCTTTCACCGACTTTCAGTTTTATCGCCCTGTAACGATGGCGTATCATCGTTTTTTTTTGCAGCCGAATGGCGGATTTGACGCGTTTTCTTTGCACTGGGGACAAATTTGTTGGCATGTATTAAATACAGCCCTGGTTTATAGGTTGAGCAGGCGCGTTGGGTTTCAGCGTGTACCAGCATTTTTAGTTACCTTACTGGTAGCTTTATATCCGTTTTCGCACCAGGCCATTGTTTGGGCTGTGCCACACCAACCAATGGCAATGG
>RFGV01000370.1 GCA_003696605.1 Chloroflexota bacterium | reverse complement strand
GTCCAATATAGTTGCAGCAAAACCAATGTTACCCAATCATTTACGCCTGTCATTACAGCTACGGGCATATTTACTATCCCTCATGGCAATATAGTCTCCACAACGGCCGTTGCCTCAGCCAGCATCTCCGCCGTTCAGGCTGGCCTTGCTCTTGCCCAAACGCCAGTCTCACAAACAGTATCTATGGGCGAAACGGCCGTTTTCACCGTTACCCTCACCAACACCGGCAGCACCACCCTGCAAAACATCCTCCTGACTGCTCCACAATCACCCACCTGCGAAAAAACCATTTCCCAGCTCAACACCGGCGAAACACACACCTACACCTGCTCTCAGGCAAACATGACGGCCGATTTCACCCACACCATTACAGCCACCAGTACAGTTTCCGGCACCAACACACCCATCATCGTCACCAATAACGTATTTATCAATATACGACCAGCTATCACCCTGACCATCACACCTGCCCCATCTACCCAGCCAGAACCAGGCGGTACATTCAACTTTGCAGTTACCATCCAAAACAACAGCCAGGAATCGGTCTTTTTGTCCTCATTGTCTGACTCACTTTTGGGCAACCTGACCGACACGGGAAATACAACACTGGTAAACACGAATTGTCAGGCAGGAACGGCCGTTTCCCCTGCCACCAGCTACAACTGCACCTACACCACCACCTTCAACGGCCAGCCCGGCATTTACACCAGCACCGTCACCGCCACCGTCCGCGATGACGACTTCAGCACAGCCTCCAGCACAACCACCCCAACCATCACCATCAGCAACACCCTGCCAGTCCTGCAAAGCCACCTTTCTCTTACCCCAGCCACACTTCCTGCATCCGGTGGCACAATCACCCTCACCCTCCACATCACCAACACCAGCAATTTTGACACAGTTACCCTCACCAACCTCACCGAGGACAATCTGGGCAATCTAAACGGACAGGGAACATGTGCCCTGCCCCAAACGCTGCTACCAACGGCCGTTTACACATGCACCCTGACCACCACCGTGACCGGCGATACAGACCAGACAATTACCTACACACTCCACATCACAGCCAACGACGACGATGCTGCTTCCATTAATGCCAACACAACCGCCACCCTCAAAATAGCCCCCCTATATGCCCTCTTCATCCCACTCATCAACTACAACACCGTCATTGGTGAACCCAACAACATTTGCGAAGAAGCCTACCCACTCGCCCCCAACATCAGCTACCACTTCCTCCCCGATGACATCAACGACTGGTACTGGTTTGACCTGTCCGACACAGGGGATGTCACTGTCGCCCTAACCAACTTCATCCCTGTAGATGGCCAGATTGTGGTCTGGCGCGGCAGTTGTGACAATCTGGAATTTATCGCCAACAACGGCAATTTTGAATCAACGAAAATCATCAATCTAGGGACTCAGGAAAACGGCCGTTACTACATCTGGATCATCAACGACGGCCCCCTCAACACCCACCAGCCCTACACCCTCCAAATCACCTACACCCCCACTCCCAGCGTAAGATAATCGTAAGCCACATCGTAAACTTGACGGAGTAATATAATAGTACTAAAGTCATGGTTGTGGCGCATGCTTGAAAGGAAAAACCCCATTCCGCACAAACCACCTCTGTGTCAGCCTCCTGTTGACACGGAGCTTTTTCACGCCTCCCCCCAAAAATCCTGTCCAGCACACGCCCACCTATCGTTCCCACAAATGAAAGAGGAGGAAATATGAGACACAAAAAATACCTGCTCGCACTTGCCCTAATCAGTGCGTTCGCGCTACTGTTGGGCATGCGTGCTCCCACCTACGCAGCCACCACCGTCTTCATCAACGAAATCCACTACGACAACTCCGGCACAGATACCGGTGAAGCCATTGAAATCGCCGGTCCAGCCGGTACAGACCTCACTGGCTGGAGCCTGGTACTCTACAACGGATCAACCGGCCTCACCTACAGCACCACCACACTCAACGGAACCATCCCCAACCAGCAAAACGGCTTCGGTACAGTCTCCATCTCTTACCCGACCAACGGCATCCAAAATGGCGCACCAGATGGTATTGCCCTTGTAGATGCCACCAACACCGTCGTGCAATTCCTCAGCTACGAAGGCACATTCACAGCGGGAGATGGCCCGGCAGCCGGTATGACCAGCATGGACATAGGCGTCAGCGAAAGTTCATCAACAGCCGCTGGTGACTCCCTCCAGCTAACTGGAACCGGCTCAACCTATGAAGATTTCACCTGGGCATCGGCAATGCCAAACACTTTCGGCGCGGTCAACACCGGGCAAACTTTTGGTAGCACCGCCCCCCCTGCCGTATCCATCAGCGAAATCCGAATCGATCAGCCGGGTACAGACAACGATGAATACTTTGAACTCACAGGTGACCCCGGCACATCGCTGGATGGCCTTACCTACCTCGTTATTGGTGATGGTACAGGTGGCAGCGGCGTTATCGAAGCCGTGGTTGACCTGACCGGCAACACCATCCCCGCCAGCGGTTTCTTTGTAGCCGCCGAAAGCACTTTCACTCTGGGCACGGCCGATCTCGTCACCAACCTCAACTTTGAAAACAGCGATAACGTGACCCACCTCCTCGTAACCGGCTTCAGCGGCGCAGATGGGGATGACCTCGATATAGACGACGATGGCACCCTCGATACCACCCCCTGGACAGACATCATTGACCTGATCGCCCTCATTGAAGAAGAGAATCCACCAACCGGCACCGAATTCCACTATGGTCCGCCCAGTGTCGGCCCAGATGGTTCCTTTGTGCCCGGCCACGCTTTCTTGTGTGATTCAGGCTGGCAAATTGGTGAATTTGACCCTGCTGCTGGGGATGACACACCCGGCGCAGCCAACGCCTGCCCAACTGGCCCGGCACAGGTACTCATCAATGAAATTCGCATTGACCAGTCCGGCACAGATAATGACGAATACTTCGAACTTGCTGGCAATCCCGGTGCATCGCTGGATGGCCTTACCTACCTCGTTATTGGTGATGGTGCAGGTGGCAGTGGTGTTATCGAAGCCGTGGTTGACCTGACCGGCAATGCTATCCCAACTGATGGTCTCTTTGTAGCCGCCGAAAGCACTTTCACTCTGGGCACGGCCGATTTCATCACCAACCTAAACTTTGAAAACAGCGATAATGTAACTCATCTGCTTGTAGCCGACTTTACCGGAGCAGATGGGGATGACCTCGATATAGACGACGATGGCACTCTCGATACTACCCCCTGGAGCAACCTGGTAGATTGTGTCGCCCTTGTAGAAACACCCGGCTCCGGAGACCAAATCTATTGCTCCCAAACTGTTGGTCCGGATGGTTCTTTTGTCCCCGGCCATGTCTATCTATGTGAAGATGGCTGGCGCATTGGCGCATTTAGCGGCGGCAATGACACCCCCGGCGATCCCAATCCTTGTGAGACTGGCCCGGCTTTTGGGGCATGTGGTGATCCGGCCACTTTTATTCATGATGTTCAGGGTAATGGCTTCACCAGCCCACTCAATGGCACTTCAGGGGTGGTTATTGAAGGTGTGGTTGTAGGCGACTTCCAGGATACGGCGAATCAACTTGGTGGCTTCTTCATTCAGGAAGAAGATAGCGACGCAGATGCTGATCCGCAAACCTCTGAAGGGCTTTTCGTTTTTGATAACGGCTTTGGTCCTGATGTAAATGTAGGGGATGTGGTACGTGTGCAGGGCTCGGTAACTGAGTTCTTCGACATGACAGAAATTAACAGCGTGACCAATCTGGCTGTGTGCAGCAGCGGCGCGACTGTCACACCGGCTACGATTACTCTACCATTGCCGTCTGTTGGTGATTTTGAGTTCACAGAGGGGATGCTGGTAACGATTAATCAGACTTTGTATGTGACGGGGAACTTTAATCAGGGTCGGTTTGGTGAGGTGGATTTGTCGGTAAACGGCCGTCTTTTCACCCCCACCCACCTTGTAGCCCCTGGCGCAGCAGCCAATGCCCTGCAAGACCTGAACGATCGTAGCCGCATCTTGTTGGACGACGGCAGCACTATCCAAAACCCATTACCATTGCCCCCATATCTCGGCCCCGACAACACCTTGCGTGCTGGTGACACAACCACTGGCCTGACAGGCGTGCTGGGCTTCTCCTTTGGCAGCTATCGCATCCATCCCACCCAACCCGTAAGCTTCACGCGCGTAAATGCTCGTGAAAACACCCCCCCACCCGTCAACGGCCGTCTGACCATCGCCAGCTTTAATGTGTTGAATTACTTCACCACCATTGATACTGGCGCACCAATTTGTGGTCCCAATGGCAATTTGGGTTGCCGGGGTGCAGACTCGGTGGATGAGTTTATGCGGCAACGAGCAAAGATTATTAGCGCCCTGTCCGCCATGAATGCAGACGTGGTTGGCCTGAATGAGCTGGAAAACAATGACCACGAAGCAATTGCCGACCTGGTAAGTGGACTGAATGATGCGCTGGGTGCGGGAACATATGCTTACATTGACACAGGCACAATTGGCGAAGATGCCATTAAAGTTGGGCTGATTTACAAACCGGCCAGTGTAACCCCGGTCGGGCCATTCGCCATTCTGGATTCGTCGGTTGATCCGCTGTTCCTGGATACAAAGAATCGTCCGGCGTTGGCTCAAACTTTCATGGAGAATGCAACTGGCGCGAAATTTACAGTGGTTGTCAATCATCTGAAGTCCAAGGGATCACCCTGTGATGATGTGGGTGATCCAAACCTGGGTGATGGACAGGGTAACTGTAATCTGACTCGTACCAATGCTGCGACTGCTTTGGTAAATTGGCTGGCAACAGACCCGACTGGTAGCGGTGATCCGGATTTCCTGATTATGGGTGACTTGAATGCCTATGCAATGGAAGATCCTATCACGGCAATTAAAAATGCAGGCTATACTGATTTGATTAACGCATTCCTGGGGCCAAACGCATATTCGTTTGTGTTCTTTGGGCAAGCGGGTTATCTAGACCATGCGTTGGCAAATTCTAGCCTGACACCACAGGTGGCAGGTGTGGCGGAATGGCATATTAATGCGGATGAGCCACGGGCATTGGATTACAATGACTTCAACCAACCGCTGCTTTATAATCCGGATCCGTTCCGTTCGTCAGACCATGATCCGGTGTTGATTGGTGTGGATTTGAATGCTCCGCCGGATTGCTCAACGGCCGTTCCTAGCCGGGCTTCTCTCTGGCCACCTAATCGCAAGTTGGTTCGGATCGAAATCCAAAATGTGATTGATCCAGATGGTGATCCGGTAACCATTACCATTGATAGTATCTTCCAGGATGAACCAGTAAGTGGGCCTGGGTTTGGCAAGACTGCACCAGATGGCGTGGGTGTGGGCAAATCAATGGCATGGGTACGGGCCGAGCGGGCTGGTAGCGGAAACGGCCGTGTTTATCACATTGCCTTTACCGCCGATGATGGCAACGGCAACAGCTGCTCTGGCGAAGTGACGGTAGAAGTGCCGCACAGCTTCCGGGGAACGGCCGTTGACGATGGTGCTATTTACGACTCTACAACAGGTCCTACCCGCCCACTTCGTCGCTAATCCAATCACCTGATTCCTGATAAAAAAGCGAGAGGCTGCCCATCAGTCTCTCGCTTTTTCTTTTCGTGCCAACATCTTCCTTCAAATTGGCAACTGTTGACGATAAGTTCGCACAAGTGGATCATCCGCACCCAACAAGGTAAACACACCCTCTACAACCTGCTGCGCCTCTCCCTGACGATATTGCTTGTTTTGCCGCAAAATTGCCAGCAGATAATACAAAACGGCCGAAAACTCCCGTCGTCTGGCCGCCTCCGCCGCTTGTTGGTACAACTGGTCCAGATTGCTATCCCCAGTTGCAGGTTGTCGTGCCCCTTCACACATCAGGCGAGCCAAAGCCAGCAACTTGCGTGCTTCACCCTGCCCACTCCCTTGCGGAAATCCTTGTAACCAGGAAACCGCCTCACATCCCTTGCCCTGTTGTAACAACTGGCGTGCCTTTTGTAGCCGTATCGCGGGATCAGTTATATGGCTGGTAGTCGTTGCGGCAGAGGAATGAGCACGCGCAGGAGAAACGGCCGTTAGCCGCTCCACAAACCGCCGCACCATCGGCTCCGGCTGCGCCCCCACAAACGCATCCACCACCCGACCATCCCGAAACGCCTTCACGGCTGGAATACCCTGCACACCAAACCGCCCCGCCAACCCCGGATTTTCATCCACATTCACCTTAGCCAACACAAACCGCCCACCAAACTCATGCGCCAATCCCTCCAAAACCGGCCCCAACATACGACAAGGACCACACCACGGCGCCCAAAAATCCACAACAACCGGCACCCGATAAGACCGCTGCACAACATCCCGTTCAAACGTTCTATCATTCACATCCAAAACCATTCCTACCATAAAACACTCCCTATGCTCATAAAATAACCACCCCTACCATATCAACCAAACATTAGAAACCAATCAACAACCAAAACAAAAACCCCCAAAACCCTTACCACAATTGACAAAACTCACAAAAACCCATACAATATGACCACCTGGTCATATGACCAAATGGTCACAAGGTAAAAAGAATGCCTAAAGAAACCTTCTTCAACCTGCCAGAAGAAAAACGCCAACAAATCCTGAACGTAGCCATCGACGAATTCGCCACAAACACCTATGCCCAAGCCAGCGTTAACCGCATCGTAGAAAAAGCAGGCATCGCCAAAGGCAGCTTCTACCAGTACTTTAAAAGCAAAAAAGATCTGTTCTTGTACCTGATGCAAGTTATTGGGGAAGAAAAAATGACCTACCTCGCCCCGACCCTGCAAAACATCCACCAATACGATTTTTTCACCTGCTTGCGCGAAATATACGCTGCCGGCATCCGCTTCGCCACCCAATACCCCAAATATGCAGAAATCGGAAAAAAACTTCTGGCCAGTAAAGACACACCAATCTTCGAAGAACTCGTTGATCAAAACCTGCCCGTAGCTTCTCAGCTCTTCCAAGAACTACTTCACCAGGCCATCCAACGGGGCGAAATACGCCCAGACATAGACATCAACCTCATTGCCTACCTTATTGCCTCCATCAACACAACCCTCCTTGAATACTACACCGAAAACATCAACCAGGAATTCGACGAAAAAATCCTGAACACTGTAGAAAAATTCATCGATCTGTTGCGAAACGGCATCGGTACAAAATAAAATCAAATTGTTCTTATTTGGTAAACGTTCAGATGAAACACAAAATTTTGGGAGAAACCTCCCTCATTCTCAGCAAAATCCGATCCAAATTCTGTGAAATTCTACCTGACTGAACGATTACCCACATTG
>RFGV01000369.1 GCA_003696605.1 Chloroflexota bacterium | reverse complement strand
TTGTGGATGAATATTCGTTTACGCGGATCGCAAGTGTGGTCCCAGGCTCGTATCGCCCTGCCAGAAAATACCACTGATTGTTGCTGTACGGAGAATAGGTGGCGAAAGTACTACCACTACTACTGTTGTATATTTGAAAGCGAATAACCGTTCCGGATAACGAAAACATAAACGGAATCCACTTGCCTAATATTTTCCCCGCTGTTTCGCTTCCTGTTTTCTTGAACCAACACCCGGCGGTAAGCCCACCTGTGATGTCTATACCCGGCTCGTGAGGGCGGGATAAATACTCTCCACTTGTTGCCAAATTGACGTATGACACAAGCCCGTCTGTTCCAAACGCGACGCTGCCATTATTTGTCAGCGTGCGCCCCTGCCCACTCAAATCGTACACGTCACCGTTTTCGTTAATACTCGTCATGGGCCAAAATCCGCGCAGGTGGGGCAGGCTCAAATACATGCTGATTGCGTCAGCCCATGCATGTGCCGGGTTGTACAGCTTGCGAAAATCCGTTGCTATCTGTTGGTACAGTCTTGGGTTTCTTAATGGTGCATTGCTAGCCATTTACACACCTCTTTGCGCGAGAAGCTGTTCCGATGTGAGTACCACGCCACCATTGATTGATACCGTATAAGGCAGCGTGACGGTTACTTGCTCTATGAATAATGTGTTTGCCCCATTATTCGGACTTGTTTTTATTGCTTGCCCGGTCAGGAAGTCGCGAACAAGCAGCCATTTGCCCATCTCGATGTCCCACGGTTCAAGCATCGTCCCTGTACCGTGCCTGGAAATTGTTGCACCAGCCAGGCTTGTTTCATAGCTAATATCTGTGGGGGCTTGCTTGTATACAGCTTGACGGCCGTTAAACACACCAAACAACCATCTATTTGCCGATGAATCACCCAGCTTCACGGTCTTTTCAATAATCGACCATGCGGTCATCATCTCTGTTTCCTGAGAAGGAACGGCCAGCGCGTTTGTGTCGATACCGGTCACGGTAAAGAGTGAATTTGGATCGGCATTCAACACGGCCGTGATTTTCGCGCTTGCATCTTGCGTCCCCGTTGTGGTGGATTCGTAAATGTAGGAATCCAGAAAATGGGCATAACCCAGGCATCGCAAGGTGACTGTGATTTCCCCGCCTCCACCGAAATTCAAATCGCGGTCTATAGACGGGTACGCCTTTTCGGTAAGCAGTGTGTCCCTCAATGCTTCTGCTGCCGTTTGCGTCGATTCGCCACCAGAATAAATCTTCTGATGAACACCAAATAATGATTGGCTGGTGGTGTCTTCTGCGTAATCCGTAAATTTGCGTTGCCCACCAATAGGCGGATTTGTGTTGTAACGAACGGTTTGGTAGGCAACCGCAATCTTGTTGGCGATACCAACCAATGGGCCGCGTCTCGCTGAGAACACCCCCATATTTACCTGAACCTCATTAACAAACCCGTTCCATCGCTCCACCTGTCCTGGAGACGTAAATTGAATATCACGGCCGATACCATTAACGAACCAGTCCTCGGCTTCATCACGTGATGCGGGGAATGATATTTCGGCATTGTCGTACCCGCGTGCCGTTGTGGATGTAAAACTGGCATTGGTTGGCGCAATCTGCTGCCTCGGCTGTCCCTGTGACTGAAACACAGGATTACCCCATGAGATGGACGGAAGTCTTTGTGTGTGTCCGGGGATAACAGGAACCATAGTCGTCGTTGTGCTTGTTGTCGTTGTTGATGTACTGGTAGTACTGGTTGTTGTTGATGTACTGGTCGTTGTAGTCGTGGTTGTTGATGTTGTGGTACTGGTAGTACTAGTAGTAGTACTAGTTGTGGTTGATGTGCTGGTGGTTGTTGAT
>RFGV01000368.1 GCA_003696605.1 Chloroflexota bacterium | reverse complement strand
ACAGAAGCTGCTCGAACAGCGCACTACCCTATTGGAAGCGGCCAAAACCCGGCATGATTCGCTGATGATGGTTAAAGGCCGGCAAATTACCAGCACTGCTACCCTTCTTGCTGCCTACGGTGGCAAAGCCGAATACGCCACCATGCTCTTACTTGTTATGGTGGTGTTGTTTGAGGCCATCAATTTTCAGAACAACAAGGATGTAATTGTTCCGAAAGAGCAAAAACGGGAACGCCTGGGAAAGCCACTGGCCCGGATGGAAAACTGAATGGCCGGCCATCCGGGAATACAGGCCGGCCTGTAACACCCAAAAAAAGTGAAAACAAGCCTGTTATACCTGTTATTACAGGCATTACAGCAGCAAACAATTACAAAGGGCCTGTAACACCGGCAGGTGAAATTCATTCGCTGCTGGGAAAGATCAGGCCGGAATTTTCGCATTACAGGAACAAGAACCACAAACCAGAATCTGTAATGCGCCGGCTCAATGAGAAATTCAACCGGCTGGAAAACCTGGTTGCGAAGCACAAAGAGAATTTAGACGAAAAAACATTGCAGGCGGTGCAGAAGGAGCGCCAACGCTACGAAGCACTGAAAGCAGATCATGCCAGCTTGCAAGAAAAATCCGGCCGGAAATGATTACAGCAAATACAGTCTTTTGGGCCTTAATCGGATTGTCTCACATTGCCGTTATCGGCTTGATATACCGGGAAGTCAAACATCGCAAAGGATCAGTAACCAGGTGCAAACTCTGTGGTAAGCCACCGGGTGAGTGCCATTGCAACTGATCCAATCACAGAACAATACTATGGGCAAAACTACACGCAAGACCCGGCCACCCCCGGAAGGGTGGCCCTGTACCCAATTATCTGCATTATGATTACGAACAAACAAGACATTTTGGATTCGGTGAATATCCTGAACGTGGTGCAGGAACTGACCGACATCCAGTTGGAGCGCTCCGGGAGCACATACAAAGCGTGTTGCCCGTTTCACAATGAAAAAACTGCCAGTTTCTTT
>RFGV01000367.1 GCA_003696605.1 Chloroflexota bacterium | reverse complement strand
CGCCCACGTCCTTTTGGGCGTGGTGCTGTCGGTATATCGGCCACTGAGCACTTTGTGGGGTGTCGGAGCATTTCTGGCATTTTTCGTGCTGACGCTGCAGGGAGCCAACCGGCGCGGCTGGGCCCATCTGGGTGCTGCCTATATCGTGGGCTTGGAGGTGTTGCTGCGCATGACCGAAGCCAAGCTGTTCTGGGAGTTCGGCAAGTTGGCCTGCCTGGTACTCCTTGCCACGGGCCTTTTGGTTGAGCGACGGCGACGATACGACTGGCACTACCTCGGCATTGCCTTGCTGTTGCTGCCAGCCTTGTTGCTGGGGACGGATGTGGACTTCTCGCGTTTCCGGCAAAACATCACCTTTCAGTTGTTGGGTGGCATGTTCCTGCTTTCGCTTGCTTCGGTTTATTTTTCACGGCGGCCCATGTCCGTCGATCGGCTGCAGGACGTGTTTCGGATGATGTTCCTGCCCATTGCTTCGATGGTTGTTTATTTGTTTTTGGCTACTCCTACGGGTTGTGTCTCAAATGGCAGTAATTCGTATCTTTCGTTCAAAATAGAAAAATGGCCACAATAGAAGTAAAGTGTACCCAGTGCAGTACCACCAATGTAGTCAAGATTGGAAAGCAAAGAGGTCATCAGCAATACAAATGCAAAGATTGCCAGAAGCGCTTTCAGCTCACCTACACCTATAATGCGTATAAGCCTGAGGTGAGGGAAAAGGTCGAGTTGATGGCACACAACTGTAGTGGGGGTCGTGATACGGCCCGGGTATTAGGTATCAGCCTCAATACTGTAGTTGCATATTTTATAAAAAGCGCAACAAGTAAGTCAAGTCAACGAAGCTTGATTTGCGAAGATGTATGAGAAGGAAGAGAAAGAGAAGCTGCAAAAACTTGATATAGAGCTGCGTGTGTCTGCGGAAGTAGGCGAAATGTTGAGCTACGTAGGATGAAAAAGCCAATCGGCACTGGCTTTGGTATGTGATCGAGCGTGCTACTGGCCTTTGTGTTTGGACGCCGCACGGGTGAAGTAGCAAGACAATTGGCAGCATTGCTTCCTGCTGAGATGATTGACGTGTTGTTCACGGATGATTGGGGCATATCGACGGGTAGGATTTGCCCCAATTCATGTTGTAGGCAAGGGGCATACCTGCGCAT
>RFGV01000366.1 GCA_003696605.1 Chloroflexota bacterium | reverse complement strand
GGATTTACCCTGTTCTTATCAATGGCTTTAATGGCATTATTTCTTCATGCCCAGATTCCCGCTTTTCCCGGGGCAGAAGGCTTTGGCTCTGCTACCCCCGGAGGCAGGGGCGGCCAGATTATCAAGGTTACCAACACAAATGCCAGTGGCCCGGGCAGCTTGCGGCAGGCACTGGAGAATACCCCCGGAAAACGCATTATCATTTTTGAAACGGGCGGTGAAATTGACCTGCAGGGAAACAATATTGAAATCAGTGAGCCTTTTGTAACCATTGCCGGGCAGACCGCCCCAGGGGATGGTATCATGATCAAAAACGGAATAATACGAATAATCACACATGACGTCATCGTCAGGGGTTTGCGGTTCAGGCACAGCCACTTTCAACGGCCCGGGGAGCATTTTTTTAACAATGTATATGGCGGTATCAATATCACCAGCGACAGTGCATATAATATTATCATTGACCACTGCTCTTTTGCATGGAATGTTGCTGCCGGGGCGGGGGTGTTGCAGGGAGCACATGATGTGACATTTTCCTGGTGTATTTTCGGGCAGGGCTTGCATTGCAACCTGCATTTTGAAGGATGCCACTCAAAAGGTCTCGTTCTTCACCAAACTGCTGGTGGCAACCTTTCTGCGCATCACAATATTTTCATCAGCAATGATGCACGCAATCCAAACCTGCAGTCTCCACACAATGAAGTTATAAATAATTACATATACAACTGCGGAGCCCGGCCGATGCACACCTATTTGTTGCCGGGGAGAACTGCAAATGTCATTGGCAATGTATTTGAGCCGGGTCCGGATTCCTATAACAGCATGTCAAACCCGGACCTGAAAGCCTTGCTTGTGGAATACAGCATTAATCCGCAAACTAATGATACAGGTACGGCACCTGCTTCGGTGTATGTGTTTGAAAATATTTGCCCTGATCGGCCGGTAATTCTCTCAAACAATCCGGCTGAGGAATGGCTGATCGTGGATGATTATACCAACGTCAAACCACCGCTATCGCCTCCGCCATCCGGGCAGGCGCAATCTTTAACCCCCTTTAACCTTACCGGGGTCACAGTAACTTCCACCACCGATTTGCGTGATGTGTTGTTTGATTCCTGTGGTGCCGGAGCGATTGTCCCATACCGTGATAGCGTTGATTACCGGTTATTGCAAAGCGCAATTGACAATTCCGGGAAAATTGTTGACTGTATTGAGGGTGATGACATCATCATCGAAGGAATAGCCCAGGGAGGGGATTTTAATTACATTCAACTCGACCCCAGGGCAACCACGGAATCGGGCACCTACCAGGGCAGGCTGATAACGATTGTTTCAGGTCCGGGTATCGGAGACACGGTGATGATCATCGGATATCATGGACCATCAAAGACGGCTTATGTACAACCCGGTTGGTCAACTCCACCAACATCAGCTTCAGTTTATCACATCATTATCGATTGTTCCAACAACGCAGGCGGCTGGCCGGCACCGCTTAACTCCGGCACGCCTCCTACCGACACCGACAATGACGGCATGCCCGACAGCTGGGAAATTAGCTATGGAACCGACCCCCTGGTTGCCGACCATAACGGAGATATTGATGGGGACGGATATACCAATATAGAAGCGTATATCAATCACTTTTTCAATTGTGCTGTCATATCCGGATGCCAGCCGCCCCAGGCGTTGTGGGCAACCCGGATAACCCCCGTCTCTGCCCGGTTGAACTGGGATTCCGTTCCATCCGTCACGACATACCTGATTCGTGGCAGAGCGCTGGATAATCCATTATGGACCTATCTGCAAACACCGGGTACACAAACATTCAAAGATGTTTACGGGTTGTATAACAACAAACAATACATCTGGCAGGTCAGGGCGGTATGTGGTGCTGGCGATACATCGGATTGGAGTGAGCCGGACACATTTGCCACCGGCTGCTATGCCCCTGACAGCCATTGGGCATCTCCGGTGCTCAGCGATGCAGCGCGGCTGAACTGGACGCGTATCAGCGGAGCGGTTGGCTATGAAATCAGGGGGCAAAAGCTCGAAGGTAACTGGGTTCAATTACTCATCCAGGGCAATACGAACACCTCAAAGGATGTATATGGTTTAACTCCGGGGAGCATCTACCGGTGGCGAGTGCGTTCATGGTGTGATATAAACGGGGTTGTGAAATCGGTGTATACCTCCCTTGACACGTTTATCACCCCGGCAAACCTGTCGTCCGGCATGGAAAATTACCGTGAGCCCGCTGCAGGCAGTCGCGTTGCAGTATATCCCAACCCGGCAGAAAACGATATCACCTTTGAAATCTTTCCCTATAAAAATGAGAAAAAGACGCTGACGATATACAATGCCACAGGTCAAATCATAAAAACCCTTCAGACCGATGAAAACGTCATAACCATTGATACGAAGGATTTTGCGGAAGGGCTTTATTTCTATCAAGTACGTTTTCCGAATGATATAAATCTTAGCGGCCAGGGGCGGTTTGTTGTCCAGTGAACGGATAGAGGTCTCTCCTGTCATTAACACCGAATCCCCTCACCACCTTACCGCACCATTCAATAGCAGCGCTAATCCGCTCAACCATGCAACTCCACCCCTTCACTCAACCACAATCCGCTTAACAACCGACTGGTCTGCATTGGCTATCCTTACCAGATACATGCCGGCAGGCAAGCCATCCACAGGTATCGCAAGCCGGTGCCGGAGTATCCTGTCATGGAAAACAACCTTTCCTGCGATATCATACATCCAGACCTGTCCGGATGGCTCGTGCTGTTGCCGGAGGTGGATGGTGATCAGGCGTTTATCCCTGTGGTATGCGATATCTGCAAAAGGAGGGGAGGTGCGAAATACTCCCCCTGCCTGCCGGAGTGCTGCGGTGGTGAATGTATCCACTGGCGTGAATGAAGATGTTGCATTACCCTGGGGGTCGCACCATGCACGCACTTTCCAGCGGTAGGTGGTTGAAGGTGTCAGTCCATACACGTCTTTGGTGGTGGTTAATCCGTTATTCACGGTCAATGTAATCCAGTTGCCGCCTGCTTTCTGCCCTTTGATTTCATATCCGGCTGCACCTGGGGTGCGGTCCCAGTGCAAT
>RFGV01000365.1 GCA_003696605.1 Chloroflexota bacterium | reverse complement strand
GCTTTCCATCCCCCATCACGATTTCATCATCGATCCCCTGGCCATAAAAGATTTAGATTCTTTAGGCCAAATATTAGCCGATCCACAGGTCGAAAAAATATTTCATGCTGCCGAATATGATATTATGCTCCTCAAGCGTCAATACAAATGGCAAATCACCAACCTCTTCGACACAATGTGGGCGGCACGAATCTTGGGTTACAAACGGTATGGTCTTGCCAGCTTACTGAAAGAAATATTCGGCGTTCATCTTGACAAACGGTATCAGAAATCCAACTGGTGCAAACGGCCGCTTTCCTCAGACCAACTGACATATGCCCAACTTGATACCCACTACCTCATCCCCTTACGCAATCATCTCGCCCAACAACTTCAGGCTACGGGACACATGGAAGAAGCATTAGAAACCTTTGACCAACAAACTCGTGTTGAACCTGCTACAAACGAATTCGATCCCGAAAGCTTCTGGTCAATTACCGGAGCGCGTGACTTACGTCCCCACCAACAGGCAGTCCTGAAAGCCCTCACAATTTATCGAGACCATGAAGCCCGACGGCGTAACAAACCCCACTTTAAAATTATGGGAGACAAAACACTACTGGAACTGGCGACAAAACTACCCACCAACACCCACCAACTAAGCCAAATATACGGCATGACCAACGGCCAAATTCGGCGATACGGCCAGCGACTCTTGCAAGTCATTCGTGATGCGCGCAAGCAACCCCCACCACGACAAAACCGCCGAAACCATCATCGCCCCAGCGAAGCAATAACCAACCGATACGAAAAGTTACACGAATGGCGCAAAAAGCGGGCGCGAAAACGGGGTGTTGAATCCGATGTTATAATCAGTCGAGATGCACTTTGGGCGATTGCCCGTCAAAATCCGCAAACCCTGGAAGAACTGGCGCGTTTGCCTGAATTGGGCAAGTGGCGAGCGAAAACCTATGGTGAAGAAATACTGGCCGTGTTGCAGAATGAATAATTTTAAGGAAACGGTTTGAATTGGTAATAACCAAGGGGGAAGTCTGGGAGGTAATGATGGAAATAACATTTCATGGTGCGGTACGTACTGTTACCGGTTCACAACACCTTTTGAGTGTAAACGGTCACAAGATTTTGCTGGACTGTGGGTTATATCAGGGGTCGCGCAAGGAGACGTACGAGCGGAATCAGCATCTGCCGTATAATGCTGCGGAAATAGATGTGCTTATTTTGTCGCATGCCCATATTGACCATAGTGGGAATATTCCTAACCTGGTTAAGAGTGGGTTTCGGGGTGATATTGTTTGCACGTACGCTACCCGTGATTTATGTGCTGTTATGCTCCGTGATAGTGCCAAAATTCAGGAATATGATGTTGAGTATTTGAACAAGAAGCGGAGGAAGCAGGGACTGCCGCCACTGGAGCCGATTTATACGATGAAGGATGCAGTGGAGTGTTTGAAGTATTTTATTGGTATTGGTTACGATCGGCCGTATCGGGTGATGCCGGGGGTTACAGTCACGTTCTTTGATGCGGGGCATATTCTTGGCTCGGCAATTGTGGCGCTGGATATTGAGGATGAGCATAGCAAAGAGCATGTGCGTCTGGTGTTTAGTGGCGATCTGGGACGGCCGAATCGGCCCATTTTGCGTGATCCGGCCTTTGTGGACGAGGCCGATATTTTGCTCATAGAGAGTACCTATGGAAATCGTGACCATGATACACTGGATGATGCTTGTGAGAAGTTGAAGAATGTAATTAATGAAACTTGTCGTCGGGGTGGAAAGCTGATTATTCCTTCGTTTGCTGTGGGGCGGGCTCAGGAGCTTGTGTACCGCATTCATCAATTTATTGAATCGCGTGATATTTCTCCACATTTACCAGTGTATGTGGATAGCCCGCTGGCAATTGAGGCAACGGCCGTTTACCGACTTCACCCGGAAGCTTACGATGAAGAAGTACAGCGATTTCTGGAAGAAAGTAACAGCCGCGATCCCTTTGGTTTTGACATGGTACGGTACACACGTAGCACGCTGGAAAGCAAAGAACTGAACTTCTTGCAAACACCAGCTGTTATCATCAGTGCCAGTGGTATGGCAGAGGCTGGCCGCATCTTACACCATCTGCGTAATAACATAGAAGATCCGCGCAACACGATCCTCATCGTAGGTTGGCAAGCTCCCCACACCTTGGGGCGTCGGCTGGTAGAGCGTCAGCCGAAAGTGAAAATTTTTGGTGAAGAATTTGAACTGAAGGCACAGGTAGAGACAATTAACGGTTTGAGTGCCCATGCTGACCGGAGTGAATTGTTGAATTGGGCCGGACATTTACGTCGTAAACCGCGCCAAACATTTATTGTACATGGAGAAGAAGAATCTTCTCTGGCTTTTGCCGAATCTTTGCAACGGGAGCTTGGTTTTGAAAATGTGCATGTGCCAATGTTGGGGCAGTCGTTTGTTGTATGAGGATGTCCATGTCAGAAGTTGTTTTGTTTACTTTAGATGGGCAGCCAGAACCAGCGCGACTGACAATTCGGCCGTGGGGGACGCGAACGCTGAAGGTGCGGCTGACAACAAATACGGCCGTTCCACCTTTGCGTATTCGTCCCAAAGGCATGCGTCCTGAAGATACGCAAAAAGGTATTTTTCGTGCTTTTGCTGATGATAGCCATGCCTTTGAGATTAGCTGGGGAGGTGGCCACGAAACAGGGCCATGTTTGCGCCCAGAAGATTTCCTCATGGCGTTTGAAAAATGTGCACCACTTTCTGCCGGAGATACAAGTATCATTTTCTTTAATGTACGGCACACGGGACCAGATATACCAGAAACGGCCGTTCTTACTCTGGAAGCATTTGATGAAGAAAGCGGCGACATCTTTGCCACACTTCCCGTACACCTTAACCCACCCCCAGACATGCCATCCAATCCAGTTCGTATTGTGGCGGCAGGCGAGGGACAGTGGCGTGTACAAGGCAATGCCTTACCCCAATACGATCCACGCTGGTGGCCACGCCCAATAGCCTATTTACCCACCAATGCAGAATTGCCTTTGGGAATTGTCCATGAGACAAATCAGTTACGGATAATATGGAATGGGAAGGAAACGGCCGTTATCACCGACCACACCACCCCTTCCATCCTCGATCGGCAAGCCATTTCCTTTGAACTCTTCCATTTCGACCAATGGCACGTCGCCTTGCGCGTCTGGTTCTTTTGGCTAGACAAAAATATAGGCGACGGTTTCTTCATTGGTCGCCACGAAGTACCTGATGCCGAGCGGTTCGACTTTCTCATTCGGCGGAGCGATGGCAAAACGACACTCGCCTGCACCGATCTACACTGGCGGGAAATCTGGGGACAGGCCGAAGCAACACCAGTCCAGGCCACCATTGGCATTGGGCGCGAAACCCGCAAAAAACTTATAGAAGAAAAATTGGGCAAACTATTCCAAAAAAGAACAGCACACGATCATCAAGGTGTGTACGACCCAACGCAATACATTGAACGACTGGCGACACGGTTAGGCCAATCGCCCGATTTGACAGTGCGCGCCAAAGGTACAGAAGCCCATTTACCTATGTTACATAACGTTTCACAGACCAATGAAACCCCTTCCCGCATGACCAGCAGCGATGTACGGTTGGGATGAAACTTATCTGATGATTGTGGTAAGATAAAAAGTAAATTTGCCAGCTTGTTGCCCGTGTTGCCAACATGCACGGAACTTGTGACCAGTTTTAACCACCCAATAAAAGAGAGGTTC
>RFGV01000364.1 GCA_003696605.1 Chloroflexota bacterium | reverse complement strand
CTGTGTCAAGGTCTGGTGTTTGGTAACTTTTGGTTTTTTGTACATAGCCATTCTCCTGTGTAAGCGGGGGTAACGCGCCTCCCTTTGACCAAAAATGGGACTAAGGCTGGAATTGTGGTTACAATTTGGCAAATTAGTATATCGGCTAGATTTAAAAAGGCAAAGTGATGATTGAATCTGTGTGGCAAACGTACCGGGATGAGTGGGAGGATTTTTGGGGGCGACGACAGAATGAGGCACGTTTTTATCGGGTTTTTCGGATATATGGGCGAGAGGTGCGCCTGACCAGTAATGATGAAGGAGTGCTTACGGCCGTTTCCCATGTGTTGCCGCTTTATTCCCGCTGTCCGCATGAAGAACGGCCGTTGGGAGAGATACAGCTTGTTGTCCAGCAACCACCTGTACCCCCCGGTCTGCCGCCAGATGATTTGATGCAGGCTATCTGGTATAGTGGCGCCGATGATTGGCTAATGATAAGGCTGGACAGGTGGGGACAGGCATTTGCTGATTTGAGTCGGCGCCGAACAACGGCCGTTTTAGCCCCGGAATTAGCCCAAAAGCCGGAACTTTTGGCACATTGTCTGCTAAATACAATCTTGCTGAATTACATTATTGCCGACGGGTACGGTATGCTTCATGCTTCATGCTTGTGGCGTGATGGGCAGGCCGTGCTGCTGCTTGCTCCACATAATACGGGTAAATCTACGACTGCCTTGCAGTTGGTGATGCATGGTTTCCAGTTACTGGCAGATAGTATGGTATTTGTGGATAGGGTGGGGCGGTTGTTTGGTTTTCCGGTGGGAAAAATTCGGTTACGGGCCGATGTGCGCGATATGTTTCCTTTGTTGCAACCACATTTGCAGCCGGTTGTTGTGCGGAATGAAACCAAGTATTTGTTAGATTTGCGCGAAGTAAGTGGGGAGAGGGTGGCCGAAACGGCCGTTGTGCCACAGCATATTACCCTTTGTTTGTTGCACCGGCATACAGAGAAGCAAACGAGGATGGAACCAGCAACAAAAACGGCCGTGTGGGATGCCGTGATGCGAAATAGTCTTTATTACGATCGTCCTCAAATCTGGCAGGCAAATCTGGCGCAATTAACACCACTGATAACACAAGCCGAAGCGTGGCATCTTTACCCAGGCACAAAAACGGCCGAACTGGTGCAGAAAATACTCACTCAGGAACGGCCGTAAACCGGGATTGCTGCTCCATGAATATCTCTGGCTGCATCAGAAGCCAAAAACATAATGACATCTGCTAACGAATCCGGCTTCACCCAGCGGGAAAAATCTGCATCAGGCATTTCCTCTCGATTTCGCGGCGTATCAATTGTCCCCGGCAAAACACAATTGACATTAATACCAAAATCTCGCACTTCGGCAGAAATACTTTCCGTCAGACGCAAAACGGCCGCTTTACTCGCACTGTAAGCCGCCATATTCGGCCGTCCTTCCAATCCCGGCCGTGCAGCCAAATTAACAATTTTGCCATACCTTTGCTGAATCATATGCGGTAAAACCGCCCGATTGGTAATAAAAACCGTCTTTGCGTTCAAATCAAACATAAAATCCAATGTATCAACAGGCGTTTCGTACACAGGTGTCCCAGAACGAAAACCACCCACCGTATGAATGAGTACATCAATTCGTTCAAACGCCACCAGACCCTGCCTGATCACAGCATCTACATCATCAGAACTCGTCAGGTCTGCACAACTGGTAAGCAAACAATCAGGAACATCTACCAACTCCGGAAAAACTCGCTTCAAGGTATCACGATGACGGTCAACTAATATCATTGTTGCTCCTGCTGCCCGAAAGCGACGAGCCAGGGTGCTACCCAAATTTCCTGATGCACCAGTAATCATCACTACTCGCTGGGAAAAATCAATCATTTAATCTGCTCCTCTTCATTGTTCAAGCACAAAAAGTATAGCATATAGTTTTTCCTCAAACTGAAAACTCAGGTGGAGCAGCGAAGCAGGGGGGGGAGATTAATTGTTTATACTTAAATTAATCAACATTAATAAAATAAAGAATAATTCATCCTAAATATCTCCACACACAACTTGTGTTGCCTGCTGGTTCTGTTTTGGTATCATCTCTTTGCCAAAACAGTCGTGTACCACAGGATTAGGCAAGCATGATGTCCGAATTATCTACAATTCCACTTTCTGTCATTGAATCAATTGTAGCTGGCACACACGGTGACCCATTTGCTGTACTGGGGCCGCATGCGCTTGATGAAAACTGTGTTGTTGTACGGGCGTTTTTACCAACGGCCGTTTCTGTTAGCGTTCGGCTCCACGACACAGATTTCCCAATGACACGCATCCATGAGGCCGGTTTTTATGAAGTGATTTTGCCTGAACAGTCTCTGCCCCTCAGCTATCAGCTTCTGGTTTTGGATGCCTCACAAAAAACACATCTATACGAAGACCCTTACAACTTTCCACCAGTTATCACTGGATTAGATGAATACTTACTGGCCGAAGGCACCCATTGGCGCATGTACGAAAAACTCGGCGCACACCTGACTCAGGTCAATGGCGTCAATGGTGTTTTATTCGCAGTATGGGCACCAAACGCACAACGCGTTAGTGTGATTGGCAACTTTAACAACTGGGACGGAAGACGTCACCCCATGCGATTTCATCATGATAGCGGCATCTGGGAACTTTTTGTGCCCCATTTAGGTGAAGGTGAACTATACAAATATGAAATTCGTGGACATAATGGATATTTGGTTGCCAAAGCCGATCCCGTAGGATTTTATGCAGAAAAACGGCCGAATACCGCTTCCATTGTCTGGAATATCAACAAATACACATGGCAAGACACCCAGTGGATGCAACGACGCCATCAGGCCAACGCCCCAAACGCCCCCATCAGCATCTACGAAGTACATCTTGGTTCATGGCAACGGCGTGAAGACGGTGAATGGCTTTCCTATGAAGAGTTATCCCAAACACTCATCCCCTATGTAAAGGAAATGGGATACACCCATATCGAGCTACTGCCAATAGCCGAACACCCTTATGATGGGTCATGGGGATATCAGGTAACGGGTTATTTCGCTCCTACCAGTCGCTATGGCCCGCCCGAAGCATTTATGGCCTTTGTAGATACATGTCATCAAGCAGGAATTGGTGTTATCCTGGATTGGGTTCCTGCCCACTTCCCCACCGATCAGCACGGACTGGGTTACTTTGATGGCACACATCTATACGAACATGCCGACCCGCGCCAGGGGTATCATCCAGATTGGGGCACGCTTATCTTCAATTACGGCCGTCGTGAGGTACGCCAATTCCTTGTCAGCAATGCACTTTTTTGGTTAGACAAATACCATATTGATGGGTTGCGCGTTGATGCTGTTGCTTCCATGTTATATCTCGACTTCTCACGCAAACCTGGCGAATGGATACCAAACCGATACGGGGGACGTGAAAATCTGGATGCCATCGAGTTTATAAAAACATTCAACCAGCACATCCATGAACAATTTCCAGACGTGATTACAATTGCTGAAGAATCTACAGCATGGCCAGGTGTTACACAGCCAGTAGAAAATGGTGGTTTGGGATTCGATTTCAAATGGAACATGGGGTGGATGCATGACACGCTAAAATACATGCAGCACGACCCTATTTACCGTTCACATCATCATGGCATGATGACGTTTTCCCTGTTGTATGCGTTCAGCGAAAAGTTTCTCCTTCCCTTTTCTCATGATGAAGTCGTACACCTGAAAAAGAGTATGCTCGACAAAATGCCGGGCGATTTGTGGCAAAAATTCGCCAATTTGCGGTTGCTTTATGGATATCAATATGCGCACCCCGGCAAGAAGCTACTTTTTATGGGCGGGGAAATTGGGCAATGGCGGGAATGGAGTGAGGCACGAAGCCTGGACTGGCATCTACTGGAAGATGATAGGCATCTTGGTTTGCAAAAATTTGTCCGTGATTTAAATCATTTTTACCAGCAAGAAGCGGCATTGTTCGCCGAGGATTATTCATGGGAAGGATTTCGCTGGCTGGATTTGCATGATGCGCAACGAAGTATTCTGGCATTTTTGCGACGTGCACCGGCTTCTGGTGAAGAGATTTATGTTGTTTGTAATTTTACACCAGTAGTGAGGCAGGAATACAGACTGGGCGTTACGATGCCGGGGATGTATCGGGAAGTGCTGAATAGTGATGCGGTATTGTATGGTGGCAGTGGCGTATGTAATGAAGGTGAGTTGATGAGTCGTCCTACAGGACACTTTGATTTGCCTTATAGTATCGAATTGACTTTGCCCCCATTGGGTATTGTGTTTTTAAAATGTATTGGACAGAGTGATGAGGTGAATGATGGGGAATGAGTTGTATCCATTGGTGTTTGAGCCGGTTTTGAAGGATTACATTTGGGGAGGCAGGAATCTGGCGCGTTTGTTGGGTCGTCGTTTGCCTCCAGGCATTGTGGCTGAAAGTTGGGAAATTGCTGCGCATGAAGATGGCACGAGTGTGGTACGAAACGGCCGTTTTGCCGGTTGGCCTCTCACAAAACTCCACGCCCATTTGGGGTTACAGTTAATTGGCACACGCAACCAATGGGCGCAAGAACGAAACAAATTCCCCTTGCTTGTCAAACTTCTGGATGCACACCAGCCACTCTCCGTACAAGTGCATCCAGATGATGATTATGCTCTCACCCATGAAGGAAACGAACTGGGTAAAACTGAAATGTGGGTGATACTACACGCCGAACCGGAAGCGGCCGTAATACTGGGCGTAAAGCGTGGCACAACCCCAGAAAAATTCCGTCAGGCCATCAAGGAAGGGACACTGGAACAATTTTTACACCGTATTCCTGTTCAGGCTGGGGACGTGGTATGTGTACCGGCCGGATCGGTACATGCCATTTTAGGTGGGTTGGTTATTGCTGAGATTCAACAAAACTCAAACACGACATATCGGGTGTACGATTGGAATCGGGTGCAAAAAGACGGCCGTCCTCGTCCTTTGCACATTGACAAAGCTATGGAAGTCATCAACTTCGAGCAAATTGAACCATCACTTTGTCAGCCAGAACGCATTTCCAACGAAAATGGCATACGGCGTTACCGCTTGTGTCACAATAGATATTTTGTGACAGAACGAATCGAAATGGATGCAGGTAGTACATGGAATGGAAACTGCACTGGGGAGAGCCTGGAGATATGGGGTGTATTGAATGGCAAGGCGAATATAAATGGTGAAGAAATAACGGCCGTAAACTTCACTTTGCTCCCTGCTGCCCTTGGCCCATTTACTGTGCACACCCCCCACCCCACTACCCTGCTCCGTACTTACGTGGCTTGACTAAATGGTTGCGAAAAATTTCACCAATTTTTGGCAAAATAATTGTTTTATGTTATGATTTTTTTCGCTCTCACGCCTCTGTAGTACGTTCGCAATTAGTAAATTAGAGACGGAGGAACAAAATTGGCTAACATTCAATCTGCCAAGAAACGCATACGTCAAACCAAAAAGCGAACACTACGCAACCGGATGTACCGGGCGTCTGCCCGCACCTACATCAAAAAGGTGCGCCAGCTGATCGCCGAGGGCAACCTCGAGGAAGCGGAAAAGGTCGCTCGTAAAGCGTACAGCACGCTGGACAAAGCAGCGCGGCGTCGCATTTTGCACCCTGGCAATGCGGCCCGGCGTAAAGGGCGTTTGATGGCGGCATTGGCAAAAGCACGTGCCGAACACCAAGAAGCCTGATTGTGTCACGCAAACCGGTTAACAAAAAAAAGCACCCCGCGGGGTGCTTTTTTGTTTTGAGCTATTTTTCAACTGTGACCGGGATACTGAGGATGTATCCCTTTCCACGTACAGTACGCAAGAGTTTGGGGCGTGCCGGGTTTTTTTCAATACATTCACGAATCCACCGAATATGGACATCAAGCGTGCGGGTGTCGCCTACATAGTCGGTTTTCCAGACATTTTGCATAAGTTGACGCCGGGTAATGATCTGGCAGGGATGACGAATAAATTCCTCTAGCAAAAAGGCCAGTTTTGGGGTGAGGCGTTTTTCCCCCATACCACGTACTTCTACGGTGCGTTTGGTGCGGTAGAAGATGAGGTCACCTAGCTGAATGATTTCTTCGTCAGTATCGTCAACGGGAAGGAGAATGCGAATTCTGTTGAGAAGTTTGCGAGCAGTAAACGGCCGTTCCAGATATACATCCGCCCCGGCTTCCATATCAGCCACATCCCCTTCTGCACGTGTGTGGATAATCGGCACCCCCTTGCCCAATAGCTGCCGTAACCGTCGACAGCTCCGCACACCATTAGACCGCATCGATGAAGCATCAAAAACTATCAAGTCTGGGGTAAGCCGCAAACACCATTCCAAAGCCGCTTTGGCTGTATGCACCACTTTCAGGTGATACCCAGCCTTTTCTAGCGCAGGAACCAGAGAAAGGTTGCCAGCACTTTTCCCTTCTATTAAAAGAATGATGGCTTGTTTGTGTGGCACGTATTTCCCTCTTGTTTGCTAAACCTTAAAAAATGTGGTTGTGGACATTATAAATGGAAACCCCTGTAATGCAACCCTGTTTGTCAACTGCTTTACAGTTTCTATCTGGTTGGCTAATATTAGACTCTGCCCATGGCGCCTATTTTTTGCACTGAGGCTTGCTTGTATGTTTTTGCGAATGACCAGATTTTTTTTGAAAATTGAGCCACTCATTTTGTTGGCTGTTTGGGCTGTTCTGCTTTTTCCGGTAGGATGGCAGGCATTGGCATTGTTGAT
>RFGV01000363.1 GCA_003696605.1 Chloroflexota bacterium | reverse complement strand
CCTTTCCCCCTCCGTCTGGCAACCAATTCTCTCAGCCGGGGGCTGGAACATCAAAGGTCCAGAAGGCAACTGGCCACCCTAACCCCAATTCCCATTCAACCCCCAAAGGCCACCAGACTACTTCCCCTCTGGTGGCCTTTTTTCACCAAACGAAAACTTGCCATTCAAGCGATCAAGCAAATCCTGCTCCAGCTTTCTATTTTGAACTTCGGCCACCAATGCCTTCGCCTTTTGCCAGCAATCAGTCGCCTCTTCCTTTTGTCCCAATTGATACAACGCATCCCCTATCTGACACAACGCAAAAGCCTCCCCCAACACATCCTGCACGCCACGACACAAATCCAGGCATTGCTGCCCCAATCCAAAAGCCTCCTCAAATCGCCCCATTAGCATATTGATACGACTCAGCTGAAACAATGCCTGCGCCTGTGACCGCCGATCCCCAAGCCGCTTGCACAACAACAAGCTCTTCTGGGCATACTCAAGCGCCATCTCCAAATTATTTTGCTGAGTACACAAACTGGCACGCGTCAAAAACAACATACTCAATTCGCCCTGATCCTGCAGCCTGTGTGCCAACCCAATTGCCTGTTCATAGCAAGCTTCAGCCGCATCATACGCTTCCAGGCGCGTCAACACCTGGCTCAAAACACGCAAAGAACGCATCATTCCCGCTTGCACATCAAATTCCCGATACGTCTTGTAAGCCAGTTCAATCTGGGTACGCGCTTCTTTATAATCTCCTTTATGATAAGCCAGGCGAGCCAACTGGTAGAGCACATCTGCCACCCCCGCCCCATCATCCATAGCCTGTCGCTTTTGCCCAGACGTACGCAAATGTGCAAACGCCTCATTAAAATCCCCCACGCCCAGAGAGACACGGCCCAAATCGTAATAAGCGCGAGCCAATCCCTCTTCATCATTTCGGGCTTCACACAACGATTTGGCTGCCTCAAAATGGGTGCGGGCTTCAGCAAAATCCCCTTGTTCCAGGCAGGCTTCTCCCCAATCCAGCAAGTTGTAAGCCTGCAATCGTTCATCCTGAAGATACTGGGCCGCTTTATCTACCCAGGCAAAGCTGTGTCTGGCCTCTGTAAATCGTCCCTGAACAAACCAGGCGTCTTTCAGGATTCGGGCATAATCTACCACTGTTTGCCACATACCCAGCTTGTGCGCCCACTGAATGCTGGCTTCCAGGTTAGGCCATTCTGGTTGTAGCTGTTTGTAATTGTGGCGATTATCGGAAGCGAAGCCTAAATAATATTGCACCATACGGCGGTAGGGTATTGTGTCTTCCTGGAGTTTTTCGGCCGCGAATGCTGCCAGTAAGGAATGTTGCCGATAACGACGGTCTTCAGCTTCGTGCAGCAGGGAAAGGGCCACAAGGGCATCCAGTCGGTCTTGTGTCTGGTAATAATCCATATCGGCAATGGCAGCAACAACATCAGCAGTAAAAGAGCGACCTTCAAATACAGCCAGGAGACGAAAAATGTGTTGCTGAATTTGGTCTAATGCGCTCCAGCTAATTGCAAACGAAGCCCGCACTTCGCGGTCAGCCACACCCAGATCCAGGCGGCTGGTTTCGGCGCGAAGGCGCGTTACAAAATCTGACAAACGACGACGTGGTCGGGAAGCAAGTCGCTGGGCGGCGATGGCGATGGCGAGTGGCAGATTGCCAAGTAACTGGCAAATTTCGTAGGCGGCTTCAGGTTCGTTGAGGACGCGGGCTTTACCGATGATTTTTTTTAGCAGGAGCAGGGTGTTTTCTGGGGGGAGTACGTCAAGATTGAAGACGGAAGCACCGAGTATGAAGGCGAGATCGGCATTGCGGGTGGTAAGCAGGGTGAAACAATTGCCTTTTTGGGGAAGCAACGGCCGTATCCTGGCCACCTCCTGCACATCATCAAAAATCAGCAACGCCTGTTTCTCTGCCAGCATAGCCCGCAATGCGGCAAATCGCTCATTTGTATCCCGCAAGCCGCTAAAATTGTAGCCGTATGCCCCTGCCCACTTTGCGGCAATCCCCATAGGGTCAGTACCGGCCACATTTGCCCACAAAACACCATCCGGAAATAGCTCCCGCAAAGCATAGGCGGCATGAATGGCCAACGCTGATTTTCCCACCCCGCCCATACCGACCAGGCATAAAAGTCGAGTCTCTTCATCCGTCACACACTGCCGGATAAACGCAATTTCTTTTTCCCGCCCTACAAAAAAGGGAGTGGCTGGCGGCACTTGAAAAGGAGTCTCCCATGCTTCTTCTTCGGTCACAACAGGGAGTGGTGGAAACGGCCGTGTTTGTACCCGCTTACCCCATTCCGCATCATCACGAATACGCAAATACAGAGCCTCTGTCTCCGCTGAAGGCTCAACCCCCAATTCCCGCACCATCGTCTCGCGACAAATCTCATACTGCACCAATGCCGCACTCCGCTGGCCATTCAAAGCCAACATCAACATCAAATGACGATGCGCCTCCTCCCGCCAATTATCCAAAGCCAACAACTGCCGGGCAAAAGAAATCCCCTCCTCATAACTTTCCTGCTCCAGGCAAATCTGTACCAACTCCTCCAGAGCATCCAGCGCCATCACCCGCAAGCGTTCCCGCTCCACCAGCACCCACTCATCATAAATTGCCCCATCCGGCACATCAAACCCGGCAAAAAAATCCCCCTGATACAACGCAACCGCCTCACGCAAATGAGAACGTGCTGCGGCCCCTTCTGCCAGTGCTGCCTGCTTCAGAAAATTCTCAAAAGCCTCTACATCCAGCCAATAGGGAGCATTTTGATTAAAGCCAATTGTTTTGCGGGTAACCTCAAGGTAATCTGATAACCCGGCCTGACGCATCTTGGTTAGCTCCACCCGCAGGCTACGAAGCGCATCCGACTCTGGCTTATCCCCCCACAGAAGACCAGCCACAACTGCTCGCGCTTGGGGACGGCCAGTCATTACCAGGTAGCTCAACAACAATTGCGCTTTGGTGGACAATTGCTTGTCCAGTGCACTTTCCCCCAATGAAATCTGGACGCCACCCAATAACCTGAGCTGAAGCTCTTCCATGTAACAAACTCACTTCAATGAAAATTTACAACGATGGCCAATTAGCGATTGATTAACGATAGACTGATATTCTATGAACAAATCAATTACAAGGAAGGGTTGCCTTGTTACAAGCCTATTATAAACCATCTCAAAAAGTGCATCGAATCTATATGAAACCAGGTAATTATTATCGGTCTTATCTATTGCGTATCTGGCTGGAAGAAAGCGAAGCACAAATGGGCAACAGCCAGAATGCAGGCGTTCGTATTTCATTGGAAGATAGTCGTACTGGAACAAAAATAGGATTTTCCGAT
>RFGV01000362.1 GCA_003696605.1 Chloroflexota bacterium | reverse complement strand
GCAGAAGGTGTCGCTATCGTATTGGTTGCTGACGGTGAGGCAGACGAGGTAGGTGCCGGGGCTGGCGTATTTGTGCAGGGGGTCTTTGAGGCTGCTGGTGCTGCCATCGCCGAAGTCCCAGAGCCAGTCGGTGGGCTGGTAGAAGCTGTTGTCGGTGAAGATGACCCGCAGGCTGTTGCTGCTGTCCACGGCATGGCGGAAGCCCGCCAGCGGGTGGTTGTCCAGCCCCAGGGTGTCGCAGGGGCTGCCGTCGAGCGGGCCGAGGCGGTAGTTGGGGAAGTGGGGGGAGGTGAAACGGTTGCGGGCAGCGAGTTTCAGGCCATGCTGGAGGACTTCACAACTGTCTCCCTTTTTGTTTGGATAGTTTATGAAGTGGAGAATATCGGTTCCGTTATTGGTATTGATGTATATTCTTCCATCGGGTCCCAGTTGAGATGCAAAGAAGGTAGTGGGCCACGGGGAAGTAAACCCGTCATACACCGCCACCGTATCGAGCGAAGCGGCGATGTCGGCGGCCCAGGTATCTGCCTGCAGGATGAAGGTGGACGAGACGAGGTAAACAAAGCGCCCGTCGGGAGAGAAGGAGACCCCGCCTCCGAGCGAGGTGCCGGGCAGGGGGATGAAAACAGGGTTGTCCCCGAAAAGGCCGGTACAGCGGTCAAAATCATACAGGTATAGCCCGTGGGTCACTTCGTAGCGGGCCAGCTTGCTGCCGTCGGGGGAGAAGGTGGTGAAGGCATTGCTGAGGATGTTTGGATAAACCGGCAGAAGTTCCTGCACCAGGGTGTCTTCAACTCCGTTGGGAGAAAAGCGGAACCGGTAAAACCTGTTCTTCGACTTCTCCGGGAACACCACCCACCAGTCCCGGCCATTGGCGTGCTTGACGGCCGTCATGGTGCCGAATGTCCTGTCAGGGTAGTCGAAGATGGCTACGTTCTTTTCCAGCACCTTTCCCAGGCCGTTGTTAGCTTCCATATTAATGGAAGTGTAGAAAAAGGGCATTCTGGCCAAAATAAATTCATCATGGTAATCCAGGTTTTCATGAAAAAGGTAATACATGCTAGGATGCCCGGGCATGGGCAGGAAAAAATGGCTCTGTGCAATGGCAAGACCGCCTGGGCAATCGTTCATAGATATTTCTCCAGGGTTGAGGCTGTCCCCATTCTCCACCATCAGGTGGGCGAAGTTGGCGATGTAGCAGCCGTTGGTGTAGAGCAAGAGGTTGCCCGTGCTGTCGCAGATGCTGGCACCCGTGACGTTGAAGTTCACTTCTTTTTCCTGCTTATAGGTGGATGGTGGCTCCGTGCTGAAATCCACCACATTGCCGCTCCTGTCAGGTGCCGGTGGAACGGTGTTGTAACCAAAGAGCCACAATTGGTCGTGCCATTGTGAATAAGCAGGGCAAGCAAAATAGAAAAAGGCCAAAAGGTATATTGTAATTCTCATTGGGCTGGAATTGTT
>RFGV01000361.1 GCA_003696605.1 Chloroflexota bacterium | reverse complement strand
ATCCTGTTTTCTGCCTGGTTGGCTGACAAATCTCATAATTCACCGTGAAGGGCGTTGGCTCTCGGAGTTCTTTGTGGTTCGACAAGTTTTGTCAGTCACTCAGGTTTTCTGCTCCCAATCAGGCCTCATCAGCCAGCCACATAGCAGCCTCTTTGGCATGATAGGTGATAATCAAATCAGCGCCAGCCCGCTTGATACTGGTCAATGTCTCCAAGATAACCTTTTGCTCATCCAGCCAGCCATTAGCCGCTGCCGCCTTCAACATGGCATATTCACCACTTACGTTGTAAGCCACCAATGGCAATTCTGGATGCCGATCACGCACCTGACGAATGACATCCAGGTAAGCCAACGCCGGCTTGACCATCAAGAAATCTGCGCCTTCAGCCACATCCAAATCGGCTTCGCGCAATGCTTCGCGCACGTTAGCCGGATCCATTTGGTGGGTTTTACGATCACCGAATTTGGGTGCGCCTTCTGCTGCTTCCCGAAATGGTCCGTAAAAGGCCGACGCATACTTGACCGCGTAGGACATAATGGGCACATGAACATACCCCTGTTCATCCAGCGCCGACCGGATTGCCGTTACCATTCCGTCCAACATACCACTAGGAGCAACTACATCGGCACCAGCTTCGGCATGAGAAACCGCAACTTTCCCCAAAATTTCCAGCGTTTCGTCATTAAGAATTTCTCCATGTTCATTCAACAAGCCACAATGTCCATGATCGGTGTATTCACACAGGCATACATCGGTGACAACAAGGAGTTGGGGAACGGCCGTTTTAATAGCCCGAATCGCTTGTTGCACAATTCCATCTGGTGCAAAATTCTCCACACCCACCGGGTCTTTTTCTGCCGGAATACCAAACAAAATCACCGCCGGAATACCCAAACTGGCGATAGCTTCTGCTTCTTCAGCCAACTGATCGACCGAATACCGAAACTGCCCCGGCATCGAAGAAATCGGCTGGCGCACACCTGTACCATGTTGCACAAACAATGGATAGATAAAATCATTTGGCGTCAATAATGTCTCGCGTACCATCTGCCGCAAGGCAGGCATACGACGCAAACGGCGCGGTCGCGCCACCGGAAAAGTAATCATGGCACACACTCCTGTCACACACTCCTGTATAGTTCTGTTTTGTTACACTCACCCGGTTTGATTGTTTGTGGTCAGCATTTGCTCCCGTAATGCTTCGATTAAAGCATCCAGGGTGTACGTAGCAGGCATAACGTGTACAGTCAGGCCAGCAGCCTGGGCAGCTTCGGCCGTTACAGGGCCAATACAGGCCACTAATGCCCGGTCCAGCACATTTTCTACCCCATACTTGTGAATAATTTGCCAAAAATTCCGTACACTGGAAGGGCTGGCAAAAGTAATGACGTCCACCCCACGCTGCAACTCGGCCAGTGCAGTGGCATCAGGAACGGCCGTTATCGTGTCATACAATCCTACTTCCACCACATCCGCCCCCTGTGCTCGCAACTGCGCCACAATTTCCGGACGCCCCTGCCGGGAACGGGGTAACAAAACGCGCTTGCCACGCAAATCACCCAGTCCAGTTACCAGCGACTCACCCACAAACTTCTCCGGCACAAAATCGGCCGTCAGACCAAACGCCTGCAATTTATGCGCTGTAGCTGCACCACTGACAGCAATCTGTACGCCAGCCACAGCCACACCCAACTCATCTGCCCGCTGGCAAAAAAAGCGCACCGCATTCCCACTGGTCAACACCAGCCAGTCAAACGAATCCAAATGGCGCAAAGCCGCATCCAGCGCATCGGAATGACGCGGGACAAACTGGATCACCGGAAAAAGCACTGGCTCAAATCCGGCGGCTAACAGTTTGCGGCAAAAGGCCATCCCTTGCTCCGCTTCCCTGGTTACCACCACCCGCTTGCGGTTTACTGTGCCATTTTGCTCAAACATGGGCCAAAATTTCCTCCGCACCTCGCTGTTGTGCCTGTTCGGCAACCATTGCTGCTACCTCATGGGGATTGTGTCCTTGCACTCGCACGCGAATGGTGCGCCGGCCATCCAGAGACGCAACAAAGCCGGTGAGGGTGATGATAGGGGAATGTCCTGATTCAACTTGAGCATAGGCAGCAATTGGCGCAGAGCAACCACCACCAAGCGCATCCAGGAAAGCACGCTCGGCTGTAACGGCCGTTCTCACCTCTCTGTTCTCAATCGTACCCAGCAAGCTCCGTGTTGCCACATCATTTTCACGGCATTGCACAGCCAAAGCCCCCTGCCCCGGCGCTGGCAACATCACAGAAAGGGGCAAATAGTCAGCAATAACGGCCGTCAGCCCCAGCCGGGTTACCCCAGCTGCTGCCAAAACTGTCGCCTCATATTCACCCGACTGAACCTTACGCACGCGCGTATCCACATTTCCCCGAATCGGCCGAATCACCAAATCTGGCCGGGCAGCAAGCAATTGTGCTCGCCTGCGATGACTGCTGGTGCCTACCACAGCGCCATGTGGCAGATTTTTTAGCGTTGTTCCCGGCGGAGCCACTAATACATCTCGCACATCTGCCCGCCCTACAATTGCCCCCACTGTCAAGCCTGGGGCGTCTTCTACGGGCAAATCTTTCAGAGAATGGACAGCGATATCAATTTGGCCTTCTCGCAAGGCAGCTTCCAGTTCGGCCGTGAATAACCCCTTGCCACCAATTTGAGGCAAGGGCTTGTGCAACGTTTTATCCCCTTTGGTAATAAACTGAACGACTTCACACACCAGGCCAGGATTGGCGGCCTGTAAAAGCTGAATGATGTGTTCTGTTTGCCACATTGCCAGGCGCGAGGTACGACTGCCTACACGCAATTTGTCTGGTTGGCTCATGAAGCAGACTCCTCTAGCCCAAAAAGTTGTCGGACAGTGGAAGCGATTTCTTCAGAACGGCCGTTTTCCGCCTCTGTTCGCAAGCGCACTGTCGGTTCATGCAACAGTTTGTTAATTAACGAATGGGATAAATGCTCAATATGTCGCCAGGTTTGTTCATCCATTTCCGGCATATAGCGTCGCATCCGGGCCAACTCCTGCTGTCGAATCGCTTCTGCCTTCTGCCGCAACCCGGCAATGACCGGGCGAACTGCCAATTGACGAATTTGTCCTCGCAAGGCCGTTATTTCTGCTTCAATAATGCGCTCTACATGAGGAATTTCCTGAGCCCGATCAGATAAGGCATGGTCGATCTGTTGTTGTAAAACATCCATATCGACCAGTTCTACACCCGCAATTGCCTTGACAGTCGGGTCAATGTTGCGCGGCACGGCAATATCTAGCAATACCAATGGCCGATCCGGGCGTTGGGAAACGGCCGTCTCCACCAGTGTTGGCGTAATCACATAATCAGCTGCACCAGTTGCCGAAATCACCAAATCGGCCGTTGCCAACAAATCCGGCAATGCTTCCAATCCAAACGCCTCTCCGCCCCAATGTGCCGCCAGTTCCTGCGCCCGCTGGTAAGTCCGATTGACCAACGAAACACGCCCAATGTGCCGATGAAGTAACGCCTTCAATGCCAGTTGGCCCATCTCGCCAGCACCAACCACAACCGCGTGCCGTTGACTCAAATCACCCAGCAAGCGGCGTGCCACCCGTACTGCCGCAGAACTGATACTGGCGGCATTTTTGCTAATACCAGTCTCAGTACGCGCCCGTTTACCCGCCCGAATGGCTGCCAGAAAAACGGCCGTTAACACCGGTCCCGTTGCCCGGCCAGCCTGAGCACACGCAAATGCCGCCTCCACCTGCCCCAAAATTTGCGGCTCACCCAGTACCATCGAATCCAGACCGGCCGCCACACGACACAAATGACGCACTGCCGCTTCACCAACATATTGATAGACATACGGCTGCAATCGGGAAACCGATATACCGTGAAAATCAGCCAGCCAAGTCAGCAAGGCGCGTGTCAAGTCGCCAGCCAAATCAGTTGCTTCCAGTTCCATACCGGCAGCATATAACTCAACCCGATTGCACGTAGAAAGGATAACCAGCTCTTTCAGGCCAAACTCACGCAATTGGGACGGGAAATCAACAAAAACGGCCGTTTGTTCTTCGGCCGTAAAACTCACACCTTCCCGCACTTCCACCGGCGCAGTCTGATGATTCAACCCCACACACAAACAAGGTATGGTCAGCAATTGTCACTCCTCCAAGCCAGATTCATAAGCAGCAGCAATAGCCAGATGAACTTCATTCAAAAGCTGGTTAATCCGACGTACCAGACGCACATTGGCTTCGGGTTGAAGATGCGCTTCTTCAGGTAATTGCAAAGCCACTTCCACCAGCGTGTCCCGAAAAAAGATAGCTGCCTGTAATGCTTCAGTCAGCGGCAACCCCATCTCACGAGACATCCTGCCATATTTTTCACCAATCGCCCGAGCCTGTGCCAACAAGCTGCCATTTCCTTCAGGATCAGACAAATACTGTAACGTGAGGCCCATCAACTGCCGCCCTAACTGACGATGTTCCTGGCGTGTTTTATCATCAAACGCCGTTAACCAGGGCTGTTGGTCGTGAGCAATGATACTCTCTCGTGTTTGTACCAATGCCCGCTCTGCCCAAATTTTTTCCAGCCCGCCTGTAATACGCAAGCGACGCCGGTTTTCGGCAAATGCCTGCAAATCGCTTAAAGCAAAGCGGCGATGACCGCCTGGTGTCAGTAAACAAGGAATATCACCGTTATCGGCCCAACGGCGTAGTGTTGTGGGATGTACGTTTAAGCGTTTTGCAGCTTCGCTTAGAGATAACCAAGTTTCTGTATCAGGATATTGTGTTGACATAATATGCTCTCTTGTTTAAAAATCGTAGCAAATCTATGCACTTGTGAAGATTGTATCTATATTTTGAGGGGTGTCAACTGGCTCTGGGTAGCAGTCTGCACCAGGCGAACGGCCGTTTCTTGCCCCTGACGCACACAATCCGGTACCCCTACCCCTCGATAAGGACTCCCCGTCACATACAAACCGGCAGGTAATGCCGCTTCGATTGCATCCACCCGCGCCAGATGCCCCACATCATATTGGGGATTACCCTGCCGCCACCGGTAAATACGGTGGAGCACGGGCTCGGCTGTTATCCCCAACATCAAGGCAAGCTCCTGCTGTACCACAGTTAACAATTCTATATCGGTCAGGTCTATCATCTCCGGATGGCGCGACCCACCAAAGAAAATACGAAATAGGGCATATCCTTCTGGTGCACGACGATTAAATTTGAGATAGGTGCAAGTGATCGCATTAATAGGCCGATTTTGGCTACGGGGAATAACCATGCCAAACCCATTGAGCGGCCGTTTGATGCTGGCAATGGGGTAAGCCAGGGAGATTGTACCTGTGCTGACGTAACGAATGGCATCTAGCAAATGGGCAGCTTCGGAGGCAAACGGCCGTATCAGGCGGGCAGCCACATAAGCAGGAACGGCCAAAACCACCACATCGGCTGTCAGCGCGTGTCCGGTATTTAACATAAGACAATAACGGCCGTCTGGCAACGGTTGAATCGCCGTCACACCTGTCTTTAACCGGCACTCACCATCAAGCATAGGCACCAGGCGCTCCACCAGCATACGCATACCACCAGTAAACGAAACAAAGGGGGTCAGTGCAGAACGGCCGTGGCCAGCCGCTTTTCGAGAACGACGAGCGGCCAACATACCCCGAATCAGACTGCCATACTTCTGTTCCAGTTCCCGAAAACGGGGGAACGTAGCCAGCAAACTCAGTTGCTCTGCATCCGCATTGTAAATACCAGCCATCATCGGTTCTGCAATTTTGTCCAATGCCTCCTTGCCCAGACGACGACGCACGAAATCGGCCAGTGACTCATCGGCAGCATCCCGGCGTGGAGGAATAACCCAATCCAGCCCCATACGGAGCTTGCCCGATGGTGAGATTAGGGGGGAGCGGGCAAAAGGCATCAGCCGGGTGGGAACAGTGAGAAAAAGGCCATCTGGCATGGGAATCGGCCGTTTCTTCTGCCACACAAATACTTGCTGCGGCAACTGGTTTGTAGGCAACAACGCATCCTGTAAGCCAATCTGTTTAGCCAATTGCAACGCCCAGGGCTTTTGCGTCAGAATGGCATCGGGGCCAGCCTCAATAGTAAAACGGCCGTTTTCTCCCCACACCACCTCCTCCGTCAAAATCTTGCCTCCCCACCGAGAGCCCTCCTCCAGCACCGTATAAGTAATATCCAGCCCTTTCGCAGCCACCTCCTGCTGCAAATACCATGCCGTGCTCAACCCGGCAATTCCCCCGCCAACAATTACAACATGCAACCCCATTCCGTCTCTCCTTACGACAACTGAATAACACCCCGCCGCACCTTACCCGGCACATACGTACAAAATGGCTCTTCTCCCAAATAATCCTGAGTCATTCCAAACGCACGGGCACGGCAACCACTACACAAATTCTTAAACTCACACACCCCACACTTGCCACCCAACAATTCCGGATCACGCAAGGTAGCAAACAACGAAGACGACTCCCATATCTCCCGAAAATGCTGCTGCCGCACATTGCCGGCTTCCAAAGGCAAGTACCCACACGGAAACACTTCACCCCGATGGCTAACAAAACAAACCCCCGTACCAGCCAAACACCCTTTAGTCATCGCATTCATAGCATGACGCCCACCCGGATGTCCGCCAGGATGTCCACCCCCGGCATGCTTTTGGCGCTGAATGCTGTCCGGCTGCTTTCGCTGAACACCACGACGCCGTTCTTCTGCCCGCCGCTGATGAACAATACGAAAATAATGAGGGGCGCAGGTAGCCTTCAGTTCAATGCCACCCTCTACTTCCATGTCATACATCCAGTTGAGAACCGCTTCATACTCTTCTGGCGTAATCTGTTGATCATCCGCAATTTCCACTCCACACCCAACAGGCACAAGCAAAAACAAATGTAATGCCACTGCCCCCAACGACTTGGCCAAAGCCAATGTTTCCGGCATTTGATGAACATTGTGTCGAGCTACCGTAGTATTAATCTGAAAAGGAATGCCCACCTCTTGCAGATAACGCATCCCTGCAATGGCACGGTCAAATGCACCAGCCCCGCGAAATGTATCATGTGTAGCCGCATCTGCCCCATCAAAGCTGACGCTAACGCGGCGGATACCAGCCGCTTTGATTTTGGCAGCCACATCCGCATCAATTAGCGTTCCATTGGTAGCCAGTGCCACAATCAGACCTGCATCACTGGCATGGCGGGCAATATCAAAAATATCTGGCCGAAATAGGGGCTCGCCACCAGAGAGAATAAAGATTGGTCGAGCAAATGAGGCAATCTGGTCAATGAGTGTAAATGCTTCTTCTGTGGTCAGGTCTTGGGGTAATAGTTGATCTGCTACTGTAATACGCCGGCAGTGAATGCAGGCGAGATTGCAACCGGCTGTCGTTTCCCAAAAAATCAGTCGTGGTGGGGGGTATAAGTTATTCATGAGTCAGTCACTCCCGTACTGTTTTTGGCGGCAGAAAGTGAGTAAATTTGTGTAAATTTATCTAATTCTCTGCACGCTTTTTTACTATATCGTTTTTGGGTTGTTTTGAATTGTGACAAATGTCATGAATTTTTGGGGACAAATGACCTGCTGGTAAAAAGTGCGGCGGATATGGGTAGGGTGTGCGTATCGCTTGAATTGGGGTGGTTTTTGCTAGCGGGATATTTTCTATGACAAGATTTGGGCGACAAAGCGGGCTGCCTGTCTTTCTGCCCAAAACTGGAATCGGTGGGGATGCCCTTCCAGAAAGCCAACATGTCCGCCGTGTGCTGTAAGACCAACACAGATGTGCGGGTTAGCGATTATTTCGCCGTGGGGAATATTGTCGGGCATGAAAAATGGGTCATCCAGGGCTCGTAAAATGAGTGTGGGGGTGCAAATGCTGGTCAGGAAACGGCCGCTGCTGCATTGGTGGTAATAGTCGGCGGCATTTCGAAAGCCGTGCAGTGGCGCCCAGGCATCATCAAATTCGCGCAAGGTACGTGCTCGAAACAGGCGTTCCAGATCAACTTTTGCGGCGATTTCTGGTGCTTTTTGGCGTGCTTTTTGTTTTAGCTTTCGCAAAAGGCGGCGTGCGTATAATAGTCCCATGCCCCGTTCCAGGCGTTGGGCATCCAGTGCCAAATTAAATGGGGGCGAGATGGCAACGGCCGTTTCTAACCGATTAACCAGTCTGTTCCCCTGTTCCCCCAGATATTTCAGCAAAATATTTCCCCCCAGGGAAAACCCAACCAAACCCAATGGTACATTGGGGAATTGGGTTTGTAACCATTCATGCACCAGGGCTACGTCTGCTGTGGCGCCAGCGTGGTAAAAAGTAGTAGTGCGATTCATGACCCCACCACACGACCGGAAATTCATTCCCACAGCCCGAATACCGCGTTGTGCCAGTTGGCGATACAGTTCACACATATAACTGCGCTGTGCCGAGCCTTCCAGCCCATGCAAGGCCAGGACAATTGGTGTCTTCTCTCCCAGTTCTGCCCAGGAACGGCCGTTTACATCTGCAAAATCCAGCAACACAAAATCACCATCCGGCGTCTCCAGCGCCATTCGCCGAAAACTCACCCCCTCCTCACTCCGCACCACATCTGCCAAAATTGTCTGCACATGCGGATTACGCAACCCTCGAACTGGCCGGAAAGGTTCCAATGAAAACCCGTTCATATTACTTACCCTGCTTAGAAAACAAAAAGCGTGAAACGGGACTTTTATACCACGTTTCACGCCTTCTGCCTTGCGACGAATGACACAGGTTACTTGTTACCAGAACTACCTGTTCCGCATTGATACTAAGGCAAGATACCCAATTCACTCAACAGGGTTGCTGTACCTGCCAGGTCAGTTAGTTCAGTCAGCGGAATATCGGCAGCAACTGCATCCAGTTCAGCCAAAGGAGGTAAGTTAGGGTCAATTTGCACACCATCTACCACCGGATATTCGAAAGTTTCAGAGGCAAAATACTGCTGTGCCGGTGTTGAGAGCAAAAACTCGATGAACTTCAGAGCGTTATCGGCATTTTCGGCCGTTTTCAGCATCCCCACACCCGACACCAAAATCAGTGAACCAGGACCACCACCGGGCAAGAAGTAATTACGTGCCGGGAAACTTTCCCCTTCTTCTGCCAGAAAACGATACAAGTAATAATGATTCACAAACCCAACTTCCACTTCACCCGCACCTACAGCCGCTACAATCGGCGTATTCTTTTCATAAACAACCGGGTCATTTGCCTGAATACCCAACAACCAGTCGCGGGTTTTTTCCTCACCCCACACAACTCGCATAGCCGTTACCATCGCCTGGAATGAGCCATTTGTTGGCGCCCAACCGATCCGTCCTTTCCATTCCGGTTCAGTAAAGCCCCACAAATCATCTGGCAACTGTGTTTCCGGATCGGTGATTGCCTCTGTGTTGTAAACCACAACTCGTGCCCGACCAGAGATTCCTACCCACTCACCATTATCATCGGCAAAGCGGGCTGGCACCTTGCTTAGAACTTCTTCGGGGAGAGGGGCCAGCAAACCGGCAAGCTGCACAGCGCCCAGCCCGGCCGGATCTTGTGCATAGAAAATATCGGCAGGGCTATTTTCCCCTTCTTCCAGCAACGTGGCCGCCAATTCGGCCGTGCCTCCATATCGCACTTCCACGGCAATGCCGGTTTCTTCGGCAAATTGCTCAATGATAGGACCAACCAGGCTCTCACTGCGGCCAGAGTAAATCACCAAACGGCCACCTTCACCCCCGCCCACAACAACCGGACCACTGCTTTCGTTGGAATTGCCGTTGCTATTTCCATTGACATTGGCAGTCGCTTCGTTGCTGTTCTCGGTATGTTCGTTGGCTGTGTTTTCGTTACTTTCTTCTTCAGAAGAAGAGGAAGACTGGCACGCCACCATACCCAATAACAAAACAAAAATCAGTGTAACAAGAAACCACTTGGAACGCTGCATGATTTGTACTCCTTCTTTTATAAAAATGTAGGGTTACATTTAGTATCTATCCTGAAATGAACGGTAGAACGGGCATATGTGAAGCCTGTTTTCTGCAATTCTCGCTATTTTCGGACAGATTTTTAATCAGTTTCTGTTTTTTACACAAGGGGATTATGCTGGTTTGTGAAATGTAGATCAAGCCTTGGGGTTAAGTTTGAAGTTGATAATTGTTCAAATTATCACAAAAAGGGGGTTAAATTGGGTATTAACGGGGGGAAAAAATGATTTTTAACAGGGGTTCAATTCTGTCTGGTGGATATAAAAACTAGCAGGTGTTGGCGGTTTATTCTTCTGGAAATTTCAGTGGAATAAACCGCCAAACCGCAAGGTGTTATTTTAAACTGTGACACGCTCGAATAATTGATAGTGAGATTATCAGAAGGATGACAGGTCTGGTGGGAATCAGGTTTGAATGAGTTGGTGGATATAGCGAACGGCCGTTATTGTATCCTTGCCATCAACCACCAGACTGATGCTACACTCAGACGATCCTTGAGCAATAGCTATGATATTGACTTGTTGTGTGCCAAGTGCGCTAAAAATGCGACCAGCAATGCCGGGTGTTCCGCGCATACCTGCACCAACGGCCGTTATGATCGCCACATCTTGCTGTGCCCATATGCTGTCTATATCCTGCCGATGCAGTTCTACCGCAAATTCTTCGCTCAGACTGGTGATGACTCTATCGGCGGCATGACTGGGTGTGACAAAGCAAATGGACTGTTCTGACGAAGCCTGGCTAATGAGTAACACGCTGACATTTGTACGAGCAACTGCACCAAAGGCACGAGCGGCAATACCCGGAACGCCTATCATCCCTTTGCCTTCGATGGTAATGAGGCTGACATCGGTAATGGCGGTAACCGCTTTGACGCCCCCGTTGCCATTTACGGCCGTTTCTACAATTACTGTGCCGGGATGCTCTGGATTGAACGTGTTTTTAATACGCAAGGGAATCCCATGAGCGACACAGGGGCGCATCGTTTTGGGGTGTAACACACGCGCGCCATAATAGGCCAGTTCGGATACTTCGCGATAGCTTAACATGGGAATAGACCGGGCATCTGGCACCAGGCGGGGATCGGCCGTCATTACGCCATCCACATCTGTCCAGATCCAGACTTCTCTGGCAGGCAGCGCATAGCCGAGAATGGCCGCACTATAATCAGACCCACCACGCCCCAGTGTCGTTGGAATCCCCTCTGCCGTTGCGCCAATGAAACCGGTCACGATGGGGATGATGTTTTGGTCAAGTAACGGCCGTAATTGAGCCTGCACCCGTTCTCTGGTAGATTCCATCAACGGAGCCGCATCCTGAAAGTTCGCGTCGGTAACGATTAACTGAGTGGCATCTACTGCCTGTGCCGCCACACCTTGCTGGCGCAAGTAGGCCGCCAAAATGCGCACACTCATTTGCTCACCCATGCCGCTGATGGCATCCAAAGCGCGTGGTGTGAGTTCGCCCAACACATGAACGGCCTGGCACAGACTTTCGAAGCGGGTAAGGAAACGGCCGTTTTCCGCCAGCACTTCTTCTTTTTCCACCCCGTCTATCAGCAGCTCATGTATGGCCGTTTGGTGAATGTGCCGCAACTGCGCCGCCACCTGTCGGTATGTTTCATCATCTCCCGTAACGGCCGTTTGCGCCCCACGCAACAACAAATCGGTTACCTTTTCCGGGCGCGACCCCATCGCCGAAGCCACAACAACCAATTCATGCCATTCCGTCTTTGCCTGGCGAATCAATTCGGCCGTTTCCCGGATCGCCGTCGCATTGCCTACCGATGTCCCCCCAAATTTCATTACCAACGTCATACCATCCTCCTCACACTTGTGCCAAAGCCTGGGTCAGATCTGCGAGTATATCGGCCGTATCCTCCACGCCAATAGCAAATCTGACCAAATTATCCTTGATACCAATTGTCAACCTTTCCTCAGAAGACAATTCATAATAAGACATCAACGCCGGTTGTTCAATCAAACTCTCCACCCCTCCCAAACTGGGCGCAATCAGAGGAATAGTCATCGCATCAATGAAACGAGCCGTTGTGTCCAAAGGATTTTCTCCCGGCACAGGCGCAATTTCAAAGCTAACCACCCCCCCAAAACCATTCATCTGCTGCCGGGCAATCTGATGATCCGGATGAGAAGGCAAGCCAGGATACCAGACACGCGCAATCTTTGGATGGGTCTCCAAAAATTCCGCCACAATCTGGGCAGTGCGGTTTTGTTGCTGCACACGCAAAGCCAGTGTCTTGAGACCTCGCTCCAGTAACCAGGCAGCATGAGGGTCGAGCACACCGCCCAAAACGCCCTGACTTTGGCGCAAAGCATGAATAAGCCCTGCCTCGCCAATAACCACACCGGCCATAATGTCATTGTGACCACTCAGGTATTTGGTAGCACTGTGTATCACAAGATCAATACCAAATTCTAGTGGGCGTTGATTAATAGGGGTGGCAAATGTCGCATCAATAATGGTTTTGATGCGGGGATGAGCACGGCCGATTTGTGCCAATCGGTTCAGGTCGGCCACACGCAAGTAAGGGTTAGTGGGGCTTTCGCTAATAATGATACGGGTATTCGGTTGAATCGCTGCTTCCAGGGCGTCATAATCTCCCATTGGTACTTGCGTGCTTTCGATGCCCAATCGCTGGAGAAATGTCTGGCAAAACTGGCGTGTTTTGCGGTAACAGTCGTCAGTAAAGATAACATGGCTGCCAGTGGGCAGGATGGAAAGCAACACATTGGTAACGGCCGTCATGCCCGTGGGGAAAAGCAAGGCATCGTCGCCATTCTCCAGCGTGGCAATGCGTTTTTCCACAGCACGTACAGTTGGATTTCCATAACGGCCGTATTCGCCCCGATCAGCCACCCCGCCCCACATTTTGGCCTCCATAAATGCACACAAATCGGCTGTATTGGCAAATGTATAGGTAGCCGTTTGCACCAGTGGTGTCGTCAGGGCATGATTCATATTCGGTTTGCGGTGCTCAATACGCCCATGCACTGCCTGAGTAGCAGGGGAAAACGGCCGTTTCTCCTCACCCTCACTCTTCTTCTCCGCCCGCACGATATCATCTTTCCCCGTCAATTCAATCATCCTGTCCTCCACACACTCACTTAATTAAAATAAAAGCCCTTCGCTCCAAATACCCAGAGCAAAGGGCCATTCAAACAAAACGCCCCTTCCGGAAGTTCAGAAGAGGCGTACCTTTGTCAGCATCACCACTTCTCATCTTCCAGAAGCCCTTGTCACAAGGTAACTTCTGCCGGAATTAGCACCATTTCCCCAAAACAGGGCGGTTGCTGAGGTGTCATCGGGCCGGTCCCTCAACCTCTCTGGATAAGAAGCGCCACAATAGCTATAAAATTGTTAGCGAGCATGGTAACAAAACCCATATAAAAAGTCAACAAGTCGCTTAAATATACTACTGGTTATCTTGTCTGACATTGTCATCCTGCGTTTTTGACAGAGGATACACTTTGTTATCCATTCAGAAAAAGTTTTATATGCGATTACCCTACTACCTCCGCTGGGGTAGTTGTTTTTTTAGGGGAGTGGCGAGTATAATCGCCCGCTATGGCTTTTGAATTTAAGTTTGAGATAGAAGCGACAGATCCAAATAGTGCGGCCCGAATCGGCCGTTTTCATACGCCTCATGGCATCATTCCCACTCCTGTCTTTGCACCTGTCGGCACGCAGGCCACCGTCAAGGCATTACGGCCGTCTGATCTGCATGAGCTGGGTGCAACTCTCATCCTCAGCAACACCTACCATCTCTACCTGCGCCCCGGCGACGAACTCATCAAGGAACTGGGAGGCCTGCACCACTTCATGGCCTGGGATGGTCCCATTCTCACCGACAGCGGCGGTTTTCAAGTGTTCAGCCTTAGCGACACCCGCAAGATAGATGACGACGGCGTCACCTTTCAATCTCACCATGATGGTTCTTACCACCGTTTCACACCCGAAAAAAGCATTGCCATTCAAGAAAACCTGGGAGCGGATATCATCATGATGTTTGATGAATGCCCGCCACCCAAAGATTACGATTATGTCAAGAACTCACTGAAGCGTACACATGCCTGGGCTGAACGGTGTGTGGCTGCCAAAACACGGGAAGATCAGGCGTTGTTCGGTATTGTCCAGGGCGGCATTTTTCCTGACCTGCGTGAAGAAAGTGCCCGATTTCTCACAGCAATGGATTTACCCGGCTACGCTATTGGTGGATTGGCTGTTGGGGAATCCAAAGCAGAGATGTATGCCACGCTGGACATAATGCACCCCTTGCTGCCTTCAGAAAAACCACGCTATCTGATGGGAGTGGGCGCGCCTGAAGATGTGGTGCAGGCTGTTTTGCGTGGCGTGGATATTTTTGATTGCGTCCTCCCAACACGCATTGCTCGCAATGGCGCGGCGCTGGTGAAAGGTGGGCGCATGAATTTGCGGAATGCCCGTTTTACACGAGATGCAGCACCATTGGATGCTTCATGTAGCTGCTACACGTGCACACATTTTAGTCGGGCGTATTTGCGGCACCTGGTGAAGGCAAACGAAATTTTGGGGCACATTTTGCTGACTTTGCATAATGTTCACTTTTTGCTGAATCTTATGCGGCAAATTCGTGAGGCCATTCGTAAGGGGGAGATGCAACAATTTGCGTCAGAATTTCTGGCTCATTACCCGCCTGTAACGGGGCACGTTCAAAAATAATTTAAATTGGAGTATATCATAATTTATGTCTATCATTGAGGCCATTATTTTGGGGGTTGTTCAAGGCGCAACGGAGTTTTTGCCTGTTTCCAGTTCGGGACATTTGGTGTTGGTGCCAGCGCTGTTGCGGATGTCGCCACCGGAGTTGTCTTTGGTGGCGATGGTACATGAAGGAACGTTGTTGGCGGTTTTGGTGTATTTTCGGCGGGATTTGTGTCAGATTATGAAGGGGGTGTGGCAAGGGTTGGTACAAAAACGGCCGTTTGCCACCACTGATTCTCGTCTGGGCTGGTTTATTGTACTGGGTTCGATTCCGGTGGCGGTAGTGGGCTTGCTGTGGGAAGACCTGTTTGATCGGGTATTTGGCACGCCGCCAGTGGCTGCACTGTTTTTGTTGGGAACGGCCGTTTTGCTCATTGTTGGCGAAAAACTTGTTTCTGGCAACCGCCCCCTGTCCACCATGCGCTGGTCTGATGCGCTGGCAATTGGTCTATTCCAGGTGCTGGCTCTTTTTCCTGGCATCTCACGCAGTGGCACAACTATTACTGCTGGCCTGTGGCGCGGTCTCGATCGGGAAACGGCCGCTCGCTTCAGCTTCCTGTTAGGTATTCCAGCCATCCTGGGTGCAGGCGCACTCTCCCTGGCCGATCTGCTCCAAACTGGCCTGGCAGAAGGTGAATGGACCGTTTACCTGGTTGCTTTCCTCACAGCAGCAATCACTGGCTATGCCTGCATCCACTTCTTGCTAAACTGGTTAAAACGGCGTAGTCTTTTCCTGTTTGCCGCCTACTGCGTGTTATTCAGCCTCTTTTTCCTGGTTGTGTGGTTTATATAACCTGCCACATCTTCATTCACATTTGGTTCTGTGGAAAATACGGCCGTCTCCGGTAGAATACATGCCGTCTGCAACTGGCAATTTTGTCAGAAACCAACCCACAAACAGGAGACTGAATTCCCATGGACAGCAAATATTTTATTGAACTGGATGAAACATACAGCGCCCACAACTATCATCCCCTGGATGTTGTCATAGAACGTGCCGAGGGTGTTTGGGTATATGATGTGGATGGAAACAAATATCTCGATTGTCTCAGCGCCTATTCGGCCGTTAACCAGGGACATTGCCATCCCAAGATTCGCGAAGCTGCCATACATCAAATGCAAAAAGTAACCCTCACCAGTCGCGCCTTTCGCAACGATCAGATGGGTCCTTTCCTGAAAGCATTGTGTGAACTTAGTGGCTATGAAAAAGCATTGCCCATGAACACCGGCGCGGAAGCTGTGGAAACAGCTATTAAGGCTGCCCGCAAATGGGGGTATCGGGTAAAAGGCGTCCCCAAAGACAAAGCGGAAATTATTGTATGTGCCGGAAACTTTCACGGCCGCACGACCACAATCGTAGGCTTCTCCAGTGAGGCACAATACAAAGAAGATTTCGGTCCTTTCACCCCCGGCTTTGTCATGATTCCCTATGGGGACACGGCCGCTTTGGAAGCAGCTATTACACCCAATACGGTTGCGTTTTTGGTAGAACCGATTCAGGGAGAAGGCGGCGTGGTTGTGCCCCCAGATGGTTACCTGAAAGAAGCTTTCGAAATTTGCCGACGGCATCGTGTACTTTTTGTGGCCGACGAAATTCAGACGGGGCTGGGGCGTACCGGTGCGCTGTTTGCTTGCGATCATGAAGGGGTAAAACCGGATATGACGATTGTAGGCAAGGCATTGAGTGGTGGCTTTTATCCGGTTTCGGCCGTTTTAGCCAACGACGAAATTCTGGGACTATTCCGCCCTGGCGACCACGGCAGCACCTTTGGTGGCAACCCGCTGGGGGCTGCCATCGGGCAAGCGGCATTACGTGTATTGGTGGAAGAAGATTTGGTCACCCGCTCTCGCGAACTGGGCGCATACTTCAAGGGGCGTTTGGAACGTATTGAAAGTCCACACATTAAGGAAGTTCGAGGTAAAGGGCTGTTTATTGGTGTAGAGTTGCATGTACCGGCGCGTCGTTTTTGCGAGGCATTGCAGGAGCGAGGCATTTTGTGCAAAGAAACCCATGAAAATGTCATTCGTTTTGCGCCGCCGCTGGTAATTACCAAAGAGGAAATTGACTGGGCGTTATCCCATATTGAGCCAGTTTTATTGGCTGAATAGCTTATACTTCCAAATTGTGTTTGCGGGCAGGGATTTTTTAAGATCCCTGCCTGTTTGTTAACTTGTCATTGAAGGATCATCAGGTCTGTGTTACCCTTCAACACCATGAAGAAAATGAAAGGGAGAAAGGTTTTTGTGTTTTTTGTTGTCGTAGCACTGGTACTTGTTGTTGGTTTTTTGGCAGCTCGTATGTGGATTGAGCGAGCAAGCCCAAGGCCGCAAAATCTGGGGGTGGAAAACGGCCGTTTTGCCCCCTGCCCCGCCTCCCCAAATTGCGTCTCCACCCAGGCCTCTCCCGATGACACCGAACATTACATCTCCGCCATCCCCTACAATACCGATCTGGCCACTGCTCACGACACCATCATCCAGATCATCCAGCAAACACCACGTACCACCATTATCACCAACTCTCCTGACTACATATATGCTGAATTCCGTACCCCCCTTTGGCGGTTCATTGATGATGTGGAATTCTATTTTGATGACGAAAACAAACTGATTCACTTCCGTTCCGCTTCTCGCCTGGGCTATGGTGACATGGGAACAAACCGTAAACGAATGGAAGCTATCCGCACCACCTTTCTGCGCCAGTCTGATAATGAGGGCTCTTGATGGCGGAAGACACCCCCCTCAATACCCGCAACCTTGTCATATACGAAATTTTTGTGCGGAATCACGGCCGTCATGGTACATTCGCCGACGTAACGGCCGATTTACCCCGTATCCGTGCGATGGGAGTAGATGTCATCTGGTTCATGCCCATTTATCCTATTGGCCAGAAAAATCGAAAAGGGACTCTGGGAAGCCCTTACGCCATCCAAAACTACCGTGAAGTCAACCCGGAATTGGGCACAAAAGAAGAGTTCCGCCTGCTATGCCAATATGCCCATGCGCTTGGCCTTAAGGTCATTATTGACGTGGTGTATAACCACACCGCGCCCGATTCTGTACTGGTAAATGAACACCCGGAATGGTTTTACAAAGATGAAAACGGCCGTCTGGCTCCTACCAATCCTGTCTGGAGCGATGTCGTTGACCTGGTGTATGCCGATCCGGCCTTGTGGGATTATCAGATTGAAACCTTGCGCCAATGGGTAGAGCTGGGTGTAGATGGCTTCCGTTGTGATGTCGCTGCGGCCGTTCCACTCCCCTTTTGGCAGCGGGCACGTGAGGAACTTGCCCATATCAAACCGAATTTGCTTTGGCTGGCCGAATCGGTGCATACCGCCTACTTGTTACAACGACGCCAGCAAGGGCTGGTTGCCCATGCTGACAGCGAACTATTTGCTGCATTCGACCTGGCATATGATTATGACATTTGGCCCTTGTGGGAAAAGGCTGTCCATGACCCGAAAGGCGTTCTCCCTTACCTGACTGCACTCTGGTATCAAAAGGGAATTTATCCCGCCCACGCTGTGAAAATGCGGTGTGTAGAAAATCATGACCAGCCACGTATTATGAAACGGGCTCCTACACGGGCACAAGCGCTGGCGTGGACGGCCTTCCAGGCGTTTAATGAAGGGGCTTTTCTCATTTACGCCGGGCAGGAATCGGAGAGTGTCCACACACCCGACTTGTTTGAACCGGATCGAATTAAATGGGGGAGTTATTCATTGCAACCGTTCCTGACAGAGTTATGTCAACTCAAGAAGCATCCTATAGTGCAGCAAGGTCATTTTACCGTTTTACGGGGTACGCCAGCCATTAGTGCCTTGTGGCAGGCAGAGAAGGAAGGGTTGTTTGGGGTGTTCAATGTATCAGGTGTGGTGGATGTACAGCCAACACCATTGACAAACGGCCGTTATACTGACTTACTCAGCGGGTTTCCAGTGGAGGTGCGAGATGGGCAGATGGCCGTACCAGATTCGGCCGTTATTCTCCGCTATCCAGGCCGAATTGATCCCACCCCACACATCCAGCCACATATTATTCCATAAGTTTTTCGTGCCACGCAGCCAACAATGCCGCTTCTTTTTCAGCCGCAAGACCTGCTTGTAACTGGTAATCATCCGATCGTGACTGGTGCCAGGCCAGTGTATCGGCAATTGTACTGGCCAATGGCCGAAATGTTAATCCTTGTGCCATCGCCTTGCTGGTGTCCACCTGCATTAGTCCGGTACTTGTAGTGGGCACCCACAAAGGCAACTCCATAAATGGTGTCACCCCGTTTTCCAGCAAAAATGATTCTTCCACCCAGGTAAATTGAGCATCACCGCCAATCACATCGCGACAGGTTTCCAGCACCTCGCCCAGGGAAGTGGGTGTTTCTGGACCAGTAACATTGTAAGCCCCCGTAAGGCGAACGGCCGTTGCCCGCACAACCCAGGCAGCAATATCTCGCACATCAATAAACTGAACAGGAAGCTGAGGCGAAACTGGGGCCAACACTTCACCACCACGTGCCACTCTCACAGGCCAGTAGGTAAACCGATCAGTCGGATCATGAGGCCCAACGATGAGACCAGCACGCACAAGCAAAGAACGGCCGTTCATTCCCTGCGTCACCACCCGCTCACACAACACCTTCAGCGGACCATACGTTTCGGCCGTAATCTCCTCCACCGACTCATCCAGCAACTCCCCTACCGGCGCCGACTCATCCATACCCGCAACAAACGGCTCTGCATACACCGAAATCGTAGAAATAAACGTATAATGTGCCACCACATCTGCCAGCAAAGCCACCGAAGCACCAACCACCCGCGGCACATACCCACACGTATCAATCACTGCATCCCACTGCCGCCCCTGCAACGCTTCCAAATTCCCATCCCTGTCACCCCGCAAATGCTCCACCTCAGGAAACAAATTCGGATTACTTCGACCACGATTAAACAAAGTAACCTCATGCCCATCCGCCAGCGCAGCTTCCACAATTGCTCGTCCCAAAAATCGCGTACCACCCAAAATCAACAGCTTCATTTGTCACCCCTTATCATCAAAATCAATCAAATATGCCAACTTTGTACAAACAAACACACCATTAAAACCAACTTCCGCTACAATAAAAGCATATTACTCATCCACCTGCAATTCCATCAAAGAAATGATATGAACGCAGGAGCAACACCGACAATCAACATCATTCTCACTGCGTTCCCTCTACCAGAACAATTTAATATTCTTTCATAAGGAGAAAATCATGAAAGTAAGTGTAACACAAGGAAGCATTCAGCAAAGCACGGCCGATACCATCATTGTCAACCTGTTCGAAGGCGTCACCACCCCCGGCGGCGCCACCGGCGCAGTCAACCAGGCATTAAACGGCGCCATCAGCGAACTGATCGCCACCGGCGACCTGAGCGGCAAATTGGGCGAAGTCGCCGTTTTGTATCCCCGTGGTGCAATCCCGGCCAAAAGAGTCCTTGTTGTCGGCATGGGGCAACGAAACGGCTACAACCTGGAAAGCGTGCGCAAAACAGCCGCTTACGCCATCAAACATGCTCGCGACCTCAATGCCAAACACGTTGCCACCATCGTTCATGGCGGCGGCATCGGTGGCCTCCCCATCACCCAGGCCGCCCAGGCCACCATTGAAGGCTCCCTGCTCGCCCTCTACACCTTCGACCACTTCAAAAAAACCGAAGACAAAAAAGAAATCGAATCCTTAACCATCGTCGAATACGACACCAACAAAATAACCGACATCCAGGCCGGCATCACCCAGGCACAGGCAATAGTCAATGGCGTCACCCTTGCCCGCAATCTGGTAAACATGCCCCCAAACATCGCCACCCCCACCAAAATGGCCGAAACTGCCCGCCAAATAGCCGAAGAACACGGCATGAAACTCACCATCGGTGACCGTGACTGGGCTGCCCAACACAACATGGGTGCATTCCTCGCCGTCGCCCAAGGTGCAGGCGAACCACCCAAGTTTATTGTGTTGGAACACAACCCCGATCGCACCGACCTGGACACCATCGTTCTGGTAGGCAAAGGCATCACCTTCGACACCGGCGGCATCTCTATCAAGCCATCTGAACGAATGGGAAACATGAAAGCCGACATGGGAGGTGCAGCGGCCGTTTTAGGCACAATGAAAGCCATCGGTCAACTCAATCTCCCCTTGCGAGTCATTGGCATCACACCCTGCACAGAAAACATGCCCGATGCACATGCCTACCGCCCGGCCGATATTATCACCGCCAGCAACAGCAAAACCATAGAAATCATCAGCACCGATGCCGAAGGCCGCATGATCCTCGCCGACGGTCTGGTTTACGCCAGCCGTTACAACCCCAAAGCCGTCATTGATCTGGCCACCCTGACCGGTTCTTGCGTCATTGCCTTAGGCCAGGGCATGGCCGCAGGACTATTTAGCACCGACGACACCTTACGCGACAAACTGGTCACTGCCGGACAAACCACACAAGAACGTGTCTGGCCAATGCCCTTATGGGATGAATACAAAGAAGCCATCAAATCCCCTGTGGCCGACATAAAAAACAGTGGCGGACGTTTTGGCGGCGTGGCCACATCCGCTATGTTCCTCAAAGAATTTACCAGCTACCCATGGGTACATCTGGACATAGCTGGCATGGCCTTAAGTGAAAAAGACGCCCCCTATATTCCAGCCGGTGGCACCGGATATGGCGTCCGGCTGCTCGTAGAATTCTTGCAAAACTGGTAAGATGAAAGGGGCTGGCCGGAAACAGTCAGCCCCCTAATTCCACTTTCCCCTCTTGATACCGCTAATACGAATTCTTATAATCTCATCAAAGTGGCCCTAACATGCCCAAACCTGTCAGAGAAGGAGAGCTTATTATGGCATTACCCAATCCCCCCCTAACGCTTGGTGTTGAAGAGGAATACCAGATCATTGACCCAGAAACCCGGAATTTGCATTCTTATATCAGCAAGTTCATTTCTGTGGACCAGGAACGGCCGAAAAAACTCAACCTCAAACCCGAATTCATGCAATCCCAGGTCGAAGTCGGCAGTCACATCTGCCGCAACATCAAAGAAGTCCGCCAGGAAATCATCCGCCTACGCCGTGGAGTCTGCGAAATGGCCGCCGAACACGGGCTTCAGATTGCCGCCGCATCCACCCACCCCTTCGCCAAATGGGAAGAACAATCCGTCACCGAAGGCGTACGCTACAAAGAACTCCTCGACGACATGCAAGGCGTAGCCCGCCGCCTGCTCATTTTCGGCATGCACGTCCACGTTGGCTTTGGTGAAGACCGCGCCTCCAAAAACCTCATGATCGAAGTAATGAACCAGGCACGTTACTTTATCCCCCACATACTCGCTCTCTCTACCAGTTCCCCCTTCTGGCATGGGCAATTTACCGGCCTCAAATCATACCGCAGCGTCATCTTTGAAATGTTGCCCCGCACAGGTATTCCCCACTCCTTCCACTCCTATGACGAATTTAAAAACTACGAAGACATGCTCTTGCGTGTCGGCGCGTTTGGCAAGGATGATCCAGTAGCCAAAATCTGGTGGGACATTCGGCCACACCCCATTTTTGATACACTGGAATTTCGTATTGCCGATATTTGCACAACAGTAGATGAAGCCGTATGCATTGCGGCCCTGTTCCAGGCTGTTTGCGCCAAACTCATCAAACTGCGCCGCAACAATATGTCCTGGCGTCAATATCGGCATATGCACATTACCGAAAACAAGTGGCGTGCTGTTCGATATGGCATTGATGGCAATCTGATTGACTTTGGCAAGGAGGAAGAGGTTCCGTTTCACTTTCTGATGGAAGAATTGCTAGAGCTTTTGGACGATGTTGTAGATGAACTGGGCAGTCGCAAAGAAGTTGAATATGTGCGTACTATTCTGAAAAACGGCACGAGTGCAGACAGACAAATTGCTACTTATCGCAAACATGGTGGCGATGAAAATCGAGAAGAAGCGCTTAAAGCAGTGGTCGATCAATTGGTAGCAGAGACAAAAATAGGCGTTATGTAAACAAACCGGTTTGCACAAGGCTTACATAATACCTTGT
>RFGV01000360.1 GCA_003696605.1 Chloroflexota bacterium | reverse complement strand
ACCATAATTGCCCATAACACAAGAGTGGCCTGTAATGGCCTATCTCGCAGCAAAATTTCTTCCGGTGCACCTCCCTCTTGCCGTACATGAATGAGATATAGATACCGAAAAATTCCGTACAGCACAAATGGAATAGTTAACATCATTGCATGATTTTCGGGCAAGCCTTCGGCCAGGAATGTGTATAGGCTGTAAGCAACAACAGAACTGGTTGTGACAATTCCCAGCAATCTGTCAATCAAATCCAGATTGTATTCGTCCAAAATAGCGCGATGATTGCGGGCATTTTGTCCCAGCAACATTAGTTCATGGCGGCGCTTGCCCAATGCCAGAAACAAGGCCAAAAAACCACCGAAAACGTATAGCCAGGGGGAGAATCGCTGGACGCTGATCACAGCAACGCCTGCACCAATTCGCAAAATAAATCCGGCGGCAACAATGGAGACATCTAGCAGAACAATATGTTTGAGCCAGAAGGTGTAGGCAATTTGCAAGACCAGATAAGCAAGCAAGATCAGACCGAATCCACGCCCCAGGAGAAAACCGGCCAGCAGACTGCCACTGGCAAAGAGGATGGCGGCAACACGAGCGACGGTCGGGCTGAGTTGTCCAGAGGGCAACGGCCGTTGTCGTTTTACCGGATGTTCCCGATCGCTTTCAATATCAGCCAAATCATTCATGATATACACAGCACTCGACATCAGACACAGCAAAACAAACGCTGCCAGCGCATGCAAAAAACTGTTGGGGTTTGTCAATTGCCGGTCAAAAAACAGTGCTACAAAAGCAAACCCATTTTTCGGCCATTGACGAGGCCGCATTGTTTTCAATAATCCACTCAGCACAAATAAACCTCCAAGAAGGGAAATACCCGAAATTGTTCCCTATGTTTATGTATTGGCGTGTGTTCTATCACGAACAGGCGGGCATGACCAGTATTTTTTCCGGCGAAATAGCCACGTTTGGCTGATGATTATTCGTGGCCGGATGTTGGCTTATGGGGAACAGGGGGTGATGGGAATACGCCAGGCATTGTCCTGTAACTCGATTTTGTCAATGGTTGTAGCCGGGTATCGTTCACCTGTGGCAAAGTCATATACACCAACCAGAATGTATGCCGCGGTGGCGTCTGGGGGGAACTGGCGAATGTCGTGAATTTGCCAGGGGGTAGGTGGTAACAGGTCGGGGCGCAAACTGAGGGGGGGGCCGTCGGCTTGGGCTAATAGTTGCCCATCGGTGCTGAAAAGCTGAACGAAGATGGAAGTGGTGATGGGTGGGGGGGTGAGGGTGCTTTGCCAGTCCAGGGTGAGTTGGATGGCGTTTTGGCAGAGCTGGGCGGAGGCAGATAGGAGTTGTAGAGGGCCAAAGTTTGCCAGTGGGGTAAGAACGGCCGTTTCTCGTTCCAGCCAACCGGTATACACACCTTCTGGTGTTTCTGGTGTATAGCGGGTTAGTATGACATGCCACCGTTTTGCTTCAGTTGTTTCCCACAGGCGTTCGGGTGGTGTTTGGTGGTGGGGGGCATATCCATAGGGGGTATTTGCCAACAGGTCTGGCAGAACAATGGCTTGGGTGGGATGAGGTGCGGTGGTGTTTTCTGCAACCAACTCTTCTGCAAACAGGTAGTTGCCTAGCATGGCGACAAATGTTTTCCCTACCCGGTAGGTTGGGTCGAATGCGTCAAGCCATTGGGGCAGGTTGACTAATACAACGCCATCTGCAGGCGGTTGTTCTTGAAGAACGGCCGTTATTGTCCGCACGGGCGCAGTCAGGCGAATGTAGTCATTCAGGCGGGCACGCACAAAAAACCAACTGCTTGTCACCACCAAGCTGGCAGCAAGCACGCGCCATAACATAGTGAGCGAGGCTGGTTTAGGTGGCGTGACTGGTGCCAGGATAATTCCCCAGGCAATGGCTATCCCCACTGAGCCAAGGTAAAGCAAACGTGGACCATGTAGCAGGTAGTCGGGTGGTAAAGGCAGTGTAATGAGCGGCGCTGACAAGAGCCACCAACCCCACCCTAGTAATAGGGGCCAGCGAACCTTTGGCAAACGGTATGCCAGCAGAATGGTAAGGAGTAGGGTAACGGCCGTTGCGCCCAGCACGACGACAAAATCCCAGTCTGGAGGAACAAAACGGCCGAACCAGGTCAAGGGATAAGTAGCGGCCTGTAAAAGGTACAACAGGCTTACCCAGATGCCGCCGCCAGTGAGGGTGGCCTGAGGTGCACGGCTGATAGGCAAGAACTGATAGCCAATGGCGTAAAAACCACCCGCGACTAAAAAATAGAACCACGGCATACGCCATGAGTGAAAAAGCTGGCGCAGGGAGGGAAAACGGCCGTCTTCATGCCAATGTACCAATGCCGCAAACGCGCCAAATAAAATAGCCGATTCATGACTAAGCAAGCCCAACACAAAAAGCATCCCGGTTATCACCCACCAGAGATGCCGCCTTTCAGCAGAATGGCGCAGAGCATTCAGGTAGGCATGCAAACCAGCCAATAAAATCCCCGTTGTTGTGGGGTGAACATTATGCCCATAAACAGCCACAGCCTGATAAGAAAATGGGAACAAAACGAAAAAAAGGCCAGTCAGAACCGATGGCCATACCCGTCGCCAAAGCCGCCAGCATAAAAGAACCAGCAGAAAACCATTAAGTCCATGTTGAACGACATTGAGACCGTGCAGTAACCAGGATGGATAGTTGCCAAATAGCGTGTGAATAGCCAGTAGAGGCACAAATGTCAGGGGGCGATAGAAGCCAAAAGCTTCTGTAGGTAGCCAGACAGTAAGCCAATTCAGTCCTTTGGTGATGCGAATATGGAGTAGAGTGTCGTAGATAGCGGGCAGGGTAATTGTTGGCCAGTACAAAATAACTGCCAGGAACAGGATGATAGTAGCGGATATGAAAATTTTATGCCGATGTGTAAATGTGTGCATGGAGACGAATTATATAGGGAGACGGCCGTTTCCAAAACACACCACTAATTTACGGCTGAAAGATATGGAAGGTGAAAATAGCCCTAATAATAACTATCGCTGCCGAATATCAAGCCCATCGGGAGATGCCAGAATAGCCATATGAGCCAGATTGAGAAACAGACCATGCTCAACAACACCCGGACGGGCGCGTAAAGCGCGTGCCAGCCGTGTCGGATTTTCAATGCCGTTATCAAAATAACAGTCGAGAATCAAATTGCCTTCGTCTGTGTAGAAAGGCGTTTTCCCATCGGGATTCATGCGTAGCTGTACACGCGTGCCCAAGGATGAAAGGTAGTCTGTTACTGGCCTGCGAGCAAATGGGATAACTTCTACTGGCACAGGGGCACGTGTTCCCAGTTGGGAGACAGCTTTAGTATGGTCGGCAATGATAATCAGCCGCCGAGAGGAAAAAGCAACAATCTTTTCTCGCAAGAGCGCCCCTCCCAGCCCTTTGATTAGATTGAGTGTTGGATCAATTTCATCAGCACCGTCAATTGTCAGATCGACGACGGGGTGTTCATCCAGGCTGGTAAGGGGGATGTGCCAGCGGCGGGCTTCGGCGGCGGTGGCTTCAGAGGTGGGAATGGCAATGATGTTTTGTAGCTGGCCTTCCTGGAGTAAACGGCCGATTGCCCGCACCGCATGAACGGCCGTACTTCCTGTGCCTAATCCCACAACCATTTCTGAGCGCACAAATGTCACTGCTTTTTCGGCGGCTTGCTTTTTCAGTTCATTTAGATTCATTGTTCCCTCATGCAATTCGAATAATCTCGTTTTGAGCAAAGACAGGTCCCACATCCAGCCCTAAATGGACATACAAATCAGGCGGAACACTGATATCGGCCAGATACAACGCACCTGTTTGGGTGGTATTGCGCAAACCCTTTTTGGGCAGGGCGAGGGTCATGGTGGCCGTAGCCTGAATGGCAGGATCATATACAAGGCCGGTGGTTGTGTCTAGCCCGGAGGGGGTGTCGAGGCTAAGGATGGGAGCAGGTTGGTTGGTCGCCCACTGTATGAGGCGGGTGGCTGTGCCGTGTGGGTTGCCGGAGAGGCCGTAGCCAATGATGGCGTCGATAATGAGGTGGGGAGAGGAGGGAAGAACGGCCGTTTCTCCCGTTATCACGCGCACCCCCATTGCCCGCAAAACAGCCAATTGATGGGCTGGCACACCCGCGTACAACCCATCAGCATGGGTAGTACACACCACTACGTCAGCGCCCCAGTTATAGAGTCGCCGGGCGCACACCAGACCACCCCCACCGTTGCCACCACGCCCAGCTAACACAACCACTTGCTTGCCGCGCGGGTCACCTGCCAAAAACAAATTCCGAGACAATTCAGCCAGACATCGCCCTGCATTTTCCATCATTTGTATCAGCTCAATGCCATACACCTCAATCATGAGTCGATCAACTTCGCGCATTTCATCCGTTGTCAGGTACGGAATCTGTTCCATAAAGGCACCCTGAAATCAAATGATATTGACAAAACTATCTTATTTTCCGGTTTTGATAACCGCATGACCACCAAACTGATTGCGCATGGCGGCTAATAATTTGGCAGCGAAACTGTCTTCCTGCCGACTGACAAAACGAGCGAACAAAGAGTGGGTAATGACTGGCGCCGGTACATCCAGATCAATCGCTTCCTGTACAGTCCAGCGCCCTTCTCCAGAATCGGGGACGTATCCCTTGATACCACTTAGATCGGCGTCTTCAGAAAGGGCGTTGGCTGTCAGGTCTAGTAGCCATGAGCGGACAACGCTGCCAAATCGCCAGATTTCGGCTACCTGGTGTAAGTCGAGATCAAAATCTGTTTTGGCTTTCATGATTTCAAAGCCTTCGGCGTAGGCTTGCATGAGGCCGTATTCGATGCCGTTGTGTACCATTTTTACAAAGTGACCGGCACCACCTGGGCCGACGTGTCCCCATCCCTTGTTGGGGGCGGGGGCTAAAGTTTCGAGAGCCGGGCGCAGGTGGGAAACGGCCGTTTCACTTCCACCCACCATCATGCTATACCCTTCTCTTAATCCCCAAACGCCGCCACTCGTTCCTACATCCACAAACTGAATGCCCTTTTCCGCCAACATCTGTCCGCGCCGTATCGTATCCTTGTAATTGCTATTACCACCATCAACAACAATATCCCCTCTTTGCAGCAACGTTGCCAACTCAGAAACGACACTCTCTGTCGGTTTACCAGCAGGTACCATCACCCATACCACACGTGGCGCTGACAGTTTGCTAACAGCTTCGGCCAGCGAATAAGCCGGTATTAATCCTGCTTCCCGAGCCAATGTGTTTGTGGGTTCTGGTGTCAGGTTGTAACCCACAACACGATGTCCCCCCTTGATGAGGCGGCGAGCCATATTTGCGCCCATTTTGCCAAGACCAATCATTGCCAGTTCCATTAGTTTCCTCCAGAAATTGCAAATACCTGCCTGTGGTACAGACAGGAAACTACTTGTTTGGGTTTTATCAATGAGTTGATGCGGTCAGGAAGCGATTTCTTTCCAGCAGCGCAAAAGTTCAGCAACGCCCCATGCCTGGGCGATGCAGGCGCGGGGTGTAAATGGGGGATCGCCATCGAAGCATTCACTGATGTTGCCAACCCCATGTGCAGCCAGGTGATGAAATAATGGTGTGAGGAAGGAACGGGCTGTTTCCTTGTTCTGGTAAACACGTAACCAGGCATCCACAAACGGACCGATTAGCCACGACCAGACTGTGCCCTGATGGTAAGCCGCATCCCGTTTTTGCTGATCGCCGCCGTAGTGTCCGATGTAGGCAGGGTCTTCTGGGGCAAGGCTGCGTAGTCCGTGGGCTGTGAGTAAGTGGCGGGCGCAAGCGTCGACAATGGAGCGTTGTTGTTGGGGTGTGAGGGGGGTATGGGGGAGTGAGATGGCCAAGAGCTGGTTGGGGCGTAGATGGCCTTCGTGACCATTAGGGCCGTCGAGTACATCGTAACAGTAGCCCATTTGGGGATTCCAGAAACGGCCGAATCCTGCCCGTACCTTTTCCGCCAATTGAATATATTCATCCCCATTGTGTCCCAGTTCTTGGGCAAAAAAGGCCATGTAGTGAAGTGCGTTGTACCAAAGTGCATTGATTTCTATTGGTTTGCCGATACGAGGTGTTACAACCCAATCGCCTACTTTGGCATCCATCCAGGTGAGTTGTATATCAGGTTCTCCAGCGTAGATAAGACCGTCCTGTTTGTCCATGTGGATGTTGTATCGGGTTCCCCGTTGGTGCCAGGTGATAATTTCCTGTAATACCGGGAAGAGATCATGGAGGAGGGTTTTATCGTTGGTGGCCTGGTAATAGGTGTAAATGGCATGAAAATACCACAGGGTTGCATCTACGGTGTTGTATTCGGGTGTTTCGCCAGCATCGGGAAAGCGGTTGGGGAGCATACCTTGATCAACGAAGCGGGCGTAGGTGCGCAGGATGCTGGCAGCGATTTCTGGGCGGCCAGTAGCCAGTGTGAGGCCAGGCAGAGCAATCATGGTGTCGCGCCCCCAATCGGTAAACCAGGGGTAGCCAGCGATAATGGAACGGCCGTTTGGGTCTTGGGGAGTGGGGCGATGAACGATGAACTGGTCAGCGGCGAGGATAAGCTGGCGCACAGGTGGGGACAGGGGCACAGACCAGACTTTTTGGGCACGTTCGAGCAGAGCAAGTTCGTATTGCTGGCGTTCTTTATAAGCGGCCGTTCCATCCAGGTTTGGATTGGGGTCTGTACTGGCAACGAATGTAAGTGTCTCTCCGGGTTGCAGTGTAGCTCGGAGCAAGGCCGCATAGACGTGATCTTCTTCTACGTCGTTTTGGCCGCGATATTCTTCCTGGCTCAGGTAGAAGTCTTCATACCAGTCGAACTGGGGGAGTAATTCGGCCGTTTCGCTGAGTAGATAGAAGGGGGTGGCTGCGGCGAACATTTGAATACGTAATCCGTGAGGAACGGCCGTAATTTCCGGTTGCCAGTCGTTCATAATCGTCGTGCTGTGATAATCGCGGTAGTTTACAAGTGCCCGTGCCTCCAGGGAGAGCGGGCCTGTGGCACGCACCAGCCGATATTGGATATAAGTTGTGTTTGCCTGCGGTTGCATCCAGATTCGTTTTTCCAGTAAGGCGTTGGCAATGCCATATGTCCACACAGGAATTGTTCCTTCCAGGTGAAAGCGGTTCAGGTGGTAATAGCCATCTGGTTCTACGTATCCTTCCGACCATCTGTTGACATAAAGTGGGTAGAAACGGCCGCTTTTGGGGTAAATGCCGTCATATTCGGCCGTTTCGTCCAGTTTGGCCAGCAACAAGGTACGCCCAAGTGGGGGGTGCAAGGCAGCAAACAACAGGCCATGATACCGACGACTCAACAGGCCAGCGATAGTTCCCGAAGCAAACCCGCCGATTCCGTTGGTTACTAACCATTCGCGGGATTCAGCAACAGCCAGATTGCCACAAATCTCGCGCCCAAAGTCCAAAAACATATGTTGTCTCCTCGTATCAATGTCAGTATCAGATGGCGGCCAGTGAGGAAGGGAAATGTGAACGACAAATGCCCGCCGTATAACGGGCAAGAGTTATGCTGTATCTTACGCCAGTTTGGGGAAAAAGGGCAAACGGTTAGGCGGATTCTAGTTGGGAAACGGGAGCAAGGGGAAGTGTGAAGCTGAATGCAGCTCCCCGTTCTGGCAGATTTTCCGCCCAGATTTCCTGGTCGTGCGCAGCGAGTGCCATTTGGCAGAAGGCAAGTCCCAAGCCACTGCCTCCCAAACCGTGATTGCCAACGACGAACTTGTCGAAGATGCGGGCCTCAATGTCCGCAGGAATGCCAGGACCAGTGTCGCTGACGGTGATGAGCAGGCGATGGGGCGTTGTGGTGTCGTCGAGAACGGCCGATATGCGAATTGTGCCCCCATGGGGAGTGAACTTGATGCTGTTATCCAGCAGGTTTTGTAATACACGTTCGATGAGTTCGGCATCTGCCCAGGCGGGGGGGAGTGAAGCGTCTATTTCGTTGATTAAAAGTAATTCTTTTTCCAGTGCGCGGGGTTTAAGGCTTTCCAGGACACGCATAACCAGGTCAGGCAGGTAAATGGAAACGGCCGTTATTGGCATTTCTCCACTTTCCAGCCGACTAATATCCAGAATCCGGTTTACCAACTGCAATGTTTTTTCCGTATTGGCAAAAGTCATTTCCAGCAACAACTTGCTATCAGGCGAAGAATTTGCCAGATCCCCTTTGAGCATTTCCAACGCAAACAACGAATTGCTGATAGGTGCGCGCAAATCATGCACCATGGTTCGTGTCAAATCATCGCGCAATGCTTCCTGAAGTTTTCGCTCTGTAATATCGTGCAAAACCAGAATTCGTCCGCGTGGTCGTTTGCGCCAGTCATACAATGGGGAAATATTCACTTCATAGGTACGTGTTGTTTCGTCATGCTGTACAACCAATTCTGCCGGCAACTTCAATGATTCGGCCAGATCAGGCCAGTAGGTTGTAATATGTTCCCCAATAGGATGGGGGTGAATGGGGGCCAGAATTTGTTGACCAGCAGAATTGACATCTACAATGTAATTTTGTTTATCCAATACCAATACACCGTCGCTGATGCTATCTACAACCAGCTTGTGGCTAATGGGGGGAGCGTCGAGCAAGGGAAAGCGCAGGGCATAACGCGCCAGGGCGAGGCCGCTGAGTGAGAAGGAAATGGGAGTCAGGTCAGCCCGAGTGAGTTTGAACAGGTACGAAATGTTTGCCAGCCAGGGTAACAAGTGACTAAAAAGCAAAGCGGCCGTTTGCCGACGGTACAGTGCGGCAATTTCATACCGCCAACTTGTGAACAAATGAATGGTAGCAATAAGCAGGCAGCCATATGAGAAAATAGTATGAACCCAGAACCAGTTTCCCCATTGAACAACTAACTGGCTGCCCAATTCAGTTGTTACCAGGGAAACCTCTCTCCAGACTAAGTGATGCCAGTCATTGGTAAAGACAAGCAGAATGGTTGTGGTGGGAATAAGGGAGAGCCAGAACAAGCGGCGTCGAATGAGCCAGTTGCCGCGACCGGTGTATTCAAAGGTGAAAGCCAGCCACGCGACTGGTGCAATGGCTATGCCGATATATTGAAATTTAGACCAGGCCATTTTGGCTGGTAACGGTTGACTGATTGCTTCGCCGAAGTGTGCCAATGACCATTGGGCAATAGCGAGCATCAGGATGGAAAACAAGGTCGCTCCCACAATTGGCCGATGCTTCCAGGCGTAGTGTGCCAGTGCAATGGACACCCCCGCGGCGACTAGCAACAGTATGATGTAAAGTGTTGTGTACCAGTGCATGTTGATTCGCCGAAAAGTAACAGTAAGATTATGATAGTTATAATTGATGGCTTTATTATTTCATGGAAACGGCCGTTTCGTCTATGGTACTAAAAGGTATTTTGCGGCTGTTTTTTTAGTTCCCTTGTCCTATACAACGCATAGCTGACCAAACAATGTGGAGAAACAACACATGACAAACCCGAAACCAGCCCCAAAAACGGCCGAATACATCACCGAACTTATCCACCGACTCCGCCAGGCATATCCTGACGCCCATTGCGAACTAAACTATGAAACGCCATTTCAGCTTTTGGTTGCAGTCATTCTTTCTGCTCAATGCACAGATGTGCGGGTCAACCAGGTAACGCCCCATCTTTTTGCCCGATATCCAACGCCAGAGGCAATGGCAGCTGCCCCACGCGCAGAAATTGAAGCCATTATTCGTCCTACCGGCTTTTTTCGGCAAAAAGCGCGATATATTCAGGAAACAGCACACCGAATCATTCATGAACATGGTGGCACAGTACCTGACCAAATGAAAGAATTACTCAAGCTGCCAGGCGTAGCCCGCAAAACAGCCAATGTGGTATTGGGCGAAATCTACAACCATGCTGAAGGCATTACAGTAGATACCCATGTAAAACGTTTGGCAAAGCGATTGGCATTGACAGACGAAGATGACCCAGGCAAGGTAGAGCAAGACCTCATGAAGTTAATCCCCGCTGAAAGCTGGATAGAAATTTCCCACCTGCTCATTTTTCATGGACGGCGTGTGTGCAAGGCACGCAACCCGGAGTGTGCTCATTGCTTTCTCAATGATTTGTGTCCTTCGGCTGTGGTTTAACGGGCGGGCAGAGTCCTGAAGAATGTGAAGGACTGGCACGCTTTTACATGTTGCGGTTTGTTTTAGGACAGGTGCTTAATCAAAATACTGAGAGAGCCAGGTGAGTGTGTCGTCCAGATTGAATTGCTCGCCTGCTTCGACCAGTGCCGGAATTTCGGTGATGTCATCGAGGCCAATTGGCCGGGTAAGGTGTGGGTTGAGCCGGTGATAACGTTCATGTAACAGGCGGCGGCATTGAAAGTCGGCCACACCGAGACTACCGTCCAGAATGATTTCGAGCAAGGGGAGTTCTACGGGAGTTTCTGTGCCGGAGCGAAGGCGAACAGCCCACTGTAACCAGCCCCAATCTTCGTTGTAGGCTTTGATGTATTTGGGGTTGTGTCCTGTACCGATGGAAAGGAGAACGATTTCTTCTAATGGTTGTTGGCCTGTGCGCGGGTCGAGGGCTTGAGCAACGGCGCACATGGCGGGGTTGTTGGCGACTACGCCACCGTCAATGTAGCCCTGGTACACGGGGAAGAAGCCAGGAGCGGCGCTGGTGCGGAGGGCAATGTCTATGGCCAGTTCTTCACCGTCGCTGTCTGGGCCGGGGAAGTTGTGGAAGAATTTTGGTTTCCAGCTGCGAGGTTTGTGAGAAGCGGCCGTTTCATTGTCCAGGTCGAATGCCGAAATCACCACTCGTTTTTCCAGCTCTTTCAGCTTCTTGTCCTGAAGTATTTCTTGCAAGGCAATTTTTAAATTTTCATTTCCATACTGGGCGCCGATAGCAAACCCCAAATTCTTGACATTGTGCCAAAAAGAGTCAGCAAAAACCTGTGGGCCTTTCTGTTCATACAATTCGCGGCCTTTTGCGGGGGGCATTCCGGCCGCCAGTCCCAGTGCCAGAATACCACCTGTAGATGTGCCAGCGAACAGGTCAATTTGCGCCAGAAAACCTGGATGACTGGCTTCCAGACGTTCCAACAAAACAGCTACAAGTAATCCCCGAATGCCCCCTCCATCAATGGAAAGAATACGATAAGTCATTATTATCTTCCTTAAATTTTGCCAAACTGGCTAACGCGATATGTTAAGATTTGTTATTTACAGTATAAACCAAAATGTCTGGTTGCGAACATCCATTTGTAAAGATGGACAAATTT
>RFGV01000359.1 GCA_003696605.1 Chloroflexota bacterium | reverse complement strand
GAGCCGGCAGGCTTTGTGGAAGATGGCGCAAATTTGCGAAGTCGTATTGTGTTGTTGACTATGTCTGAAGGGGAAGAGCCGGAAGATAAAACACAGGTTATCTTTATTTTTTCGGCGCCAGTTGACCAATGGGAAAAGTTTGACGATACGTTTGCACAAATGGCTAATAGTATTGTTATTCACGATCTGGAGGCGGGTTTTATCATTTCTGACAGTGATGCTGATTTTGAGGGGGTGCTGGAAAGTCAGAATCTGGTGTCTGATGCGTTGGAAAACGGCCGTAATGACCTGTGGACATTCAATGCTGCCAACTTTCGCTTTGCCACCATTACCCTTACACCAGAAGACCCTGGTCTGGATCTGAAACTCACGGTCATTAATCCCAGTGGTCAGACCGTTGCTGTCATTGACAATGGTTACACAGATGATACAGAAGTAGCTACTGATATTTTACTGACTGATCCTGGCAATTATGTGGTACAGGTAAGCGAATTTTTTAATCGTTCAGGACGATACTCCCTAAGCCTTGTGCTGACAACCGATCCGTTATTTTTGGAAGGTGGGCGTATTCGGCCAGGTCAGAGCATTCACAGCGAGCTTCCGGCAAATGGGCAACAACTCTGGTTGTTTGACGGGGTGGCTGGCGAGGTCGTGAGCATTGTCCTGACGCCAGATGACAGATTTGATGCGATTTTGAACTTGTTTGGGCCTGATGGCAACCGGCTTGTGGCTTTGGATGAAGGGTTTAATGGTGATGCAGAGGTAGTTGCCAATTTTGTGTTGCCGGTGACAGGTGAGTATACCATTCTCGTTACCAGTTTTGCGGGTAATAGTGGTACCTATACATTGTCGCTGGACAAGGGTGAGGAAGAGACAAGCAATTTTTATGAGGCAGGTGATTTGGCCTATGGCGATACGCGCCGGGAGACTTTGCAACCCCATGAGGCGCATACGTGGTATTTTCAGGGGAAAGCGGGAGATCGGGTGACGATTGAGGTTGTGCCTGTGACGAGTATTTTGGATTTGGATGTCTGGCTTTTGGATCCAAATGTGAAAAAGCTGGCAGCCCAAGATGAGAATTTGCAGGGGGAATCGGAAAGGATTGAAGCACAGTTGCCACAGGATGGGGAGTATGTGGTGTTGGTGCGGGATTTTAACGGGGAGCCGGGGGTATATGAGGTAACGTTAAATGCGATGCCTGTGAAACGGCCGACTTATGTAGGAATGTTAAGTTATGGCCAGACGGTAACAGGAGACTTGCCACCGGGACAAATGGATTTGTGGCTTTTCGATGCGAGCGAAGGGGATGTCATTGATATTGTGGTAATGCCTAATTCTGCGGATGTTGACCTTTTGATTGCTGTGCAAAATCCTGATGGTGAGACTGTTTTGACGGTAGATGAAGGTGCGTTAGGTGAGGGGGAACAGTTGCTTGATTTTGTCGTGACTTCAGATGGGGTTTGGGGGATTGTGGTGCAGGAATTTTTCAGTGTGGGGGGCGGCTATACGCTGACGGCCGATTTTGCCCAATAGCGTCACGGATGGAGTTTGTTTTTCGACTGTATTATTAGTGGTTTTGCACAAAGTCGAATTTCACCAGGTTTTCGTTGCAGCTGGCGCGGGTTTGGAAACGGTAAACTTGGGAAACGGCCGTTCCGTTTGGTGTCTCTAGTTGCACATTATAGTCTCGCACCACTGGTTCATTAAACAAGAATTGTTCCCAGCCCGACGGGCCATAATCCGGTGCACTTCCTACCACCAGACGCGCATCAATGCCACTCCCCCACACATGTACCACATAACTTCCAGGTAATACCGGATTACGATTCAGATCCAACACCTCGCCAGCTACTCCCATCCAGGTACAGCCCGCGCTATTGGCAAAATTTTGCAAATAAAAGGGGCTAACATCAGATTTGGTAAACGGGAATGCAGAAAGTGTGGGGCTGGGTGTGGGTGTTGGGCCTGTCGGAGTAGGCAAGGGCGTGTTGGTTGCAGTTGGTGTGGGGGTACGAGTCGGTGTTTTGGTAGGGAAGATAGGTGTGGCGGTTGGCGTGCTGGTTGGGCGACGGGTGTTGGTTGGCAAAGGCGTCGGTGTGGCGGTTGGAATGCGCGGGGTAAAGGTGGGAAGCAAGCGTTCTGGAGTAGGGGTGGGTGTG
>RFGV01000358.1 GCA_003696605.1 Chloroflexota bacterium | reverse complement strand
GTATTCTCCTTTGTAGGGTAAAGGGATGGCCAGAATGCTTTCACGTGGCAGTTGCCAGAGTTCACTATTGAAAAGGTCGGTAGGGAGTTGTTGGAGTTTTTCCAGGTAGGTGATTTTACCGGCTTTAATGAGGGGTTCGAAGGAGCTTTTGGATGTTTCCCAACGAGTTTGCCGAAGACGGCCGTTTTCATCGCACAGCCAGACATCATAATACGTCCCCTGAAGCCCCACAACACCTGTAACGGCCGTTGTGCCTGTACTACGAGCTACCTCCAGGGCCACTGTCGCATACACACCATGCGCGTCAAAAACATCTTGCAACGACTCTGTTATTTTTTGCCACAGGCCCAGATTGTGTTCAAGTGTACTTGTTGTAGGTTTTGTCATACCGAATTTATAACGCCGCCCCTTCTCCCTGACAAGAGGAAAATAGTCTTGGGACAAACGGGCGAATGCTGAATTCCCAAAAACCAACCCGAAAGGTTGCCTGAAAACAGGGGCATTTGTATAGTTCCCATATCACATATAGTACGTGCAAATTAACAAAATCCCAAATAAGACCGCACGAAAGTTCACAAACAAACCTGAACGATGACAATAGACAGACATAGACAGACATAAGGAGAAATAAAATGACAATCATTCAAGAGGTGCGTGCACGCGAAGTACTTGATTCTCGTGGCAATCCTACAGTCGAGGTGGATGTATATTTATTTGACGGAGCGATGGGACGGGCAATTGTGCCATCAGGGGCCTCTACCGGTGCTCATGAAGCATGGGAAAAAAGAGATGGTGACAAAAAGCGTTACAATGGCAAAGGTGTCTTGCAGGCAGTTAAGGCCGTCAATGAAAAAATTGCCGAAGAAATTGTTGGTTGGGATGCAACTGATCAGGTAGGCATTGATCAGGCATTGATTGAACTGGATGGCACAGAAAACAAGAAAAATCTGGGAGCAAATGCTATTTTGGGGGTATCATTAGCTGTGGCCAAGGCTGCTGCACATAGCCTGAATTTGCCACTTTATCGGTATTTGGGAGGCACGGCAGCGCGTGTATTGCCTGTACCTATGATGAATATTATGAATGGTGGCAAACATGCAGCTGGCTCAACAGACTTGCAGGAGTTTATGATTATGCCGGTGGGGGCAGCCACTTTTGCCGAGGGGTTGCGCTGGGGGGCTGAGATTTACCAGACTTTGAAGAAGGTGATTGCTGAAAAAGGGTATCGTACTACTGTTGGCGATGAGGGTGGGTTTGCTCCGCGTGTTTCGGCCAACAGTGAGGCGTTTGACCTGATTCTGGAGGCGATTGACCGGGCTGGCTATAAGGCAGGTGAGCAGATTATGCTGGCAATGGATGCGGCTGCTTCGGAAATTTATGAGGATGGCAAGTACCATCTGAAGACTGAGGGCAAGGTATTGACGGGGCCGGAAATGGTTGAGTTTTATGCTGCCTGGTGTGACAAGTATCCGATTATTTCGATTGAGGACGGCTTGCATGAGGATGACTGGGAAAGCTGGCAGTTGATGATGTCTCGTTTGGGAGATCGAGTTCAAATTGTGGGGGATGATTTGTTGGTAACGAATGTGAAGCGGATTGAGAAGGCGCTGGAGTTGAAGGCGGCGAATAGTTTGTTGTGTAAGGTGAATCAGATTGGTACGCTGACGGAGGCAATGGCAGCAGTGGATTTGGTGCAGCGGCATGGATGGACGGCCGTTGTGTCTCATCGCAGTGGTGAAAGTGAGGATGCTACGATTTCTGATCTGGTTGTCGCGTTGAATGCAGGGCAGATTAAGACTGGGGCACCGGCACGAAGTGACCGGGTGGCAAAGTATAATCAGTTGTTGCGTATTGAGGAAGAGTTGGGAGATACGGCCGTTTATCCCGGTCGTCTCGCCTTTACCAATTTGTACCGTTGATTTTACGTGAATCTAATGCTGGCCGAATAAACTTGAATACTCTTATGGCCACCTGATAATAAAAGTGAGGAAGGAAATATGCACCAATTCTCTGAAGAAACCGATAAGGAAAAAGATAAGAAACCAAAAGGCAGGCTCGAAGATCGGTTGCTGGAAACACGCACCATTACTATTTTCGGTGAAATCAATATGAAGCTAGCCCAGGAAATTACCCAAAAATTACTGGTGCTGGCTGCTGACTCTGATGAAGATATCAAAATCTTCATCAATTCTCCGGGTGGACATGTGGAGTCTGGCGACACAATCTTTGATATGATTCGGTTTGTCAAGCCGCGAGTGAAAGTTATTGGCACGGGTTGGGTAGCCAGTGCCGCCGCGCTCATTTACGCCGCAGCAGATAAAGAAGATCGATATAGTTTGCCCAACACCCGTTTCCTTTTGCACCAACCGATGGGTGGGGTGCGCGGGCAAGCCGCCGATATAGCCATTGAAGCTGAAGAAATCCTGAAGATGCGGCGCAGGCTGAATGAGATTTTTGCCCGCCAGACAGGACAACCCCTGGAGCGTGTGGAAAAAGACACCGACCGTAATTTCTGGATGTCGGCACAAGAGGCATTGGCGTATGGTTTGGTAGGCAAGATTATTTCGTCGTTGGATGAGATAGAGTAACGATTTTACAGTTTGTGTTTGTATAAGGCAGCCCGGCGAGTCCGGGCTGTTTTTTTGGCTGGTGGATGAGAAACGGCCGTTTGCCCCTTGCGATCCGTCTGCTAACCTGTTAAAATTAGAACATATGAGCGACAAATGGATTCGGGCAAGCGATATTGGCGAATACCTGTACTGCCGGCGAGCATGGTGGCTACGCCGTGTACAACATGTGCCCTCACGCAATATACAGGCTCTGAATCGTGGCACACAATTTCACCAACAACACGGCCGTTTATACACCCACGCCCTCTGGGCCAAAAGACTCGCTTACCTGGTACTATTTATCGTCTTAACCCTGTTGGCTTTTCAACTATTCATGGGCATCTTGCCCACCTGACCTTATGAACAACCTTTTCTTCATCCTTCCTATTCTTCTGTTAATTGCTGTTGCACTCTGGCGACTAGCCGGAAACTGGCAACAACAAACCGGCTTGCCTGATGGAGAAGTGATCTACACCGACAGCGGCGCCTGGTTTAGCAACGATCAACCACTTTATGCATCCCAATACCGCCTGGTAGGCAAGCCTGACTATCTTGTCGAGCAAGCAGACGGCATGATCATTCCTGTTGAACTGAAATCTGGGCACGCCCCCGCCAAACCCTGGGAAGGTCATGTACTTCAATTAGCCGCTTATTGCCTGTTAGTACAAGAAAACTTTGGCATTCGGCCTGATTACGGCATCATTCAATACCAGGATCGGGCTTTTGCCATAGAATTTACACCTGAACTGGAAGAAGACCTGCTAGACATATTAGCCGAAATGCACGAAGACATGTTTGCTGGAGAGATTCATCGTGACCACGATCAGTGGCGGTTGTGTGCCAGTTGTGGTGTACGTCACGTATGTACCCAACGACTCGACTGACATAAAACAGGGGCGGGCTACAAAGGATAGCCTGCCCCTTTCTTATTATCAATATCCCTCTGGAAATTGCAGTTCAATTGCATGACATTGGTCATTTGCTATCCATCCTGTTTGGCCATCGCCAATAGAATTTACGATTTCCATTTTAACTGGCGGTCTGCCATCAGCCGGGTAAAACTCGACGAAAACATGAATAGCATCAGTTGGTATATATAAGTTTTCTATCCAGCCAGAATCAAGCCACCCATCTTGTGCTTGCCAGGTGGTAACTACTCGACCAGATAACTCACGCATGTAATAAGTACCTGAGCCAGGGGTGCCCCGTTCGGCGTCACGCCCCATCTCCAGATCAAAACGGGTGCAGGCGCGGCCGGGTGGTGGGGTGACTATGGGTGGGGGTGTTACCATGACACGGGTAATGACAACGACCTGTGTGATGGGAACAGTAACAGTAACCGGCACTTCAATGGTATCGGGTGTTACCGTAATTTCTTTGGTTACGATGCGGGTGGTTTCAATGACTCGTGTTGTTTCTACAATGCGTGTTTCGATGGTTGAGGGTTCGGGTGTGCCATTTAGATCGTTGATGTTGACGTTGACTTCAATTTGTTGTTGCTGGTTTTGGAGTTCGTTGAGTTGTTTGGAGATTTCGCTTAACTGTTGGTTAATGTCGGAGTTGGAGGAAGGTGTTGCTGGGGTAAGGGCGGAGAGCAGGAACCAAAGTGTGGGAAAGAGGAGTATCAGGCCTAGGGTGCCCCATTTCATACGGTCGTATCGGTTTATTTCGGATTGCTGGATGCAATTTTCACAGGGGGGGTGTTGGTCTGTCATGATTTATTCCTTCAGCTGGTGGCGCTGGTTGTATGGACAAAGCCGTGTTTTTGTAACCAGGTGATTTGCTCCAGGTCGGTTTTGCCGGGTTGGAATTCGAGGAATTGGCGCTGGAGTTCACGGAATTGGGCTTCGGATTCACCTTGCCATTGCCAGGATTCGAGGATGATGTGGTCGGTGGGGGTGGCGGCGATGGTGGGTTTGCGTAACGGCCGTTTTCGGTCGAAATGTTGTATCTGATACATCATCAATCCTGTCCAGTCTCCCTTTGCCCCCAATTCTGCCTGACGTTTCATATGTGCAAACACTTCTGCCAGAGAATTCACTTTGTACATGGAAAGAAGACGCTTTTCATGTAGTTTTAGCACATTTTGTAGCACTTCATTTTCTTCCCACGATGCTTTACTTAGGTCATCCAATGAATGAATTCCAATAGCATATAATTCTTTTTCAAGTACTGGTCCAACGCCCCAAATTTTTTCCAGGTCCACTAAGGCACGTTCGCTCCACGCTGTTTGCAACTGTTTTTTCAGGGCCAGGAAAGCCTCTGTGTTATCATTGGCTTTTTCGCAAATTTGTTGTTTCCATGTGCGGAAGAAATCTGAAGCAAAGAAAGCTTCACGAGCGCGGGTATCATCTTTTTCGTCTTGTTGTGGCCCAAATTGTTTCCACCAACCTGGTTTTGTGGCTTTAAGGGCATTCCAGATACGGCCGTTATTAGCCTCATCACATAGCTGGGCATACGTAAACACCCCTTGCTCATACAACGCTTTTTCCAATTGCACGCCAATCCCCCAGATATCCTCCAAATTATCCTTTCTGGTGACCTGAATAACGCCTGTAAAGGAGTTTGTTTCAAATGGTGCGGGATTTGGTGCAGAATTCGGCACGGCTTTCTCATTGGTCAATACCTCTGCGCCGTTAATCTGGATAGAAATGTCCCCACGTGTGGCCTGAAGCAAGTCATGCAGGTTAGATGAACCGGCCTCAATACCGAGATTTCCGGTTCCCTGACTACGCAACACATTTAACTCGGCCTGCAATGCAGCAATTTGTCCGGCCTGACTATGCAACCTTTCCGCTGACGCGGTGCAAATTCGCCGATTGCGCCAAAAAGCTATATCTAGCAATAATTCGGCCAACCAGCCAACAGCCACACCAATTAAAAAAATTACCCACAGAGGCATTGTTTTTCTCCTTTTTGTCTATAATTTGTTTGCTTCAATAAATTAGACCTGATTTCTTGAACACATTATATCATGGTTTCAACAAGAATTTTAAAGTTATGTAAACTGACATCCACGTTATGTTCGTTGATTTTTTCCAGTACGCGCATGGCTAATTTACCCAATACATTTGAAGGGACATCATATTCGTATGTAACAGTCAGGCGGGTTTGTTTTTGGTTGGGGGAAAGCTCCCAGCGGTTGATGCCGTTTATCATGCCGTCCAGGCGAAAGACACGGGATTCGTTTGGCGAAAATTCCAGAGTGGTCAGGTGAGTTTCAAAGTTAATACCTGCGGCACGGTAAGTGATGTGATTTTTGCTACCAATTTGGGAAGGAAAACGGCCGTCTGGATTTACTCTGGTAATGCCCACAAACCATTCTGGCAGACGCAGTGGATCATCTAACAATATCGCTACCATTGCTGCAGGTGCATTAATCACAATACTTTTTGTTAGTGAACTCATCATTGTCTCCCGTTAAGATGAGGGATGGAAGAGGAAAGGAGAATTGACCAGAAGTGTTTGAAAGGGATCAATACACTTGGTGAACACAACCATAGATTAAATAAAAAACGTGACACAAGCGTGACAGATCATTTCTTGTGTCTGAAAAACCCTGTATTTGGTTTTGTAATTGCGCTATACTGTAAACAAAGGCCTTGACAGTCATCGTTCCTTTCAATGTCACCACGTATTGTTATCAGCCACACGCCAACTTGTGGCTGATCTGAGCAATGGAGGGAAACATGGCCAGCCTTAAAGAGTTGCATGAGTTAGGTCAATCTACCTGGCTGAATTACTTGCGACGTTCATTTTTAGAGTCGGGGGAATTGCGGGAGCGAATTATTCAGGGGGTACAGGGGATTACTGCCAATGCCGCTACATTTGAGCGTACAGTTCGAGCCAGTACAGATTACGATGAGGCTATTCGCCGAGAGGTGTCTTTAGGGACACCGGCGCGCCGAATTTTTGGTGCGTTGATGGTGTATGATGTACAGGTAACGGCCGATATTCTCCAAACTGTTTATCAGCAAACCGGCCGGCAGGATGGCTTCATCAGTCTGGAACTGGATCCAGCGCTCATTCACGACACAATCAGTACCGTTGCCGAAGTACGCCACTTGATTGCTCGCCTGAACCGGCCAAATGCCATGGTGGAAGTGCCAGCGACACCGGAAGGGATTCAGGCGGTGCGGGAGTTGACCCGTGATGGGGTAAACCTGAACGTGACGCATATTTTTTCAGTGGAAACGTACGAACAGGTAGCACAGGCATACATTGATGGCCTGGAGGCGTATTTTGCATCCCATAGTGTTTGGCGGATGTCGCCTACATCGGTGGCTTCGTTTTCGGTGAGTGCAATTGACAGTGCGGTTGATCCGTTACTGGTGGAGCGAGGGCATGTGGAGTTACAGGGGAAAACGGCCGTTTCCCTTGCCCGCATCCTCTACCACCGCAGTCAAGAAATCTTCAGTGGCCCCCGCTGGGAAAAACTGGCACGCCAGGGTGCACGCATTCTACGCCCCAAATGGACCCGTACCACACCTCGCAATTTCAACTTGCCTCAAACTTACTACATCGAGTCACTCATCGGTCCCGACACAGTTACCACATTCTCCTTAGCCACCCTCAACGCTTTTCTCAATCACGGCAAAGTAGCCCCCACACTCTCTCAAGGATTGGATGAAGCCCGTGAACACCTGGTTCGCCTGGCCCAACTGGACATTGATTTGGACAGCATTACCCAAAAGCTCCAGCGAGACTATCTGATTGCATCCGAAAAGCGGTTCCAGTCGGTGGTGCAAACATTGAGCCGCAAGCGAGAAGAACTGGAATACAACCGGCAACGGCTGGAATTGCACCTGGGAGATTACGAAGAGGTAGTGACGGCACGGTTAAAGCGAATGTGTGAGGAACGGGTAATGTGCCGTATTTGGGCGCATGATCATACGGTGTGGCAATCTGACCCAACCGAAATTGAAAACAGGTTGGGTTGGCTGCATGTAACGGCCGTTATGGAAGACAACCTCACCACCCTCAACCAGTTTACCCGCACCATACTTGACGAAGAATTTACCCACGCCGTACTCATTGGCATGGGTGGCTCCAGCCTTGCACCCGAACTGTTCCAAAACACATTTGGCAAACCGGCACAGCCCCCCTACATGCCTCATCCCTTTCTTGACCTGAAGGTGCTGGACACAACTGATCCAGATACCATCGCCGCCCTGGATGCTGAACTTGACCTGACCAAAACCTTGTTTATCGTTTCCACCAAGTCGGGCACAACTGTAGAAACAATCAGCGGCTTCAATTACTTCTACAATCGCGTTGTCGAAACAGTAGGGTCAGAACGGGCTGGCAGACACTTTGTTGCCATTACTGATCCTGGAAGTCCATTGGTGGAAACTGCCCAACGGTATCAGTTCCGTCAATTGTTCCTGAACGATCCGGAAATTGGTGGCCGGTATTCGGCATTGTCATTTTTTGGCCTGGTTCCGGCAGCATTGGTTGGGGCTGATGTCGGGCAGTTGGTGGAACGGGCAGCAGCTATGGCGGCGAATACAGAGCCGTGCCATTGTGGCATGATTGAGGATAATATGGCAGCTGTTTTGGGGGCAGTGTTGGGCGATCTGGCAGAAAACGGCCGTAACAAACTGACATTGCTCACTTCGCTTGCCTTACGGAGTTTTGGTGACTGGGTAGAGCAACTAATTGCCGAAAGTACCGGAAAACAAGGGAAAGGTATTTTGCCCGTAACGGGAGAGACGGTAGCCACCCCAGATGAGTATGGAGATGATCGTCTGTTTGTGGTGTTGCGGCTGGCAGGAGATCGGTCGCTGGATACGGCCGTTTCTCAACTCATTGCTGCCGGTCATCCCGTCGTCACTTTCCATCTCGACGACTTGTACGATCTTGGCGGTCAATTCTTCCTGTGGGAAATGGCAACGGCCGTAGCCGGACACATCCTCCACATCAACCCATTCGATCAACCCAACGTTGAAGCCGCCAAAATCCGCGCCCGAGAAATGCTCGCCACCTACCGCAAAGACGGCACACTTCCCACTGGTGAATTTGCCCCTCTCTCCGCCGACGTGCTCCACAACTTCCTGACCCAGGCAAAACCGGGGGACTACGTAGCCATTCATGCCTATTTACCCCGCAACCCACAAAATGAACACGCCCTGCAACGATTACGAGAATTTATACGGCAACAAACACGCCTGGCAACCACCGTAGGATACGGACCGCGCTTCCTCCACTCTACCGGACAACTACACAAAGGAGATGCCGGGCGCGGACTATTCATCCAACTACTTGCCGATCCGCAACAAGATTTACCCATTCCTGATGCCGCTGGTGCAATGACAGGCACACTGACCTTTGGTGTACTCAAGGCTGCTCAGGCTTTGGGTGATGCCCAGGCTTTGCTAGATGCTGGTCGTCGGGTCATACGCTTCCATTTGGGACCAGATCCAGTTAAGGGCATTGAACAGTTAATGGAAGTTGGGGAATAGCCGCGATTTTTGAAAATCAGCAGCCCCCCTGTATGCCATTTATTCGGTAACAGGGGGGCAGTTTGTTTGAGGGATTACTCGAATTCTGAAACAGATTGTTTGGATTGAATGCGGAACAATGTATGTGAATGCCCACTTACAGCATCTGCCACACGCTCGATGTGTTGGGGGACAGTGTTGGGGGGCTCTGCACCTGGAGTAAACCAACCGAATTCAGCCGCTTCAGGGTTTGGGGTGAGGGTGCCGCCGGTCACTTCACCTGTGAATGTCAAGATCATATGGCTTTCATTTTCATAGACATATACACCGGTCAGGTTTGTAAGACGAACGTGCAGGCCAGTTTCTTCATAAGTTTCACGAACGGCCGTTTCCCACGGCGGCTCCATTACCCGGCCACCACCACCGGGCAAGTTCCACACATCTCGATCCCGTCGCCGTATCCACAACACCTGCCCAGACTCATCCCGCACCACCACAAACGCCCCTACCCGCCAATCGGGTGGGGCAACATAAGGCGACTCACCCCGACGCGCCCGCCGCCAATCCTTAAACGGATAAATCAGATTAAACACCAGCCAACGCCCAATTTCAGTAAACAGACCTGTTTTAGCAGTTTGCCAGTGAGGTGCCCCCCCCACATGAGTCAATGCGTGTTCCAGCCGCTGCCGATGCACCTGAAGCATATTTCGTGGCAACTGATTAGTGGAGAAGAAGCCAACTTGTGGTGATTCAGGCGAAGTTTGTAATTCGCCACCACGTTGCAGGCAACGAAATGTGAAATTCAATACGCCTGTTGGCTTGAGTGGCCAAAAATACAGGCCAGTCAGGCGTACCGGCATTACAATCAGGCCGGTTTCTTCCCGTACTTCACGCACCACGTTGTCTGTTGGTAACTCGCCTTTTTCCATCAGACCACCAGGGGGGGCAAAGGTGCGTGTGTCGTCCCGCCTAATGAGTAGTACCTGACTGAACTGATTGACAAGGATGCCATTTGAGCCAATTTTCATGGACCTTCTCCTCTGAAAATGAAAAAGAGATGTTTTCATTTGTGGTAGTATGTCATGTTCATGAAATTTCCTGAATAATGGGAATTTGCCACGTTGGTTGTTTATTAAAATCCTTATGCCTGTTCGTTGCGCACCATAGCAATGGCAATTTCGTTATGACGTTGCAGCACTGGGGGGAGATCGATGGTGGCAAGACGGCCGTTTTCCACCACAATCCGCCCATTAATCACCGAATAATCCACATTTACCGGTTGGCAAAACACAATTGCGGCCACCGGGTCATGGCCTGCGCCAGCAAACCCCACCCGATTCAGATCAATGGCAATAAAATCAGCAGCCATTCCCGGCGCCAAATAGCCAATATCATCCCGTCCCAAAACGGCTGCGCCCCCTCTTGTGGCCAACTCCAGTGCCTCTCGTGCTGTCATGGCGTCAGGTTTTCCGGCAAAACCGCCACGTCCACCTGGCTTTTCACTCAGGTAACGATCAGGGGCTACCCGCTGCAAGAGCATCGCCTGCCGCGCTTCTGCCAGCAGGTGACTACCGTCGTTTGAGGCCGACCCATCAACACCCAGTCCTACTTTCACACCTGCTTGCCGCCAGGCCAGCACAGGCGCAATACCGCTGGCCAGGCGCATGTTGCTGGTGGGACAATGAGCGACGCCTGTACCTGTACGGCCAAACAATTCGATTTCTGGTTGATTCATATGGACACAATGAGCGTGCCACACATCATGTCCTGTCCACCCCAAAGACTCTACATATTCTACTGGCCGTTTGCCAAAGGTTTCCAGGCAGAAAGCCTCTTCTTCGATGGTTTCGGCCAGGTGGGTGTGCATGGTTACACCGTAAGCACGGGCCAGTTCGGCCGACTCGCGCATCAGATCGGGTGTGACAGAGAAGGGAGAGCAAGGGGCAACCACGACTCGTAGCATGGCGTATCGGTTTGGGTCGTGGTAGGTTTCGATAAGCCGTTGGGTGTCTTTGATAATAAACGCTTCGTCTTCGGTGACTCGGTCTGGGGGCAGGCCGCCTTTGCTTTCGCCTAACGACATGGAGCCGCGAGCGGCATGAAAGCGGACGCCAATTTCACTGGCGGCACGGATTTGACTGTCGAGTGTGCAGTCGTTGGGGTAGATGTAAAGATGGTCGCTGCTGGTGGTGCAACCGGAGAGTGCCAGTTCGGCCAGGCCGGTGAGGGTGCTGATGTAAATGGCTTCGTCGGTGAGGTTGGCCCAGATTGGGTAGAGGGTTTTGAGCCAGGTGAAAAGGTCGGCATCTTGTGCCAGTACGCGGGTGAGGGTTTGGTAGAGGTGGTGGTGGGTGTTGACAAAGCCGGGTAGAATGATGTGGTTGCTTAGGTCGAGGATGGTATCGGCCGTTTCGGGCATTTCGGCCGTTGTGCCTACTTTTTCAATCACGTTGTCTCGAATAAACATGGCGCCGTTTTTAATTTCCCGGCGTTGATCATCCATTGTTACCAAAACGGTTGCATTTTTGACGAGTAATGTGCTCATTTGCTTCTCCAAATTTTGTTTTTAGTGGTTGGCAATGGCCAATAACAGTAGAAATATGGCTGAATTTTCGCCTGGTTTGGCAACAGCCTGAGGCCAATTGGATGGTTCAAATGTAACACGGCCGTATCTGGTTGGCAAAGGCTACACCAGTGGTATAATTACCTGGTTATGGGGATGTGGCGGAATTGGCAGACGCGCATGACTTAGAATCATGTGCCGCAAGGCGTGTGGGTTCGAGTCCCTCCATCCCCATCTGTTTCGTTGACAACCGGGCGTTGCTGCACAGGCAACGCTTTTTTCGTAGTTTACTGATATTTAACCTGTTCACAGGTAAAAATTTTATTGAGGGGTAATGCTGTGACACTTACAATTCACAAAGAGGAAGATAATCAAAGACAACTGAATGTAACCGTTGAAGTGGCTGAAGAACGGGTGCAAAAGGCAATGCGTCAGACTGCACGTAAATTGGCCCGCAACATAAACATTCCTGGTTTTCGCAAGGGTAAAATTCCCTACAATGTGCTGTTGAGCCGTATTGGGGAAGAGTCTTTGCGTATTGAAGCCGTAGAGGATGAAATCCCGGCTATTTTTGATGAAGTACTGAAGGAGTTGGATGTAGAACTGTACGGCCGTCCTTCTCTGGATGATATGGAAATGGAGCCGTTGGTATTGAAGTTCACACTGCCGCTTACACCCACGGTAAAACTGGGTGATTACCGGTCGCTTCGCAAGGAAGTTGAGCCGGTAACAGTGACGGACGAAGCCGTAGAAGAAGTGCTGGAAGATATTCGGGTAAAGCATCAGGAATTGCAAGAAGTCGATCGCCCGTCACAAATAGGAGATGTGGTCACCATTAGCGGTAAGGGTGAACTGGCACCTAAGGCAACTGGTGAGGATGGGGATGAGACAGAAGGGGATGCAGAAACGGCCGAACCCCAACCTGAAACCTTCTTCGAATCTGAAGACGGGGCAGAAATTTTGCTCGATCCCGAAAAAGTGCTGGCCGGCACACCTTTCGTCGAAAACCTTGTCGGGCTAACTGCTGGGGATGAAAAATCCTTTAGTTTTACCTTCCCGGAAGATTATGAAGAAGAAGACCTGGCTGGCAGAGAAGTAACATTCAATATTACTGTCCTGAATGTCAAAGAGCGTATTCTGCCTGAATTGAATGACGACCTGGCCAAACTGGAAGGAGAATACGAAACTCTGGACGAATTGCGTGAAGCCATTCGCAACGAGTTGCACAAACAGGCCGAACAACAGGCCAAAGACCAACTCATTGAGAGTATGGTAGATGATTTGCTGGAACAGGCCGAAATTATTTACCCACCTGCTGCTGTCGAAATGGAAATAGATGAAATGATGGAAGAATTTCAAAACCAGGTTCGTCGTGGCGGTTGGGAATGGGAAGACTTTCTGAAGATTCAGGGTAAAACCGAAGAACAAGTTCGGGAAGACTTTCGGGAAAGCGCAGAAAAACGTCTGAAGCGACGGCTGGTGTTACGTCAGTTTGTTCTGGAAGAAAAGCTGACGGTTGATCAGGAAGATGTAGATAATGCGATTGAGGAACGTGTAAAGGCATTTGCGGCACACGAAGAGTTGCAGAACAGCATGCGGCAATATTACCAGGCTGGTTATGGGTTTGAGATGGTAAGCAGTGAAGTGCTGATGGACAAAACGGCCGAACGTATCAAGGCAATTTTGTCTGGCAATGCACCCGATCTGTCGGAAACGGCCGAAACCGAAAACACAGAAGAAGAATAACGCAAATCTAACACTCGGCGGCTATAGTACAAATTCCGACAGACACTCAGTCTGGCCCATATACCTCTGATTGGATTTGGGCGTACATTTTGGAGACGTTAGACGCCAAACAAAGGAGACCTGTTATGATGGATTTTCCAACCTCTTTGGTGCCCATGGTGATCGAGACAACCGGGCGGGGTGAACGTGCTTACGATATTTATTCACTCCTGCTTAAGGAACGTATTGTCATTTTGGGAACACCAATCAATGACCAAATTGCCAACTTAATCGTGGCTCAGCTTCTCTACCTGGCCCGCGAAGATCCAATAAAGCCAATTCGCATGTACATTAACAGCCCTGGTGGTATGGTTTATGCCGGTATGGCCATTTACGATACAATGCAACAGGTTGAGTGTCCCGTCTCCACAGTTGCTGTAGGATTTACCGCCAGTTTTGGTACGGTTTTGCTGGCAGCCGGTACACCAGGCATGCGCTATGCCTTGCCCAATGCTACCATCCACATGCACCAGCCATTGGGTGGCGCACAGGGTCAGGCTTCTGATATTGCCATTCAGGCTCAGGAAATCTTGCGCTTGCGGACAACGCTAAACAATATTCTCAGCTATCATACAGGGCAGTCTGTAGAGAAGATTGCCCAAGATACTGACCGTGATCTGTACATGACGGCTCAACAAGCAAAAGAGTACGGGTTGGTAGATGAAGTTTTGGTGGCTCCAACAAATAAGCAACCAGCCCGATAATTGAAAGATTGTTTTGGCTGCAATTGGTGGGACAGCTTTGAGAATTAAGAAGCTGTCCCATTTTATTTTATGTTGATACTTGCTATTGTATCTGGCTGTACGTTATAATCTGCTCATCGTTAGCGTCAGTTTTTTATTTTTTGGCGTGCGTGAACTCTCAGGGGCTTATTATGAAATCATTTCACTTTCACCGAACAAAACGCCTTCTTTTTCTTTTGGCTTTCGTTTTCCTGTCATTTTTGCTGATGATTGCTTTGTGGGGAACTGTTTTGCCCCAAGGGGCAGTACAAGCCGCACCTTTACAACAAACTGGCCCAACGATACAGTTTAGTAGTGCTTCTTATAGCCGATCAGAAAATGGTGGGTCGGCTACAATTACGGTAGATATTAATGGCACGCTGACGGGTACAGCTTCGGTGGAGTACCTGACGGTGGATGGTACGGCCACGTCGGGCAGTGATTATACGGCTGCCTCTGGTGTGCTTACTTTTACCACTTCTCCCAGTTCGCTTACTTTTTCTGTGACTATTATTAATGACTCGACTGATGAGCCGGATGAAACTGTTAATCTGGTGTTGCGTAATCCGGTGAATGCCGTGTTGGGTAGTGATGATACGGCCGTTCTTACCATCCTCGACGACGACCCAACCCCAGCCACACCGACTCCCACCTCATCGGCAGCTACCCCCATCTTTGTAGATGTGTACGAACCAAATAACGACTTCAGTCAGGCCTACACGATTTCTGTGGGGGGAGGCCAGCTGTGCAACGCTACCCTCTGGCCCTTTGGAGACGAGGACTTCTTCCGCTTTTCAGGTAAGGCAGGTTCTACTTATCAGATTACTACTTCCAATTTGTCTGCCGGTTTAGACACCGTACTTACCATCTACAACACAACTTTCAACCAGATAGCCAGCAATGACGACGCAGGCATAGGCAATCTGGCTTCTGATGTAACTGTTAGTGTCAATGTGGACGGTTTTTATTACGCGCGAGTTGAAAACAAGGACCCTTCTGATCCGGCTGGTAAGACCTATTGCATTGAAGTAAAAGAAGTGAATCCACCTACACCAACGCCCAGCAATACCCCTGTTCCTGGTGCTGATGAATGTGAATTCAATAGCACACTAGAAACAGCTTGTGTGATTGGTGTGGGTGAAACCAAGAGCCTGAGCTTTGTGCCGGTGTTTGGTAGCCCGCAAGATACAGATGTATTTCGTTTGTGGGTCAAGCCAGGGATTCAGTACACATGTGAAACAACTAATTTATCACCGGTAGCAGATACCAATATTATTTTGTTGGATCATAATGGCAATGATTTTAATCCTCCTATTGGTAATGACGATAAGGCGCCTGGCGATTTGGGGAGTAAGGTAACGTATCTGTCTACTTATACTGGCTGGCTATATATTATGGTGGGGCCGGTAAATCCGCCACCATATGAAGAATCGTTCCTGCATACTTACGATCTGACTTGCACGGCAACGGCCGCCACACCCACGCCAACACCTACTGCTACATTTCGGCCTGGCACTGGGGGTGGTGTACCAGCGGCAACCCCAACACCTTTTCCTACGTTTCCGCCCACACCAACACCAATTGATCTTTCTTTGTTTGCTACACCAACGCCAGCGCCACCACCGGTGATTCAGTTCCAGCCGTTACCAACAGCTACACCGTTGGCTGGAGGGCAGATTCCGGCAACAATTAATGTGACGTTGTATTATGACAGCAATGGGAACTTTACGCCTGAGTTGACAGAAGGAATTATGGATGTGGCTGTGTCGGTATTTGATAATACGACCGGGGAGTTGCTTGCCTTTGGTTTTACAAATGAGGCAGGGGTGATTCGGTTTGATTCTATTGTTTCCAGCGGGGCAATTCGGGTTGTTGTGCCGTTTCTTGGTTATAGTCAATTGGTTGTAGGTAATAGTGCCAATATTTTGCTGCGGGTAGCACCACAGCCATTGCCGTTGGAGATTCCGTAGGAATTGGTTGGGTGGTTGATTTATTGAATGTGGATATAAGTAAATTTTGGGATTTGTGTTATGGCTTCTGACACGCAAGGTGGCTCTTCGGGAAGAATGAATCGGAATCAGGTGGTGTTATTGGCTGTTTTGGTGGTGGGGGTTGCTGTATTGTTTTTGGGGTTAGGGTATTTGTTGTGGGGGCAGAACACGGCCGTTCCTGCCACGCCGACGCCTTTTGCTGAAACGAACCCGGAAGGAGTAGGGGGTGAACCTCTGATTTTTGGCATTAGCGATTCTGGTACAGTGTCGGTGACGCTGGATTTGCCGATAACATTGAAGTTGGCTGACAGAGAGTTTGCTGTGCGTGCAGAGAGAGTGACGGCCGAAGGGACATGGTCTCCAGAAGCCTCGGAAGATACGGCCGTTTGGGTGTATGGTAGCGTCGTGAACTATGTATTTGGTTTGCAAGCTACAGATGAAACCCAGACTTTATTGGAAGGGTTGACACCGGGCGATGAAATAACCGTTGTCACACGGGGTGGGGCATCTTTGCCGTTTTTGTTTGAAAGTCGCCAAATGATTCCCAAGAATAATCGGGATGTGTTTGCCCAAAATCGGCCTGGTGTGACGCTGATTCTAATAGGTATGTCTGGGGAAGAACGATTAGTGGTCAACGGCCGTTTCGCTGCTGACCGGGCAACTACCCCCCAACTGGAAGACAACCGCATCGAATTGGGTGAGACTGCCCAGCTTGACAACATCCAGATAACGGTTACTGGTGCTGCTTATGTCCCCTCACGTCCGGAAATCCCCCCCGGTTTTGCCTTTTATCAGATTGACTTTCAGGTACAGAATGTGGGACTGACTGCTTTAGATACCAGCCGACTACGGTTTACCTTATTGGATGACTTGGGTAATCAATATGCCCTTAACCCAGCTGCTAGCCAGGTGGGGAACTATCCGCCACTTTCTGGCTTTTTGAATGTGGGGCAATCTGTGCAAGCAACAGCTGGTTATCAGATACCTGCCGGGCTGGTGAGCAATACATTGGGCTGGGTTGTTAGCCGCACAGATACAAATAGCCAGATTCAGGTAATTATTCCCTTCAATGGCAGCAATCGGGCATTATTGGGGTCATCTGTGTCGTTGGTAAGGGCAGAGGTGTCGTCTGATTTGACGAACCTGATACTGGCCGGGCAAATTACAAATGTGGGTGAACAGCCTTTGGTGGTGACGGAAAATGATGTGTCGTTGCGTACGGCAGATGGATCGGCATATTTGCTGTTATCTACAAATCCGGCATTTCCATGGACTGTGCCGCCAGGGCAATCGGCATCATTTACAGTGATTTTTCAGCGACCGGTTACGTCGGATTCGGCCGTTTTCACTGTATTGAATCAGCCATTCCAGCTTACTGGTTTACGTTAGATTTCCTGACTTTAGTGAGCATGATTGCCAGGTTCTTGTTGTTGGCGTAGCAAAAACTCCAGTGAGGAAGAACGCTGTACCCGACGGCTGGTATGGTACAGTAGCATTCCCAGCACGATCATGATGCAACCGAGAGCAATCCCCCCTATTTGTAAAGGGCCAACAAACGGCCGTTCAAAATTTGGTTGCACATGCGTACCTATTCCAATCAAATCAGACAAGCCGGCCACATAAGCAAAAACCAGTCCGGTAGCCGAGAGCCGTACACCAATATCTGCCTGTAACGAACGAGGCGCATCTGGCCGCTTAAGACTTTGCAAATACAAAAAACCAGCCAGCGTCAGACAGGAAATACCTATCAGAAACAGCACCATCTGAATAACACCAAATCCCGGCGTAATATCCAGCCCCAGCCGATCTGCTGCCAGAGACAAAACAATTAACACAGCGCCTAGTGCCAGCAAAGCACCTGTGCTAATTAGACGAATACGTGTAGCCTTATCATTATTCATCGCTCATCCTCATAAACAAAAAACGCCGCGTGCATGACGCGACGTTCTTCCAGCTCTCTGGTCGGGGCAGCGGGATTTGAACCCACGACCTCTTCAACCCCATTGAAGCGCGCTACCAAACTGCGCCATGCCCCGAACGCTGCGCATTATAGCAAATTGAGAGGGGGATGACAAGTGTTCCCGGCTGGTGTTTTACGCTCGTCTGGCATAGAAGCAGGGCTTTATTGTGGGGTAAATTGGGTGGCAATCAGACTAAACAAACCCAGTACAAAGTTGTATCCGGCATGGACCAAAATGGCTGTGCTGGTGCTGTATTGCTGACGGAGGTAGCCTAATGCCAGCCCAATAAGAAAAACAACAAAGGTAACCGGTGTGATGCCATATTGTACATGGGCCACAGCGAACAGCAGAGAAGTTACCCAAATACCGAATACAGGTTGAAGCGCACCGCGAAACAGGAGTTCTTCGCCTACACCGGAAGCAACGGCCAGGAGCAACCACTCACCTACTGTATCAATGTCTCCAAACAGGGTGCTACTGATGCCATCTACCAGGTCAAACTGTTGGGGGTTGAGTGCTGCCCACAAAGCACCCCCTGATGCCTGAAGGATGACAAGGAGGATGATCCAGCGCATACTGATGGCGATGTGCTGAAGGCGAATGGGTTTCAGGCCCAGGCGTTGCCAGGTAGCTGTTGGTGAGCGACGAATGTAAAAGCCAACTCCCAGAATGGCGATGAGGGTGAAGATAAGTTGTTGTAGGGTGAGTTCGAGGGCGCTGGCAGATACGGCCGTTTCTGCCAGTTCTACCAATCCGCCTTGTGTCAGCGTCAATAACACGTTCCCCACCAGATAGCCACTCAAAATAATGGCCAGCGCATGAATAGGAGAATTAGCTTGCAATGGCAAAAAGCGCATCAGACCAGCCCGAAACGGCCGTAAACTCATCACCGCTCCCCACAACGCCATACCCAACATCACAACCCCAGCCTGCTTCGGTTCGGGCAATACCAGCCCCCCAACTGCGGTTAACTGATTCAGCACTTCTGGCGGAGCTGTCAGGTAAAATATCCCCATTAGAAACAGCGGTAAATTAATCACCAACAACACCAAATCAAAAAATTGGAAAAACCGCTCATTTCCAGTCACTGTTACATAATTTGCTGCCGAAATCAACAGCACAATCAGCAAAATCCCAAACGAAAGAGACATATTCACAACCTCGACAGAATTATTAACAAACGCCAATTCTCTCTATCAAAATAGCATTGTAGCTTCACTTTATCCTGCAACCAACCGGCTAACACGCATTCTACATCAATCATTAAACTCCATCCCCGATAAAAATCCAACAACTACTTCAAATATAAAAATTTCTCCTTATAATATCTTACATACACGTATTACCCCCGG
>RFGV01000357.1 GCA_003696605.1 Chloroflexota bacterium | reverse complement strand
CTAAATTCCTGATGACCAGTTTGGTACATTTCGGGGCAGGAATGAAAAGAGCCAGGAAAAGCCTGGCTCTTTTCGTGTTTCACCAACAGTCAAAACAGCCCACTTAATGAGCTTCTCCTTCTTTTGCGGCCTGCAAAGCCCGGTAAACCCGTTGGGGCGTAAATGGAATACGGCGAATACGAACACCGGTAGCATCAAAAATGGCATTGGCTACAGCAGGAGCTACCCCATCTTTAGGGATTTCTGCAATTGCTTTTGCACCAAATGGGCCAGTGGGTTCATTCGTTTGTACCAAAATGGCTTTCATCCAGGGCATTTCATCTGCCCGATAGATATGGTAAGGTCCAAACTGGTCGTTAATCAGATTGCCGCTTTCGTCGTAGGCCATTTCTTCGCAATGAGCATACCCTAAAGCTTGGGTCATACCACCTTCTACCTGGCCGCTGGCCGTAATCGGGTTGATAGGAACGCCAGCATCAACCGCCATGACCAGTTTTGTCACAGTTACCTGCCCTGTTTCTGTGTCCACTTCTACTTCTGCAAACTGCCCGGCAAATGGTGGCGGAGAGTCCATACTGACAAAGGAGGCGGTTGCCATGATTTGCCGTTGCTGGTCTTGGTGGAGGCTGTGCAGAGCAATTGCTTCCAGGCTTACAGAACGGCCGTCTGGAGCAATGGCATGTCGGTTTTCCAGGCGAATATCATGCCAACGTTCCAACCCCAACATGAGCGCAGCTCGTTCCCGAATCTGGTCAGCAACTTGTTCGGCAGCTTTTTTAACGGCCGTTCCCGAAATATACGTGGTACTACTCGCATAAGCGCCCGTATCAAACGGCGTCATATCCGTATCACTGGAGTACATCACAATATCCGCCAACGGCACCCCCAACACCTCTGCCGCAATCTGCCCCAACACCGTATCCGCCCCAGTTCCCAAATCCGTCGCTCCCACCAACACATTAAACGAGCCATCATCATTCATCTTGATAGATGCGCCCCCCATATCCAGCCCTGGAATCGCCGTGCCGTGCATACACATCGCCGCCCCCAAGCCCCGCCGCACATGCGGTTTCCCTGGCACTTCATGCCATCCCGGCTCATACTTTCGTTCCCAGCCAATCGCCTTCATCCCCTGCTCAAAACACTCATTCAATCCACAAGATTGAATAACAGGCACAAACTGAACCGTTTCCTTTTCCCCTTCACCCAACAAAGGTGCAATTGGCATTGGGTCACCCGCTTGCACCCAATTCTTGCGCCTAAAGACGATTGGATCCATCCCCAAAGCATGCGCAATCTCATCCATATGGCATTCCAGGGCAAACAACGCCTGTGGTCCCCCATACCCACGATACGCTCCTGGAACCGGCAAATTTGTATAAACCACCAGACAATCAAATTTTCGATGCTTACAGTTATAGCTGCTCAATCCGCGCAAACCAGTCACTGTTTGTACAGTAAGCCCATGTGTTCCATATGCACCCGTGTTACCAACAACTCGCATTTCCATGCTGTGCAATGTGCCATCTTTCATCACGCCCGTCTTGAACGTGATTGTTTGCGGGTGTCGGGTGCGGCTGCTGCGAAATTCTTCTGAACGAGTTAGCTCCAGCCGTACAGGGCGCCCCGTCTTGATAGTTAAATGCCCCACAATATCTTCGATGAGCATTTCTTGCTTAACACCAAATCCGCCACCAATACGTGGTTTGATAACCCGAATGCGCTTGACTGGCAGCCCCAACAGGGGGGCAACCATACGCCGTACATGAAAGGGTACTTGGGTAGAGGTACGAATAACCAGCCGTTCATCAGAATCCCACCAGCTGATAGCAATATGGGGTTCTATGGGAGCTTGTTGTACCTGGTGGACATAGTAAGTGTGTTCAAAAACGTAGTCAGCTTCCTGAAATCCCTGTTCTACGCTGCCAACTTCAGCGTGGATATGGTGTACAATGTTGCGTTGGGCATCATGAATGCCTTCGGTGTCGTCTTCATCATGGATAACGGGTGCACCAGGCTTGATTGCTTCGTTTTCATCGAAAACAGCAGGCAAAACTTCGTAGGTAACTTTGATACGTTTGAGGGCTTCTTCGGCAATTTCGGGTGTTTCGGCAGCAACGGCCGCTACCCGATCCCCTACGTAGCGCACCTTGTTATCGAAGCTTACCTGGTCATGTGGTAGTGGATTTGGGTAACTTTGCCCACCAGAGGCATATTTGACGCGAGAAATGTTTTTGTAATGGATAACTGCATGGACGCCGGGTAGAGCCAGCGCTTCGCTATCGTCAATGTCGAGGATGCGGGCGTGAGCATGGGGGCTGGTCAGTAGCTTGGCATGGAGCATGCCTCGCAGTTCAATGTCATCCACAAAAGCCGGATTACCTTTTGCCAGTTTGACGGCATCTACTTTGGTTTCTGGCTTGCCCACAACCCGTGTTTCAGGAATGCTGCTGGTTAGCAAGACGTCGGTTTTGGGTTTGGTGTGGGTTGCCGGTGTATCAGTGACATGGGTTTCTGGTCCGCTTATTTTGTCATCTGGCGAGGATGGAAGGTCACCAATGTAGGTTGCATCCACAATTTCGGGACCTTCGTAAGGCGGCACGTCTTCGCCACGCAGGTAGGCAGCGGCTCGGAGTACGGCCTGTACTGGTTTGACATAGCCAGTTTCACGACAGAGGATGCCGGAGAGAGCATCGCGGACTTCGGCTTCGGTGGGGTTGGGGTTTTGGTCCAGGAGTGCTTTGGCTGCGAGGATCATGGCGGGGGTGGAATAGCCGGACTGGATGGCGCCGGTTTCGATGAAGGCTTTTTGAATGGGGTGGAGTTCACCGACTTGAGTGGTTAGTCCTTCGACGGTTTCAATGTGGTGGCCGATGGCTTGGCCGACGAGTATGGTTTCGCTGTTGACAAGACGGCCGTCTAACAGAATGGCACCGGCACCAGTTGTTCCGTCATCACTCCCGTATCGAACACTGTAATAACCTGCATGACGGAGAGCAGTGAGGAGGGTGTCGGTAGGGTGGGCAGATATTGTTTGAGAACGGCCGTTTATATTCAGCGTTATTTCCATCATTCATACTCCATTTATCAAGATTGTCACCATTATACAAAATTCCTGAAAATCCGCGCCTCCCCCTCACTCCCAATTTTTATACGATTTTTACAAACATCCCCCCACTTTTTATGCCTTCCTTTTATCTTGCCAATAAAATGATGACAACGCTTTAACACCAATCCTGAATTCCTGCCCATTTCCACCTGTTGGCGCAAAAGGAGGTGTACAACCAACAAAATAAAACCATCCCTTCAGTCAAACTTATAAACAAATCCGTTTAATATCAGGAGGAGAAAAAATGAAGCACAAGTTTCCACGTTTATTAACCCTACTTGTTATTCTCATGTTATTCTTAGCCGCCTGTGGCGGTGGGCAAGGGGGAGAAGAACCCACCGCACCACCACAAGAAGAACCCACCCAAGCCCCCGCCGAAGAAGAAACCGGAGGCGGCGAAGAAGCAGCTGCGCCAGAATTTGATGGCGTGATTCGTTTAGGTGCTGCCGTTAGCGAAACTGGCAAATATGCCCGCGAAGGAAAAGATACCCGTCAAGGCTACAATCTTTGGTTAGATTGGGTAAACAACGAATATGGTGGCATTCGTGTTGGCGACAAGCGGTACAAAGTAGAAATCGTATATTACGACGATGAAGGCGACCCCGACACCGCTGCCAATCTGGTCGAAAAACTGATCACAGAAGACGAAGTTGACTTCTTGCTAGGCCCCTACTCCAGTGGCTTAACAATTGCCACCAGCGCAATTGCCGAAAAATACGGGGTCATCATGGTAGAGGGAAATGGTGCATCCGAAAGTATTTTTGAGCGAGGCTTCCAGAATATCTTTGGGGTGCTCACACCAGCAGGCAACTATACCCAATCTGCGCTCAAGGCTCTGGCCGACAAAGGGGCGAAGACCGTCGTCGTAGCCTACGAAGATACCGCATTCCCCACCTCTGTGGCCGAAGGTGCAATTAAATGGGCAGAAGAGTATGGCATGGAAGTACTTGCCGTAGAAACATACCCCAAAGATGTCGCTGATGTTTCTGCCATTATGACCAAATTCCGCGATCTGAATCCGGATGTCTTTGTTGGCGGTGGCCATTTTAATGACGCATTACTCTTTGTCAGTGCTGCTCAAGAATTGGGCTTTACCCCCAAGGCAATGGTCATTACCGTCGGCCCCAGCAACCCACAATTTGTAGAAGAAGTTGGTGATGCTGCCAACTACATCATTGGGCCAACACAATGGGAAGCCAGTATGACCTGGCAGGGCAAATATCTGGGTACACCCGCAGAATATGCTGCCCGATATGAAGCAATGTGGAATGAACCACCCACGTATCAAGCTGCTGAATCCACAGCCACAGCACTGGCTTTGCAGGCCGCCATTGAAAATGCAGGCACACTGGAGATGGACGCAGTGCGGGAGGCTCTCCGTAATCTGGACTTGATGACATTCTATGGGCCGATTCGGTTCGACGAAACGGGTAAGAATGTTGCCAAGCCAATGGGTGCTATTCAGATTCAAGACGGGGAGATTTTGGTAGTCGCCCCCGAAGAAGCTGCTGTGGCCGATTTGCTCTATCCGATGCCAGCCTGGGAAGATCGGTAATTGTTGTGGATAAAGGGGTAGCCGTTGGTATGTTATGGCTACCCCTTCCCTTTATATTGACCTGGGGGAGTTTAGGGAGGGTTTTATGGATCAGTTTTTGCAGGCTTTGATAAATGGCGTCATGCTTGGTGGATTTTATGCTGTGATGGTGCTGGGTTTTTCTGTAATCTGGGGTGTGATGGGAGTGATTAACCTGGCTCATGGTGAATTGGTGATGTTGGGTGCTTATATCACTTGGGTGTTGAACAAGCAGTTTGGTTGGGAACCGTTCGCAGCATTGGTTGTGGTGATGCCTGTCATGTTTGTTTTGGGCTATATTTTGCAACGTGTTTTGATTAATCGGGTGGTGGAACGGCCGCATCTGATTTCTTTATTAGTAACGTTTGGTTTGGGGATTATGCTTTCCAATAGTGTCAAACTTATCTACACGGCCGATCCCCGCCAGACAAAAACCGCATTAAGTGGCTTTTGGCGTGTGGGGCAAATCACCTTTCCCGTGACCAAAACATATATCCTTTTGGCTGCCCTGATAATCATGTTGCTACTTTACCTCTTTTTGCAATACACACGTACAGGCAAGAGCATTCGAGCTGCGGCCCAAAATCGGGAAGCGGCGCGGATTGTTGGGATTGAAATTCACCAGGTGTACGCCATCACCTTTGCCATTTGTACCGCATTAACTGGTGCAGCAGGGATGTTGATTAGCCCCACGCAGGCCATTTTCCCTTTTATGGGGCCGCCGTTGACGCTTAAGGCTTTTGCTATTACGGCTATGTCTGGCCTGGGTAGTATTCCGGGCGCGTTGATGGGGGGCATTGTGCTTGGCCTCGTTGAAGTGTTTATCGCCACATATATTCCAGGTATTGGCACTAATTTGGGGATCGTCTCTTCGTTTGTGTTGTTGGTTGTTGTGCTGGTGACGCGCCCCCAAGGGTTGTTTGGTGGCTTACAGCCGGCAACGGAGGTGCGATAGCCATGAAGGGATTGAAGCAGATTTGGCGACAGTACCGATTAAATCGCTGGTTTTTGTTCTTGCTATTGGTTGGGTTGTTTGCTTTGCCATTACCTCAGTTTGTTGCGCCTGAACGAAAGCTGGTGACGAATTCGTTGCTGTTTTCATTTACGCAGATGTTTATGCTGATTACGTTGGCAAGCAACTGGAATCTGACAGGGGGGTTCACTGGTTATGTGGATTTTGGTCATGCGGTGTTTTTTGGGTTGGGGGCATATGGCACTGGGATTTTGATGAATAAGTTGGGTTGGCCGTTTTGGCCAGCAATGGTAGTGGGCGGAATGATATCGGCCGTTTTTGCCGTGTTGATTGGATCGGCTACTCTGCGATTGAAGGGACCATATTTCTCGATTTCGATGTTGGGTACTTTTGTGGCTATGCGTGAGATTGTGCGGGTGAGTAAGCCGTTGACAGGTGGTGGGGAAGGATTAACGTTACCGCCTTATTTAAATCGGCCGTTATTTTATTATATCACCCTCATCCTGGCCATCCTTGTTGTGACCCTCATCTGGTGGATACGGCGCACAGAATTTGGCGCAACCCTTATTGCCATTCGGGAAGATGAAATTGGTGCTGAAATGCGCGGCATTAATACTACCTTGAACAAAATTACTGCCTTTTGGATTGCCGCGTTTCTATCAGGCCTGGTGGGAGGGCTGTGGGCTTATCAGAACACATTCATCGATCCTGATGTCGTCTTTTTTGAAAGCCGGACAGTCGAACTGGTGATGATGACTATGTTGGGCGGGTTGGGAACAGTAGCCGGCCCGGTGATAGGTGCGGCTGTCATTTACTGGCTGCGTGATGTTGTTTGGGCAAGTTTTTTCCAATACCACTTGTTGGTAGAAGGCGCATTGCTCATCATCATTGTCTTGTTTGTACCAGAAGGAATTATGGGTGCATTAGGGGACGATAGTAGCACAAGCCTGGGGCGTATCATGCGTCGCTGGTTCCGTGAGAGTCCAAAAGAGGGGGTGGCATGAGAAACGATAACCATCGTATTCCCTTGCTGGAAGGTCGGCGTGTATCCAAATACTTTGGCGGCCTAGCTGCTCTTAATGAAGTGGACTTCGCCGTGTATCCCGGTGAAATAGTAGGGCTTATTGGGCCAAATGGCAGCGGGAAAACAACCCTGTTTGATTGCCTGAGTCGTGTTCAGGATTTGAGTTCCGGTCAGGTATTTTTCAAGGGGGAAGAAATTACCCACAAAAAGCCTTACCAGGTTGCTCATATGGGGTTGGCACGCACTTTTCAGGTGATTCGTATTTATCGCAAGCTGACTGTGCTGGAAAATATGTTGCTGAGTCGGCAATGGCGCGGAGAAACCCTGTGGCGGCAATTGCGTCCGAGCCACCGGCAAACTGAGGAGCGAGCAAAAGAGTTGTTACATTTTTTGCTTCTGGATCGGCTTATGCATGAGAAAGCTGGCAATTTATCTGGTGGTCAGCAGCGTCTGTTGGAAATAGGCATGGCTCTTATGCCCGATCCGGATTTGATTTTGCTAGACGAAGCGACTTCGGGTATCAATCCAACTTTGATTGAAACGATTAAAGACCGAATTCGGGCATTAAACCGGGAAGCGAAAAAGACTTTTTTATTAATTGAGCACAATATTCACTTTATTGGTGATTTGTGTAGCCGGGTATTTGTATTGAATTATGGCCAGAAGTTGGCAGAGGGGACTCCTGAGGAAATAGTGAACAATGAAGCCGTCATTGAGGCGTATTTTGGTGCGGATGGAGGGGAAAACGATGTTGAATGAAGAACGGCCGCTTCTGGAAGTACAAGACATTTACGCCGGGTATCAGGATTTTGACATTTTGCAAGGAGTGAGCTTGCATGTCAAGCCTGGTGAAATTGTTTGTGTGATCGGTCCCAATGGCGCCGGTAAATCCACCGTTTTCAAGGCACTGTATGGCTTTCTGCGCATTCGTCGCGGGCGCGTTTTATTTGATGATCGAGACATTACCAACATACGGCCTCAGGATGCGCTCCGTGCTGGTATTACCATTGTGCCCCAGTTGCGTAGCGTGTTTCCCCAGATGACTGTGTTGGAAAATCTGGAAATGGGCATGTATTTGGAGCGAGACAAAGAGCGTGTCCGTCGTCGCATTGAATACATTTTTGAGTTGTTCCCTCGGCTGGCAGAGCGGGCCAAGCAAAAAGCCGGTACGATGAGTGGTGGCGAACAGCGTATGTTGGAAATAGGCCGGGCGCTGATGTGGGAGCCTAAATTGGTGTTGATGGACGAACCTTCTGCCGGATTGGCCCCTTTGATTACCAAAGCAATTTTTCAGCAAATTCGTCGCCTGAATCAGGAAATTGGGTTGACTGTGTTGATGATTGAGCAAAATGCGCGACAGGGGCTGGAGATTAGTCATCGGGGTTATGTGCTGGAATTGGGGCGGAATAGCTATGAGGGTACTGGTCGCGAGTTGATTGAGAATCCGGAAGTGCGGCGGGCTTTTTTGGGTGGCCGCTGATGGTTTGTAGCGTTATTGATTGGTGCCTTGTATTTGTATTGGAGCGTTGATGCGGTCCAGGAATGTTTGATCAAAGTCCATTTTGGCATTGTTGTATTGGTCACTCATCCAGTTTTGGAGAAAGTTTTGCCGGTCAGCGTAGTTGATGTTGGCCAGGACGACGTCATCAAGGTAATGGGTCAGAATGGTGTATTCGCGCACGGAGGTTTCGAAGACTTGCCAATCTAGTTGGTGATTGCGCAAGATTTGTGTCATTTCGTTACGATTTATGCCAAAGCGATTCAAGATGGCGTTGATTTCATTTTCTACGAGGGTGTCTTCTACCTGGTAACCATCGGCAGCGGCGGCTTGCAAGATGAGGGTGTCGCCAATTATGCGGTTGAATAGGGCGGCTTGATTGACGGGATAGTTGCGTTGGGTGAGTTCGTATTTGACTCGTTGTAATTCCAGTTCTGTCTGGAAGTGGGCTTCGGTGATGGGTTGGCCGTTAATGTGGGCGATGGTGGGGGAGGATTGGGCTTGTGTGGTGGGGTGAAGGGTGATGATAGTGGTGAGGATGGTGATAACGGCCGTTAATAGCAGGGGGATAACCATTGTATGGCCGGTTTTTAAGGGGGCTGATTCTTCCATTTGTCGTTTCTCCTAACCCGCTTGGGGTTGCCTGATTGTTCTATCATATCATGAGGATGGTGTTATTCCCGTGCGTAAGCATACATTTCCACCGCTGATGAATGGTCGATTTTACTATGGTTGGGTAATTGTGGCTGTTTGTGGCCTTACGTTACTGGTTGCTTTTGGTATTCGGCTTTCATTTACGGTGTTTTTTGTGGCATTGATTGACGAGTTTCATTGGGCACGGGCGAGTACGTCGTTGGTGTTTTCGGTGAGCATGGTTGTATTTACGCTGGCTTCTACGTGGGCTGGAATGGCGTTAGACAGGTGGGGAGCACGTCGGACGTTTGGGTTTGGTGCATTTTTGACGGCTGTGGGGCTGTTGCTTAGTAGTCAGATTCGGACACTTTGGCAACTGGTGGTGACGTATGGGGTGGTGGCCGGGCTGGGGATTACGGTGTTGGGGTTGGGGCCGCAAGCAGGTCTGATTTCACGCTGGTTTCGGCGGCGACGGGGTTTGGCGATTGGTATTGCGTTTGCTGGCACGGGTTTGGGCACATTGACTCTGACGCCGGGGGTGGCTCAGTTAATTGGTCGGGTGGGGTGGCGTTGGGCGTATGTGGTGCTGGCTGGGCTGGTTTTGCTGACGATTCCGTTGATTGTGTTGTTTTTGCGGCTGAATCCGGCTGATTTGGGGTTGTTGCCGGATGGAGAAGTGGTAGCGGGTGGGGGGGAAACGGCCGTTTCTGCCCCGCTACATAATTGGACCATGCGCGAAGCCATTCATACGCCTGCTTTCTGGTTGCTTATCCTGGCCAGTTTGGGGGCTATTGGGCCGCTCCGTATGCTAACCGTTCACCAATTGGCAGCTGTGGTAGATGCCGGATTTGACCCTGTGTATGCGTCTGGCGTGATCGGATTTGCTGGTGCGATAACGGCCGTTTCCTTTGTGTTGTTTGGTCTCCTTTCCGATCGAATTGGTCGTCGGGCAGCTTATGCCCTTGGTTCTGTTTGTTTACTTGCCGCCATTGGTACATTATCGCAGCTCACTGACCCCACACAAACTGGCAGCCTGTTCTTTTATGCCCTCATGTTAGGGTTAGGAGAAGGCTCACGCTCGTCATTGGTAACGGCCGTTGCCAGCGATCTGTTCCCGGGCGATGCCATGGGCGCAATCAACGGTGCTGTCGGCGCTGCATTTGGGTTGGGCGCTGCCTTCTTCCCCTGGTTCGCGGGCCGCATTTTCGACCTTTTTGGTGTTTATACCATCGCCTTCCAAATAGCCGGCCTTGCCATCCTCATTTCCACCCTTAGCCTCTGGCTCGCCCCTCACTTGCATCCATATTCGAGAAAATAATCACAATGTTGACAGCCGCTTCTTTCTTATGTTACAGTTTCCCCTATATGCACACGTGTGCATAATGTGCAAACGAGGAAGAGAAGGAAAACTTTGAATGCCGGTTACGATTAAGGATATCGCCAAAATCGCTGGCGTATCCCACACAACCGTATCCCGTGCTCTACGTGGACATCCTGGCATCGCTCCGGAAACCGTCGCCCGCATCAAAAAAATCGCCGCCGAACTCGGATACATCCCCAATACCGTGGCCCGTGGACTAAAAACACAGCGTTCCGGCGTTGTTGGTGTCATTGTTCGCCGTATCGTTGATCCATTTTTCAGCGAGGTGCTGAATGGTATCGAAGATACATTACAGGCCGCCGGATATAGTTTTTTTCTTTCCTCTTCCAATCGAGATCCAGAACGAGAAAAGACAATTGTGCGGGTAATGAGTGAGCGACGGGTGGATGGCGTGATTGTTTGCTCCAGTCAGGTTAGCGAACACCATCGGCGACAACTGGAACGGTTTCGTGTGCCTACCGTGCTGATTAACAACCAGGCTGCCGAAGAAAGTGCTCATTCCATTTACCACGATGATGTGTATGGCGGCTGGGCGGTCACCCATCACCTGATTGAGTTGGGTCATAAGCGGATTGCCTTTTTGGGAAACGCTCGCGGGGGGCGTACTTCGGAAGAACGGTTGCGCGGGTACAAGCAGGCGTTGTCTGAAGCGGGACTCCCAATTGATGAAGCCTGTATTGTGTCTGGTCCAAATGGCCTGGCGGAAGGGGGAGCAGAAGGGGCAAGAAGGTTGTTGGCTTTGCCAGAATTACCAACTGGTGTTGTTTGTTATAACGATGTGATGGCTATTGGGGTGATGCGTGTGCTGGCTGAACATGGTGTACATGTGCCGGCGGATTGTTCGGTGACAGGGTTTGATAACATAGAATTAGCTGCTTATGTTAACCCACCGTTGACGACGTTTGACCAGCCGAAGTATGAGTTGGGACATCAGGCGGCAGTGATGTTGTTGCGCTTGTTGGATGGTACGGCCGATTCGGACAAACGGGATATTGTTGTGTTGCGGGGTGAATTGTGTCCGCGGGAATCTACCGCCCCGCCGCCAGAAAACGGCCGTTTTGTTACAGAGGGATAAGCAAACCATGGGAAAGGTTTACGATTTGCTGGCCATGGGGCGTGCCAGCATTGACCTGTATGCAAACGATATTGGTGTCCCTTTTCCCGAAATCAAAAGTTTTGCGGCCTATGTTGGTGGCTCGCCCACTAACATAGCGGTTGGTACACGTCGTTTGGGGTTGCGTTCGGCCCTGCTTACCGCTGTGGGTGAGGATCCCGTTGGCGATTTTATCCTTCATTTTTTAGCCCAGGAAGGTGTAGAAACGAAGTATATATTACGAAAGCCCGGCACACGGAGTACGGCCGTTATTTTGGGCATCGAACCACCCGATAAATTCCCGCTCGTTTTTTACCGGGATAATGCCCCCGATGTGCAAATTACCATTGATGACGTATTGGCTGCACCAATTGCTCAAAGCCGTGTGTTGGAAATTTCGGGCACAGGCCTAAGCCGGGAGCCAGCCCGGAGTGCGACTTTTTTGGCAGCAGAGCAGGCGCAAAAGACAGAAACGGCCGTTTTTCTCGACCTTGACTTCCGGGCTGACCAGTGGCACGACCCCCGCGCCTTTGGTATCAACATCCGTGCCATCCTGCCCCTTGTTGACATCGCCATTGGCACAGAAGAAGAAATACTCGCGGCCATGCTCACCGATCCTGCCCAACTCACCATTACCCATTCCCAAATCTCCGCCCCCAAAATTACAGGCGACCTGCCTGCCGCCATCCAACACTTACTGGCATCAGGCCCACGCGCCCTGATAGTCAAACGGGGCGCAAAAGGGGCGACTGTTTTTCCGGCAAATGCCGACCCAATAGATGTTCCCGGTTTCCCGGTGGAAGTGTACAACGTCCTGGGTGCAGGCGACGCATTTGCCAGTGGGTTCATTTACGGTTATCTGCATGGTTGGGACTGGTACAAGGCGGCCCGCATGGGAAATGCTTGTGGTGCGATTGTGGTTACCCGGCATGGCTGTGCCAATTTTATGGGGTATGAGGATGAGGTGTTGCAGTTTATTGCTGCACGTGGTGGATTTTAGGTTCTCAAATGATGCAAATACCAGATTGATTATTTGCCAGGTGAGGAAGAGATGGAAACGAAACGATTGACAACGGCTCAGGCAATTATTCTGTTTTTGAAAAACCAGTATGTTGAGCGGGATGGCGTAGAACGGCCGTTTTTCGCCGGTTGTTTCGGCATATTTGGGCATGGCAACGTAGCCGGCATCGGCCAGGCCCTGCAACAATACCCCGACTTTCGTTATTACCAGACCCGCAACGAACAAGCGATGGTACACACAGCCGCTGCCTTTGCCAAAATGCATAACCGCCTCCGTACATTCGCCTGTACCACTTCCATCGGTCCAGGTGCCACCAACATGGTTACCGCTGCCGCCGGTGCTACTATCAATCGCCTGCCAGTCCTCCTCCTTCCTGGTGACATTTTCGCCCGCCGCAATGTCGCCCCCGTACTCCAACAACTGGAACTCCCCTGGTCTCAAGATATTTCCGTCAACGACTGTTTTAAGCCCATTTCCCGCTATTGGGATCGCATCAATCGACCGGAACAAGTGATAACTGCTTTGCCAGAAGCGATGCGCGTACTTGTCTCTCCGTCCGATACAGGCGCGGTAACCCTCTCTTTGCCCCAGGATGTACAAGCCGAAGCCTTTGATTTTCCAATACGACTGTTTGCGCGGCGCGTGTGGCATATTCCCCGTCCGCGTCCAGACCTGGCTCTCTTGCAGCGTGCGGCTGAAATGATTCGAGCCAGCCAACGGCCGCTTATTATTGCTGGTGGTGGTGTGATTTATAGTGAGGCGACAAAAGTGTTATCCGACCTGACTTTGCATACGGGTATTCCAGTAGGAGAAACACAGGCAGGGAAAGGTTCTTTGCGTTATGACCACCCCCTGAATTTGGGGGCGATTGGGGTGACGGGTACGTTTGGGGCAAATCGTATGGCGCGGGATGCTGACCTGGTGATTGGGATTGGTACGCGGTACAGCGATTTTACCACTGCTTCCAAAACGGCTTTTCAGCATCCGAATGTTCAGTTTATCAACATCAATATTGCCGAGTTTGATGCCCACAAACACAGCGGGTTGCCTGTTACGGCCGATGCCCGGGTGACGCTTGAGGCTCTGATGGAAATGTTGGCTGGCTGGACTGTGGCCGCGAGTTATCGGGCAGAGGCGGAGGCATTTAACAAGGCGTGGGATGCAGAGGTAGAGCGAATTTACAATCTGGGAAATCGGCCGTTGCCCAGCCAGGGTGAGGTCATCGGCGCCGTCAATACATTTGCCGACGAGCGGGATGTTATCGTCTGTGCTGCCGGGAGCGCCCCCGGCGACCTGCACAAACTATGGCGTACACGTGACCCCAAAGGTTATCACCTTGAGTATGGTTATTCCTGCATGGGTTATGAAGTGGCAGGTGGATTAGGTGTCAAAATGGCCGCACCTGACAGAGAAGTGTATGTGATTGTCGGGGATGGCTCTTATCTGATGATGTCGCAGGAGATTGTGACATCGGTTCAGGAAGGTGTCAAATTGACCATTATCCTGATAGACAATCGGGGGTTTGGGAGCATTGGTGCGCTTTCCCGCTCTATTGGTAGTAAGGGTTTTGGCACGCGCTACCTGTTTCGGGATGAGCAGACGGGGGTTTTACCAGATGATGAGTTACCACCATCTGACGCAGTGGAGCGATATTTGCCGGTAGATTTGGCCAAAAATGCAGAGAGTTTGGGGGCAGTGGTTTTTCGGGCACGTACAGTTGCAGATGTGCGGCAGGCATTGGCTGAGGCGAAGAAGCAGACGCGTACAACAGTTATTTACGTGGAGACAGATCGGTATGCTGGCGTGCCGGGATATGACACATGGTGGGATGTGCCAATTGCTGAGGTTTCGGAACTGGAATCGGTTCGAGAGGCTTATAAGGCTTATCGAGAAGCACGGAAGAAAGAGCGATATTACCTTTAGATATGATGTGAAGGAGCGAGTATGAGTGTACGCATTGGTTTGATTGGGGCTGGTCGGATGGGGAAGACGTTGGCGTATCATTTGGCGTTTACGGTGGAAACGGCCGAATTTTTGGCCGTCGCCGATCCAGACCCGCAAGCTGTTGCTGCAGTAGCACACCAATATCAGGTTCCCCATACCTATACAGACTACCGGGAATTATTAACGCGAGATGATATAGACGCAGTAGTAATTGCCTCGCCGACAAATACTCACGGTGATGTGGTGCAGGCGGCTGCCGCTGCTGGTAAACATATTTTTACCGAAAAACCGCTAGCGTTAACACTGGCTGAATGTGATGCGGCGATTGCGGCTGTGGAACAGGCTGGTGTCAAGATGCAAGTTGGTTTTATGCGTCGGTTTGATGCTGCTTATATGGCGGCCAAAGAGAAGATTGATGCCGGGTTGATTGGTGAGCCGGTTTTGTTCAAGGCTGTTGGCCGCGATCCCTGGCGTACAAGTCTGGATTATGCTCGGCGAGAGGCGAGCGGGGGACTGATTTTGGATATGGGGATTCATGATTTTGATTTGGCTCGCTGGCTAATGGGGAGTGAAGTGGTGCGGGTGCATAGTGAAGGGGGGTGTCTGGTTTTTCCGGAGTTGGCGGATGTGGGGGATATTGATAATGCTGTGGTGAATCTGAAGTTTGCCAGTGGGGCTGTTGGGAATGTGGATGTAAGTCGAAATGCAATTTATGGCTATGACATTCGCACTGAGGTGATCGGTTCGGAAGGAGCGGTGATGGTTGGGACGTTACAGCAAACGGCGACATTGTTTTTGACGAAGAATCAGGTGACACACGATACGATACCCGGTTTTATGGCCCGGTTTAAGGATGCTTATGCGGCTGAGATTAAGGCGTTTGTGGAAGCAGTAGAAAGTGGAGGGGAAACGGCCGTTTCCGGTGCAGACGCCCGTGCTGCCACCGCCATTGGCATCGCTGCTACCATCTCCTTTGACGAAGGCCGACCAGTTTCACTGAATGAGCTCACTTAAGCACAAAATACCACTCAAAGGAGGTGATGCCTGCCAACAATCTGCACACAAAACACACAACTTAAATTAGTTTATTAATCACTCAAAATGAGGAGGAAAGAAACAATGAACAGATCCAAACGAGCCTGGCTATATCTGTTCTTGCTCATTGTCATTATGGCATTAGCTGCATGCGGTGGGCAGGATACAGGTGGTGAAACTGGTGGTGAAACCGGTGAAACCGGTGGCGAAACCACGGGGGAGACAGGCGGCGAGACGACAGGCGAAACAGGCGGTGAGACCGGAGGGGAAACGGGAGAGCAACCTTCCCGGAGTGATATCCGCATTGTCGTAGTCAGCCACGGACAGGCGTCCGATCCGTTCTGGTCAGTTGTAAAGAACGGTGTGGACCAGGCTGCCCAGGATATGGGTGTT
>RFGV01000356.1 GCA_003696605.1 Chloroflexota bacterium | reverse complement strand
TTGTTATTGTTATCGTTTCTTGCAAAGGAGCGCATCCATGAGTGTTATCGAAGTTTCCAAACTAACCAAATATTACGGCAAAGCAAGAGGCATTGTAGATGTCTCATTCAACGTCGAAGAAGGCGAAATTTTTGGCTTCATTGGACCAAATGGCGCTGGAAAATCCACAACCATACGACTGCTCTTATCTCTAATTTTTCCTACAAGCGGCAGTGCCAAAATATTTGGCAAAGATGTCTTCTCGCACGGGCCAGAAATCCGTCAGCACATTGGGTATTTACCCTCAGAAGTCTTTTACTATCAGGGTATGAAAGTTATTGACCTGCTCAAGTATTCAGCCAGCTTCTACGAAGGAGATTTCAACAAACGCCTGCATGAGTTGGCCGAATATATGGAGCTTGATTTGAATCGTCGCATTGAAGATTTGTCATATGGCAACAAGAAAAAAGTAGGCATTGTGCAAGGCTTGTTACACAGCCCAAAACTTCTCTTTTTGGATGAGCCAACCAGCGGGCTGGATCCACTCATGCAACGTAAGTTTTTTGATCTGATTCGTGAGGAAAACGCACGTGGTGTCACTGTTTTCTTCTCTTCTCATATTTTGAGCGAAGTTCAGCGTTTGTGCTCTCGGGTGGCAATTATTCGCGAAGGGCGCATTGTGGAAATTTCTGACATCCGTACCTTGCAACAAAATAACTATAAGAAGGTGCGAATTGTTGCTGACGGCTTGTCACCCGAACATTTCCAATTGCCTGGTGTGACCAATCTGCAAACAGAAAATGGGATAACCCGCTTTTTCTTCAAAGGGGACATAAATCTGGTAATGCGCAAAATTAGTGAAGTTAATATTGCTGATGTCACCATTGAAGAACCAACGTTAGAAGAAATTTTCATGCATTACTACGAATAGGCACGAGCTATGAATAAAAATATTTTTCGGCACGAGTTTCGCATTAAATTCAAGTCTGTCGTTTATTGGTCTTTGGGGGTGATGGCGGTGATTTTTATTTACATGCCGTTTTTCCCCACATTTGCTGACCAGATTGATCTGTTCAATGAAGCACTGGCCAATTTCCCGCCTGAACTACGGACTGCTTTTGGTCTAGATAACGCTGACTTGTCAACTGTGGCGGGATACTTTGGCGGGTTTGTTTTTCTTTTCACACAAATTATTTTGTCTATTCAGGCTGCTAACTATGGATTTGGGCTGGTATCTATTGATGAAAGTGAATTAACTGCTGATTTTTTGCTCACAAAACCTGTAAGCAGAACCCAGATTCTTACCAGTAAGTTGTTGGCCGCTTTTGCTGGCTTGACGTTGACCAATCTGGTTGTCTGGATTAGCTCGCTGGCAGCTATCTCTCTGTTTCGGGGAGATCATGTGGTGGAGTGGCGCGCTGTATTTTTGCTTTTGGGAAGTATTGTGATTTTTCAGTTGTTTTTCTTGAGTGTAGGGTTGGTTGTCTCTTTGTTGGTACGGCGTATCCGAAGTGTCACGCCCTATGCAATGGGGTTGGGGTTTGGGGCTTATGTGTTGAATGCGTTTAGTGGTATGCTGGGTGATGTGAAGCTGGAATTGATAACGCCGTTCAAGCATTTTGATCCAGCCTATATTATTGAGCATGGTGCTTATGATATGCCCTTGATAGTTTTGAATATTGGGGTTACTTTGGTTTCTTTGGTCGCAAGCTATTGGTTGTATGTGCGTCGAGATATTGCAGCTGTGGCGTGAGGAGGCGTGAAATGAATATTTTTTTGCGGGAACTGCGGGCAAACTTGAAGTCGCTGATTATCTGGAGTGTGATTATGGGGCTGCTCATAGTTATTGCCGCAGGCAAGTTTGCCGCATATGAGGGGAATCCGGAATTGTTGGCTATTTTGGATAGTATGCCATCAGCAATGCTGGATGCTTTTAGTTTGCGGGCGTTCAATTTGACAACGTTGAGTGGTTTTTTTGGGGTGATGTTTGTGTATTTTGGGCTGTTGGGGGCGATTGCGGCTGCTATGTGGGGGAGTGATATTATTTCCAAGGAGGAGCGGGATAAAACGGCCGAATTCTCTCTTGTTCTCCCTGTTACTCGTTCTCGTCTTGTTACGGCCAAGGCATTAGCGGCTCTTGTTAATTGTATTGCTTTTGTGCTTATCACTTGGGGACTTTCGTTGGTCGCCGCCCAGCAATACAATCCAGATCAGGCTTTTTATGAGTTCCTGGCTCTGGAAATGCAGGCTATGCTTACAATTGAGTTGATTTTCCTGGCGATCGGTTTGCTTTTGGGATGTGCGCTCAAGCAGTATAAGCGTTCCAGTGCTATTGCTATTTCTATTATTCTAGCCACTTACTTTATGTCTATTTTGTCTGGCATGCAGGAAGATCTGGATTTTCTCAAGTATTTCACACCGTTCAAATATTTTGACGCGGGTAAATTGTTCCGCACTGGAAAAATGGATGGAACGTTTTTGCTGATTTCGGCAGTAATTATTGTTGTTAGTTTGGCTGGGGCTTATTGGAGTTATAATCGGCGTGATTTGTATATTTGAATGGCTGGTCTGTCTGGTAAATTTATCAGGAATTAGTAGATGATATGACTGCGCCGCTCTAGAAGTAATACGTTTCGCCAGATGCCATGAAGTTGTGCCAGTTTGTAACGTATGCCGACAATGCGAAAGCCTTGTTTTAGGTGAAGGCGCAAGCTGGCAATATTTTCGGGGAAGATGCTGGCCTGGAGTGTCCAGATGTTGGCATTTTCTGAAGCAGTGATGATGTGTGTCAGGAGTTGTTGGCCAATTCCTTGATGACGAACGGCCGTTTCTACATATACTGATACTTCTGCTACCCCTGCATATGCCCGACGCCTGGATACTGGAGACAATGCGACCCATCCCAGAAAACGGCCGTTTTCCCCCACCCCCTTAAACACCAACCCCGGCAATTTACCACCAAACCATGTCACCCCATCTGGAACATCCGATTCCAGCTCAAACGTTGCCTCACCAGTCCGAATCCCCTGCCGATAAACCCGCTCTATATCCGGCCAGTCAGCCAATGTGGCCGGCAAAATCAGCACCTGCTCAATATCATTTGTCATATTCGTCACCTCCTCTTATTCGAGTTATCCACAACTTGCTCCAAAAGCCTGGACAACGCCTCAAAAATCATGCTATATTACCGTTGCTAAGGTGCTCGCGATGATCCAGTCAACACATTTTTTTCCCCAGTACCCAAATATAAACCAACTTGTATTTACTTCCTTTCAGATTTCCATGATGCTTGCTCGCTTCAACTTCCGCCTCAGCGATTAACTGCCACCCTTCCTGCTCGTCCCCAAGCCTGCTCTGACACAGGTATTTGGGTATTAACTGTTGCCGGACAAACCGCAGCACAACCATTTATTTTCATCCAAACAGGAGGTACATAGATGTCAAAAGGTTATTTGAAGCTCTGGTTCCTGGTAATGCTGTCTATCATCCTGGTTGCATGCCAGTCAGACGGCAACAGTACATCTTCTGAGAGCCAGGGTGAAGAAGTAGCCCAGGTTACCACAGCACAACCCACCGAAACCACCGCACCGACCAACACGCCCACCCCAGAACCAACCAATACCCCTACCCCAGAACCAACAGATACACCAACTGCAACTCCCACCAACACAGCCACTCCCACAAACACCCCCACCCCGACGGAAACAGCTACGCCTACAGAAACCCCAACCCCCACAAACACACCAACCAACACGCCAATTCCGGCCACCCCCACACCTGTTGCCACAGCAACCCCTGAAGCTTCACCAACTCCTGACACGATTGTGGTGTATTACATATCTAATCCCAATGATGTTTTGGGCGTTTTTCCAGTACGGCCGTTTGATGGCAACGCCATGCTGGATAATATGCTTCGTATTCGGCAATCTCTATTTGCCATGAGAGACTCTCTGAATGCAGCCAAAAATGGCGACTCCAATGGTTGTGCCGTTTATATTAGCAATTACACAACTATTTTGAACTCCGGTGTATTCTACAATGACGTTCCGGAAGATTGGAAAGATATAGATTTTGCTTATTTTATTTCATTCATCTACTCGCTGGATCGCACCCGCCCGGCCTATCTTTCTTGTGTGGATTCAGGAGGTGTTGATGATTTTAATTTTGGGTTAGCCCAACAAACAATTGACCAGACGCTGAATCTATTGAATCAAACTATTGATGCTGCCTCGGCCAAACTCGGTCGTTAGCAACAGTGTTGGCTCAATGAAAAAACGGCCGTTTCTAACCCAAAACGAGAAACGGCCGTTTTTCTTTTCAGCACAAAGCAACTCTACCTCCACATAAATAACGCATATCTGGAAATAAATGCTGGTGCCAGAAAAACGGCCGTGCCACCGACAAGACCCCACAAAAACCTGTTCCCCCAATGCCAACGTAGCCGTACGGCTCGCCAAAACGCCCCTGTAAGAAGTGCCAGCAGCGGATATGTATGAAGCAAATAAGTCGCCTTGATGGTATCCCCATTTCCCGGATTTGGATAAAGGATGAGAAAACAAAGGTAACCAATTGCTGAAATCAACAAAACCAGCCAACATAAACTGTAAACGGCCGTTTTTGAGTCATTCTTTACACCCCGCCACCAATACCAACTCACCACACCACTCCACACAAACGCCACCAGAAAAACGGCCGTTACCCCCAACGCCACCCCATTGACCCAGCCCAGCCAGCGATTAATCACAAAACGATTTGTGACAACATACGGTGGTATCTCGCCGCTGCCAAACAATTCATCCCAGGCAAAAGGCGGCACAAACCGCTCCTTAGCCGCATCCCACACATAAACCAGAAAATACCCCTCATAATCTCCCCAAAACTCAGCATAAAAGGTGGGAATCAACTGATTGGCAAAAGACGGCCGAACCGGATCAGCAAACAATAACCCATCTCCCAGCCCCAAATAGAACTGACGCGATTGATTAGCCAAAGAAAACTGCGATTCTGGCGCACGATTAAATGCCGCCACCGACCCATAAGTCAGGTGCAGGTGGGCGTAAAACCAGCCAGCTATAACCAAAATGAGACCAACAACAAGCACAGCATAGCGAACAAAACGGCCGATTTCCCTGCTGCCAATCTGTTCTCTGTGCCGCCAGCCATACACCACCAGAAAAAAAAACAACGCCGGAAACACCAAAAACGCCCATTGGCGAGAAAGCGCAGCCAACCCTAGCCAGACACCCAGTCGCACTGCTTGCCCCCTGCCAAAACGGCCGTCAATCAACCAAACAGCCAATTCATACACCACCAGCAACACAAACAACGTCACCCAAGGCTCACCACGAATAAATGTCAACGTTTTGTAATAAACAGGCATAATACCCAGCAAAACAACCACACTCAATCGGTATTCTGCATCATGTGGATACAACAAGCGTGCCAATCGCCACAACACAACCGTAATCCCCACAGAAACCAGTCCGTTCAATCCTTGTGCCAGCTCAACGGCCGTATCCAACTCTACCCAACCCAACCAACGCAACAAAGCAGGCAACGCATACGGCAACGGCGGAGAAAAAAACTCATGCGTATCATACGGCGTTGGCAAACGGCCGTTTCCCAACGTCCAGATATACAACACATGCCCCGATGCATCATATCCAACCAGCGGCGGATGCCCCCACACATTTATCCAGACAACCAGATTAATCAGCCCCAACACCAGCCACTCCCCCAACACCCGCCAATAAAGACGCGAAAACGGCCGTAAACCACCCCCTCCCCACACACGCTCACTCCCCAAAAAACGCACCACACCCATTCCACAACTCCCCTTCAATCAACCCATAAAGTCTCAGCAATTTTACCAAACGACCTCAAAAATTATGACAATTGTCACCCTAAAATCATGCCATCTGCAACTCCCTAAACCCACTCCTTTATGCCATAGTTAGCACGGCATCATCAAAACTCCACTAAAATCACTGAAAGGAGCAATTATGAGCGCAGAAACCGCCTTTCGGAGCAACATTAGCCGCATCAGCCGAGCCAACCTTTCCCCCATCACCTATTGCAAACGCCCCGTTGAAGAACGTATCCGTGATTTCCAGGAAGCCATTGTTGGCTATGACGAATTTTCAGCCCTATTTGAAGCATCTCGCTGCATCCAGTGCCCCTATCCCCAAGCCTGCACACTCAACTGTCCCGCCGGAAACGACATCCCGGAAGCATTGTGGCTAATCAGCGAAGGCCGCTTTGCCGAAGCCGGTCAGGTTTTTGCCCGCACCAGCCCATTGCCCGAAATTTGTGGCCGCGTATGCCCCAACCTGTGCCAGCAAGGATGTGTGTTAAGCCGCCGCAAAGGAGCTGTTTCCATTGGCAAACTTGAAGCCTTCGCCGCCGACAAGGCACGCCAGGCCGGTCTGCTCAAAATCCATGTACCAGAACAAAAAACCGGCAAACGGGTAGCTGTTGTTGGTTCTGGACCAGCCGGACTGACTGTTGCTGAAGATCTGGTTCGTTTGGGGCACGAGGTGACGGTCTTTGAGGCATGGCCCCAACCCGGTGGCGTGCTGGTGTATGGTATTCCCAATTTCAAGCTGGACAAGCAAATTGTCATGAACAAAGTGCACGACCTGGAAGAAGCTGGCGTGCGATTTGTCACCAATACCCGCATTGGCGAACAATTGACAATTGCAGATCTGCAGGCAGAATATGACGCCGTTTTTTTGGGAACTGGTGCGGGTGTGGAAGCCCGAATGAATATTCCGGGTGAAGACCTGGAAGGGGTATATACTTCTACTGATTTTCTGGTGCGGGCTAATGTGCCCGAAGAGATGAAACCGGATGATAAAAGAGGAAAACCTTTTGTCGGCCGACGGGTGGCTGTAATTGGTGGTGGGGATACGGCCGTTGACTGTGCCCGCTCTGCTATTCGCCTGGGTGCAGAAGAAGTGACCATTATCTACCGGCGTACAGAGCAAGAAATGCCGGGCAACCCCAAGGAACGGGCAATTTGCCTGGAAGAAGGAGCAAAAGTGCGCTATCTGGAAGCCCCGGTAGCCTACCTGGGAGATGAAAACGGCCGTCTTTGTGCCATGAAACTTGTCAAAATGAAGTTGGGTGAACCCGATGCCTCCGGACGGCGGCGACCTGTCCCCATTGAAGGATCAGAATATGTAGAACCCATAGACACTGTCATTCTGGCCGTTGGCTATTGGCCTGACCCTCTATTAGGCGAAACAACCAAAGGACTGGCCACCCGTAAATGGGGATTGATCGTTGCCGATGAAAGCACAGGGGCCACCAGCTTGCCAGGCGTGTTCGCTGCGGGTGATAACGTACATGGGCCAGATCTGGTCATCACGGCCGTTTCGGCTGCCCACGCCGCTGCCAAACACATCCACGCCTACCTTTGTGGCCAACCAGTTCCCACTGTTGACCCCCATTAACCAGACTGAATCGCCTTAAACAAGATATCCTCCGGAAAAACGGCCGTTTTGGAACAGAACGGCCGTTTTTTCATCATCGCTTAAACTCCTCTCATCCGGCGCAAACGTAATTCTTATACACTTATGTACCATATTGGCGTGCAAGCAAAATTGCACTCTCATTCTCATTTCTCTGAAAACCAACACATTGAGGAGGAAAAGAAGATGAAGCGATATTTGCTGGCCATTTTGCTTGTTACAACACTCATACTATCCACTTTTACACTCACCACCCCAGCCATAGCCCAGGAAGAAGAACCCATTGACCTGCTACTCTTCACCAAATTTCCGGCACAGGTCACAGGCATCGGCGAAAACGTCACATTCGACCTAAGCATTCTCACCGAAACAGAACCACAATCTGTAGACCTGGAAATTCAAGACCTGCCCGAAGGCTGGACTGCATCCTTCAAGGGTGGCAGCAAAATCGTACAAGCCGTCTTTGCCCAACCCAAAAAGGAAGTTTCCTTTGACCTGAAACTGGAACTTCCGCAAGATGTCAAACCCGGCACTTACGAATTCACCGTAATCGCACGCAGCAACCAGGCTGTTTCTCGGTTGCCACTCAAAGTCATCGTCCAGGAAAAAGTTCCAGCCAATCTGGCGTTTGAAGTCGAACTACCCACATTACGAGGCAAACCAGATAAAACCTTCCGCTACAACGTCACACTCAAAAACGATGGTGACGAAGACCTTGCTGTCGATCTCCTGGCCGAAGCGCCCGCAGGTTTCATCGTCACCTTCAAATCCAGCGGCCAGGAAGTAACCAACCTGCCTATCGAAGCCAACAGCAGCAAGCGCATCAGCGTAGAAGCCGATCCAGTCTTTGCCCTGGAAGCTGGCAGCTATCCCATCGTAGTACGGGCTCGCGGCGGTGAAACAGAAGCAATGATTACCCTGACAGCAGAAGTAGTCGGGCAATCTGACTTGGTACTCACCACCGCAGACGGCCGTCTTTCCGGTCAGGCCGAAGCAGGCGCCGAAACTTCCTACAACCTGGTCATCAAAAACAACGGCACAGCCACAGCACAAGGCATAACCCTAAGCGCAACCGAACCCAGTGGCTGGAACGTCACCTTCGAGCCGGAATTCGTTGAAGAAGTTGCTCCCGGCGAACAAGTAGAAATCAAAGCAAAAGTACGCCCGGCCGAAAAAGCAATTGCCGGTGACTACATGCTCACCTTCCGTATCCAACCAGAAAACGGCGCAACCGAATCCATTGACTACCGTGTCACCGTGCGCACCTCCACACTTTGGGGTATCGCCGGTGTAGGCCTGATAGCCATAGCCGTCGGTGTCGTTGGCCTGGCTGTCATGCGATTCGGCCGTCGCTAATCCCCACACAAACCAAGGAGGACGGTCTATGAGCGAGCTAGTTATTGAAACCCATCAACTAACCAAACGGTACGGCAACTTCACCGCGGTCGACTCGCTCAACCTGGCCGTCCGGAAAGGTGAGGTCTATGGCATGCTAGGGCCCAACGGCTCTGGAAAAACAACCACCATCCTGATGCTGTTGGGCCTTACCGAACCCACCGCCGGGCGGATACGGGTACTCGGGTTCGACCCGGTTCGCCAGCCACTGAGCGTCAAGGCACGGGTTGGCTACCTGCCAGACGCCGTTGGCTTCTACGACAACCTGACCGCAACCGAAAACCTGATCTACATCGCCAAACTAAACGGCATCAACCGCACCGAAGCATATCACCGCATAGATGAGGCTCTGGAACGTGTTGGCCTAAGTCATGTAGCCAACCACAAGGTAAGCACTTTCTCCCGCGGTATGCGCCAACGACTCGGCGTAGCCGAACTACTCATCAAACAACCAGAAATCATCATCATGGACGAGCCAACACTCGGCCTGGACCCGGAAGCAGCCCGTCAGTTCCTGCAAATGATCCGGGAACTGAAAGAAGAACATATCACCATCCTGCTCTCCTCACATCTACTACATCAAGTACAAGAAGTATGCGATCGGGTAGGGCTGTTCCATAAAGGACGCATCGTCCTGGAAGGCACCGTCAACGAGCTGGCGCAACGAGTTTTAGGTGGTGCATATCGCGTCAAGTTACAGGCTGAAGGAGACAAACAAAAATTGGCAGAGGCGCTACAAACCCTGCCGGGTGTTGTCAATCTGCACTATAACGGCACAAACGGCTCCGGCGAGATCATTCTGGAAACAACCCAAGACCTGCGCCCAGAAGCCGCCCGTGCCGTTGTCGAAGCTGGGGGCCGTCTCCAGACCTTATCTGTAGAAAACCCCAGCCTGGATGAAATCTACGCCCAATATTTCGAGGAGGTGGATCATGGCGCAGCAAATTAAGCAGCCTACGACTATACAACCAGCACAAAGCCGCCAACAAGTTGCCCACCGTACACGTGAAGGCTCGCCGTGGACAGGCTTGTGGGCTGTGGTAGCCAAAGATATGGCCGACCACCTCACCAGCGCTCGCATGCGCATCCTGGAATTTCTGATTTTACTTACGGCCGGCGGCACAGTCATCGCTGCTATGCAAAACATTCGCAGCACGGTAGCCCAGGACAGATTTGTCTTCCTGCGGCTATTTACAACCGCACAGGAACCCTTGCCTGCTTTTGTGGGCTTTTTAGGGTTTTTGGTGCCGCTTATTGCTATTGCCCTGGCTTTTGATGCTGTGAATGGTGAATTTAATCAGCGCACAATGTCTCGTGTGCTGGCCCAGCCAATTTACCGGGATGCATTACTACTAGGCAAGTTTTTGGCAGGCCTATTTACGCTGGCACTGGTGCTTACGGCTATTTGGCTGTTGATTATGGGTATGGGTATTTTGGGGCTTGGTGTGCCGCCAACTGGTGAGGAGGTGGCTCGTAGTCTGTTGTTCCTGGTGGTAACGATCTTCTATGGTGGTATTTGGCTGGCTTTGGCGCTGGTGTTTTCTACTGTGTTCCGGCAACCAGCTACGGCCGCTTTGGCATCTATCGCGGTTTGGCTATTTTTCACCATTTTCTGGGGCATTATTGCCCGTTTGCTGGCTCAGGCAATCCGGCCAATTGAAGTTGGTACTGTCCAAGAGGTTATTTCGCAGACAACATTGCTGCAAATCCTGAATCGAATTTCGCCAAACACGCTATATGTGGAAGCGACCGTAGGCTTGTTGTTGCCTGCAACTCGTTCGTTTGGGTTGGTGTTACCTTCACAGCTGCAAGGGGCTATTTTGGGGGCGCCGTTACCGCTTGGTGAAAGTGTAGCCCTCATTTGGCCTCATCTGACCGGGTTAGTTGCGGTAACGATTTTGCTGTTTGCGTTGGCTTATGTGCTGTTCCAGCGTCAGGAAATACGTGCCTGATTTGTTGCGAGTGTACAAATACAAATCGGTCCCTCTGGCTTGGGGGCCGATTTTTGTTTTTAGCAGCATGTCAACGTGCCTTTCTTGTGGAGGGAATGGCACTGGTTGGCAAACAAGTAGCGGTATGGCACAATGTTTGCATGGAGCAGGCAGGTTTGTACAAAGATGAGGGACTTGATGCCCGTTTGCGGTTGCGTCACCCTCTGGTTTTAATCTGGCCAGGGCTTGTCTTGTTGGGTGCCTTGTTGTTGCCACATCGTGTGTGGAATACTTTGTTGATAGGGTTTGGGGGGCTGTTTTTTGTGGCGTTTGTGTGGGCGCGTTCTCTGGCGAGGGGGTTGTATGCCAGTCGCAAGCTGCGGTATGGCTGGGTAGCAGTTGGGGATCAGCTGGAGGAGTGGTTTGCGTTGAGGAATGATAGTTTGTTGCCGGCGCTGTGGGTAGAGGTGCGGGATGAGTCAAATGTGCCGGGATATCAAGCGGCGGTTGTGCGAAGTGTGGGGGGGAAGGATTTTGATCGGTGGCGGGAAACGGCCGTTTGCCAGCAACGTGGTCAGTTTACCCTTGGCCCCTGGACAATCCAAACTGGTGACCCCTTTGGCCTTTTCATTGTCACCCGCCAATATCCCATTAGCAACGAGATTATTATTCACCCTCCTATCATCCACCAAATTCCTGTTCCCCTTCCGCTGGGGCACAGCAGTGGCCGCACACCCATTCAGCAACGCCACCCACAAGCCACAACCAATGTAGCCAGTGTCCGTGACCACCGGCCAGGCGATCCTTGGCACTGGATCCATTGGCGCACCACAGCCCGCCGGGATGATTTATATGTCCGTCTGTTTGAGCAAGACACAGCCGGCGATATCTGGCTAATCCTGGACTTGCAAGCAGATGTCCAGCTGGGTAGTGGGCCAACCAGTACTGAAGAATACGGCGTTCTGTTGGCGGCATCACTGGCAGCACGGGGTTTGCGCCAAAATCGGGCTGTTGGCCTGGCCACATATGGGCAATTGCCCCAATTTTTGCCGCCAGCAAGAGGTCAGGGACAGCGTTGGCGTGTGTTACGAGCATTAGCACTGGTACGGGCAGATGGCACGCTTTCGCTGGCCGCTGGATTGCGAGACCTCGTTCGTGTGGCCCATCGGGGCACAACGGCCGTTATCATCACCCCCACTCCTCACACCGACTGGCTCCCTGGCCTGGCCGAACTAACCCGACATGGCATTCGTAGCAGTGTGATCCTGTTCGATCGAGCCAGCTTTGGCGGGCCAGAAAACAGCCATGCCTTGCAACAAATCATTCGCCAACTGGGATATGCCTGCCATCTCATCCATCGGGAAGAAATCCCACGCCCAGATATAAACGGCGAACGGTGGCAATTTCGGGTGACCGCAACCGGTAAAGTGATTACTATACGTCAGCCTGCTGCTCCCCACCAAACAGCAAACGAGACAAACGCATGGTAGAGCGAGCTTTTTTCTGGTTCTGGAATCGGTATCGCCCTGCTGAAGGGTGGCTGGCTTTTTGGCTATTGGTGGGAGCAGTTTCGTGTTTGGTGGCGGCCGTTCTGGCTGTGAACTGGGTGCCTGAAGATAACGTGGTTCTTGTTGCCGGATTGATGGGGTTACTTTTCGGGATTGTGCTGGCAAAACGGCCGTTGTCTTCTCGCGCTGCCTGGGCGTTCATCATCCTCTATGGACTCCTTGTTCCCTGGTTGTGGCTAGGCCACTTCTGGCCTTCCTTCGCTCGCCTGGCGGCTGGTTGGGAGCCAACACGCCAATTTTGGTTACAGCAAGGTGGCCTGCTGCTTGATCGCATTGGCGGCTGGGTCAGGGCAGCCACCAGCGGTGGACGCAGTGAGGAAACGATTGTTTTTGCGCTGGGACTGGGCTGGGGCGTATGGTTTTTGGCTGCGTTCGCTGGCTGGCAAACTTTTCGACGGCGACGGCCGATTCCGGTGGTAGGCGGGTTGGGGTTGGCGCTGGCCTTGAATGTGTATTTTGGCGGGGCCGGGCTGGGATGGGCAGCCATTTTTGTGGCTGTTATGGCGGCATTAACGGCCGTTCTCAACTACGCCGATCTGGAACACCAATGGCGAGTTCATCAGGTAGATTTTTCTCCCGAAATACGTCTCGATCTGGTATTGGCTGCTACCGGCATTGCCCTCACCTTACTGGCTGCTGCCTTTCTCTTGCCAGCCATCCGCCTGAGTGCCATTGCCCATGCTTTTGCCAGTCAACCCGCCGTAGAACAGGCCGAAGAACGACTGGAAGAAGTATTTGCGGGTGTCAACTCCCGCCGTCTGGACCCGGCGGTGGCTGCCAGTGGGGGTGTACTGCCTCGCTCTTACTTGTTGGGCAACGCACCAGAATTGAGCGAGACGATTGTTATGCTCGCCTCGGTAACTACACGAAACGACACGGGGGATTTTGTGCCCGCCTCCCCAGATTTGCTACGAGGGGCACACTGGCGTGGCCTGACGTATGATATTTATACGGGGAGGGGATGGGCTGTTTCGGAAGAGCGTCAGGAACGATTGCCAGCACAAACGGCCGTTTCTCTGCCCCCCCTGGCGGCTCAGGTAACTTTTCGGCAGCAGATTGAGTGGGTGTATGACCAACGTGTCACACGGTACGCTTTGGGTACGCCCATACTGTTTGATCATGATGTGGTGCTGTTTTGGCGCGGCCTGACAGATTTTTCGCGGGCGCAGGGTGAACCGACAACATACGAAGTGGTTTCTCGTTTGCCACGCCCCACACCAGCAGCCTTACGGGAAACGGCCGTTTCTGATGTTCCGCCCGCTATCCTTGCCCGCTATACCGCCCTGCCGCCAACCGTGCCGCAACGTGTACACAATCTGGCGCAAGAAGTAGCCGGTTCATTGCCTACTGCCTACGACCAGGCACGGGCGCTGGAGCGGTTTTTGCGCCAGTACCCGTATTCTTTGGCTGTCCCCTTGCCACCTGCCGCTGCCGATCCGGTTGATTTCTTTTTGTTTGAACTGCAAAAAGGGTATTGTGATTATTACGCTTCGGCCATGGTGGTAATGGCTCGCAGTTTGGGGTTGCCAGCCCGGCTGGCTGTTGGTTTTCTGGCGCAACCCCCGGACGAGAACGGCCGTCAGATAGTGTACCAGATTAACGGCCATTCCTGGGCAGAGGTGTATTTTGCCGGTTATGGCTGGGTGGCCTTTGAGCCAACAGCTCCTTTTGCCAGCCCGCACGAAACTGACCTTGAAGCAACCGATTTGGCCAATCTGGAGGCAGAGTTTGGCTTGTTGGAGGAATCGCTTCCGCCCCTGCCACCGCCGCCAGAGAAACGGCCGTTTTTTACGAGAGCAATGTGGGCCTGGTTATTCCTGATTGGCCTCGGAGTTGGGCTGGGGGGATGGACCTGGTGGCGAAAACGGCAACAACGCAACCAGCCGGCAATTGTACGGGTGTACGAACGGCTACTGGTATATGCCCGGCGCCTTTCCCTACCCACTTCGCCCCACCTCACCCCGACCGAATTGGCCGCAATTTGGCTGGCAAGTCTGGAAAAATGGGCACAAACGCCCTGGCTAAAGGCCCGCGTGCACCAGATACGCCCCGGTATTGAAACATTGGTGGAGCAGTTTACGTATTATCAATACAGCCAACACAAAACAGGGCAAACGGCCGTTATCCGCCAAACGTGGCAAACCATACGGCGCCCACTCTGGCTACTTTGGCTGGCCCGCAAACTGCTAAAATGAAGAGGGGGTAAAATCGCTTTTGCCAACATCCCAATTTTTGCCAATTTGTGGGATAATGAGAACAGTCTTCAAAAAATATCCACGGACATAATACACGATAAAGGAAAGAACATGGGCAGAGATGATGATATTCCAGAAGTATTTCGGCGGGCAATGGAAGAAGCTGGCTGGAACCGCGGTGAGGGGGATGAAGGTGGTGGACGACGTCCCCCATTGCCACGCCGCCCGCAACAGCCGTTTTGGACCAATCGCCTGTTTTGGATAGGCCTTCTCCTACTGGGAATTTTGTTAAGTTTTAACTGGATTGTTACCACATACACAGAATGGTTGTGGTTTCGCTCCCTTTCGTATGAACAAGTCTGGCTCAGGCAATGGTTGTATCAGGTTGTGGTGTTTGTTGTCGCTTTTGTGGTGGCTACGGCCGTTCTGCTGGGAAACTGGCACCTGGCACGGCGTCACGCCTTGCGCTCTTCTGCCCCACCCCAAACCCAATTATTACGCCTGCCAGGCATGAACTGGGTCGTCACTGGTTTTGGGCTGTTTCTTGGTTTTATTTTTGCAGCCACTCTCAGCGCTCAGTGGGATGACTTTTTGCGGTTTGTGTATCGGGTGGAGTACGGAACGGCCGATCCTGTTTTCAATAATGATATCAGCTTTTATCTGTTCGAATTGCCTGTTTACCGCATGTTGCAAGAATGGGCATTTGCCTTGCTGTTTTTTGCCGTTATCGGGGTAATACTTATCCATGTTGGCAATAACCTGATGGAAATTCAACGGCGACGCTGGCAACCACTCCGTGAACCCTTCATGCGCCGACACCTGGCCGTATTGGGAGCGTTGCTTTTGGCGTTATGGGCTATCCGCCATTGGCTCAATATTTATGATTTGCTCTATTCCGAGCGGGGCGTTGTATTTGGCGCAACTTATACGGACATGAATGCTTCGCTTTGGGCATTGCGCCTGCAACTGGTGTTGATGGGGCTAACGGCCGTTGCTGTAGCCCTAAACGTATTGCGGCCCACTTTGCGACCAGTCGCTGTTACAGCAGGGCTGTGGCTGCTGGCAACGGTTGTTGTTGGCGGCGTTTACCCCGGCTTGCTGCAACGGTATGTGGTAGAACCCAATGAAATCGAGCGGGAACGGCCGTATATCGAGCATAACATTCAGTTCACCCGCCTCGCCTTTGGCCTGGACAAAATCGAAGTACGGCCGTTTGACGTCGGCGAAGATGTCACTCTGGCCGAAGTAAACCTGCAAGACGGCCTGCTACGCAATATCCGGCTATGGGACTACCGCCCTCTGCGCGACACCTACGAACAACTGCAAGCCCTTCGTACTTACTACCAGTTCGGCGACATAGACATAGATCGGTACAACATTAACGGTGAAATCAGGCAAGTTACCCTGGCTGCCCGCGAACTGAACAAAGCCAACTTGCCTGCGCCTTCCTGGGTGAACCAAAAGCTGGAATTTACACACGGATACGGCATTGTTATGAATCCCGTAGATGAAGTAACCGCCGATGGGCAACCCCAATTCTTCCTGAAAGACCTGCCACCCCAATCAACTGTACCGCTGGAAGTAACCCGCCCGGAAATTTATTATGGTGAATTGACTAACGATGCTGTATTTGTGGGTAGTGCGCGCGAAGAATTCAGTTATCCCAGTGGCAATGAAAACGTGTACAGTCGCTACGAAGGCAAAGGGGGGGTTTTGCTTGATTCTTACTTGAAGCGGCTGGCCTTCTCTTTGCGGCTGGGGGATGTGAATGTGCTCCTGAGTGACGAAATCAATAGCGAAACCCGGGTACAGTTCCATCGGCAAATAAGGGAGCGCGTGCAACAAATTACACCATTCCTGGCACTAGATAGCGACCCATATCTGGTGGTCTGGAACGGCCGTCTTGTCTGGATTCTTGATGGCTACACAATTAGCGGCAACTTCCCCTACGCCACCCCAACCGACAGAGGCCTCAACTACATCCGCAATGCAGTCAAAATTACCATAGACGCCTACGACGGCACTGTGAACTACTACATCTCTGCCCCCGAAGATCCCATCATTCAGGCATATAGCCGCGCCTTTCCCAATCTGTTCCAGCCCCTGTCAGATATGCCGGAAGAACTACAACAGCACTTGCGCTATCCTGTGGATCTGTTCAATATTCAAACACGGCAATATCTGACCTACCATATGAAAGATGTCCGTGTCTTCTATAACAAGGAAGATGTGTGGCAAATTCCTACCGAAATTTTTGATCAGGCTGAACAGGAAATGGAGCCGTATTATGTCACTATGCCTTTGCCTGGTGAGGAAACGGCGGAATTTCTGCTCATTCAGCCGCTGACACCGGCCAATAAGCCTAATATGGTGGCGTGGCTGGCTGCCCGGAATGACCCACCTTATTATGGTGAGCTGGTTGTTTATGAGCTGCCTAAACAGGAACTTGTCTTTGGGCCAATCCAAATTGAAGGGCGTATTGATCAGGAACCGGATATTTCCCAACAATTTTCGCTGTGGAATCAGCGTGGTTCGCGGGTGATTCGCGGGAATCTGATTGTGATACCCATCAATGACAATTTTCTGTATGTAGAACCGGTCTATTTGCTTTCGGATACGAGTGCATTGCCAGAGCTGAAGCGGGTGATTGTGGCAACAAACTCACGGGTCGTTATGCGGACGACGCTGGCGGAGGCGCTAACGGCGTTGTTGGAGGAAGCACCGGCGGTTGATGTGATCGTGTCGGATGTGGAAGGAAATGAGGGAACGGGAGAAACGGCCGTTTCTGTACCAGACACGACCACCCTACCCGCCAACCAGACACTGGCAGAACTGATTGCCGCTGCTAATGAACACTACATTGCCGCCGAACAGGCACAACGAAATGGTGACTGGGCTACGTATGGTCAAGAACTGGCAGCTTTGGGTGAAATTTTGCAACAAATGGCAGAGTTAACGGGCAACACGCCTTAACTTAATCTCTTTTGGCAAACGAACCAGCAAGGGGAATACGACTGCGTGTTCCCCTTGTTTTTATTCGGGACAATTGTTCCCGCGACATGGGGGGAATCGGCCGTTTTCGTAGGTAATTCGCGCAATCTCTCCGGCAGCAACAGACACAACGTCATCAAACAGAACGTAGGTTACGCCGGTTGCCCGGTCTTGCATTTGCAGTTGAATGTGATATTGGCCAGGTGAAACTGACAGGGTGTTGTACACAGGAATGGCATCGCTGTTGCCGAGTTGGGCTTTTTTCAGAGGGTGCTGCCAGTAGGGATGCCCGTTTAGCCACAATACCAATTCCGGCTGTATTAGCATGTTTGCTATTGTTTGGGAGTGGGCTAATGGTTCAGCCACGTCTGTTAGGACAACTTCTATGGTGGACGGCCGTTCTGGAAATGGCCGAAATTCAATGTCTGTCAGCCAGATTTGCGTGAGCATGACCAACGCCAGTAGCATAAAAGCTGGTACAAACTGCCGCCAGTGTAAAGCGTGGGTGATTCCTCGCTGTGCCAGACGGTGCCCGTATTCCGGCAACGGCCGTGTCAGGGCTTCGTCAAACTCGTTGGGGGCCACCCAGGCGGTTGTGATGGGTGCTTCGGCAAACGGCCGTTTCAGGCGGGGCACACGTTGTCGGGTCAGTCGCTGTGCCGTCCACAAATTCCCTTCCCGATTCACACAATCATCTGGCGGGCAGCCGATCACCTGAATATTTGTCGCTCCCATCTCCAAAGCGCGTGGCAACAAATCTGGGGGCAATGTTCCTACACATGGCAGGGGAACCACTACCAGACTTTCTCCGGTCGGTGTGCGCCCAGGTGTCAAATCGGTCAGATATTTTTGTGCGCCATGTGCCGCATGCCGATGGCAGGTAAATACCAGACGAATGGGCGTGCCGGGATAAAATGCCTTTGCCCATGTCAGGCGAGCGGCCACCACATCCCAAAGTTGTTCTGGCGGGGTATTCCCCAACGTCACGGCTACGCCATCACAAGAACCGATACAAATGCCACAGGAAACACAAAGTGCGGGGTTTTCAATGGCAATATATTTGTGGGGTTTGCCATCTTGACGCTCTACCATGTTAATAGCCTGGTAAGGGCAGTCAAGGGCACATTTGGTACAACCTGTACATCTGTCTTTGATAATGTGTACTGATTGTGTGGATTTGTCGGGTAAGAGCCAGGGCAAGCTGAGGGAAACGGCCGTTATCAGTAATAAACCACCCCACATGAAAACGGCCGTTTGTTTACCCACCAATGGCAAAAAGAAAAGAAAAACAGGGTCAATCGAAATAGTTTGGGGCCAATGGGTTAAATCGGCGGCTGGTAAAAGTCCTGCGGGGAAAAGCAGTCCGCCTAACAACAACACCGTTCCCATTCCTGCCACCCAGGGAAAATCGGGCAACCAGCGGGGACGACTCAACCGGCGAATATGCAGCCAGAAAAAAACGGCCGTTGTGAGAAACAACAAAACATGTATGCCCAGCAAGGTCAATAAAATCGGCCAGCTTCGGCCACTTTCTGCCCGCACCAGCCAGGCCATGAACGAAGCCGCCAACGTAGAAGTTTGCCCTAAAGCACGAACAAAGCTGGTAGTAATTAACTGTGCCCGCTGATCCCAAATGAGCCAGTAGCCAGTAACGCCAGCTACCCAGAGAATCACTGTCATCACAACACCGGTTATCCAGGCCAGCCAGCGTGCCCCCCGAAAACGTACCATAAATAACATGCGAAATGCATGCAAAAGGGTCGTGATAACTAATGCCCCCGAAGCGTACCGATGAATAGCCCGCATGGTACGGGCAATAAACAGTCCTTCCATGCGATTTACTGCCTGGTAACTGGCCGTAAACCCATACTGAAAAAAGAGGAAAAGGTAAAAGCCGGTTATGCCTACAATTATCAGGAGGAAGACCGCCATTGTGCCAGTGTGATAAAAAGGGTTGAGTTGCGGGGTGCCAGTCAGCCGGTTGACCAGTTTTTCTATTATGAGAAACGGCCGTTCCAGCCATTGCGCCCAACGAGGTGGTGAATTGTACCAGGGATAGCGGGCGGGAGTAACGGCCGTTTCCGGCAATTCATCCCAGGTAATTTCGTGCGTTTCCTCTTCATCCCCTTCCCCGCCATCCAATTCAGCCGGCACCGCCACAGGCTGACAATCCTTTTCCGCTTCAGCACCGGGGAACAGTTCAGGTTGTTTGTGTTGTTTGTTACGTAACCGCCAGGACATAAGCACCGAAAAGATGAGACGTGGAACAAAAACTTGCTCCACGTCTCATTGTTGTCTTAAAAGATTGAGATGGTTATTTGAGTGTCAGCAAGAACGCAACCAAGTCGTTGATATCTTGCTCAGACAGCTCGTTGCCATAGTTGGGATACATGATACCCGGTGTAAACCCTTCGGCGACATGAGCATCGGGATCAATAATAGATTCCCGCAAAAACTCTTCGGCCGACATGCCAGGAACGGCCGTTTCTGCCCGTGTCGCCACACCTGCATGAGAAGGCCCAACCAACTGCACCCCCTCTTCCAGCGAATGACACGTAATACACCCAGGCGCGCTGGCTGAACCAATCGTCGTCTGCTTATACAACTGCTCACCACGGACCGGGTCGCCAACCGCCTCTTCCGTAGCAGCCTCTCCGGACTCATTCCCGCCGCCGCCACAGGCAACCAGCAGCAACAAACCGGCCAGGGCAAAGAAAACCAACAAAAATCGTTTCTGCATCATTTCACCTCCCTAAAAATTTTTACCACACCCGAAAACCAGGTGAAGTTAACTGAATATTGGTAATCATCTCATACAACACAGGACCATACGCAATGAGAATCAACACCACAGCCAAAGCCAGCCACGGCCGCCAGCTATCCAGCCAAACTGGTGCCGGCGTCGGGTCCAATGGTTCCGCCACCGGCATCTCAATAGGCTCACTCAATGTCGCTTTAGAGAACACGGTCCCCAACATATTGACATAGAACAAAAGACCACTGATTCCCAAAATAATGCCGCCAATTGCCGACTCAATCAGGAACGGATCCCAATCAGGCGAAGCATAAGGGGCAACACCTAACATCGTGCGTCGGGGCACACCAAAATTCAGCCCCAGAATATGCAGGGCATTAGACATTAACAACATACCCACAAACCAGGTCCAGGCCTGCGCCAAAGCCACCTTGCGATTCCACAACGGCTTACCAGCCAGCTTGGGAACCAGCCAATACGAAATACCAAAGAACGTTAGCGTAACGGCCGAACCCACAGTCAGATGAAAATGACCCGGCACCCAACTTGTATTATGCACCGTCATATTCATATTAAACGACGCATTCGTCAGGCCACTGATACCACCAAACGCAAACAAAATCATGGCCAAATTCTGTGCCGTATAGGAAGGATCATCCCAGGGCAAAGCACGCACCCAACCCAAAAGCCCCTTTCCACCACGATTACGCGCCCCAATCTCCAGCGAGGCAATCACTGTAAACGCCGTAATCATACTCGGCAAAAACACAGAATACGTCAGAATAGCATGAAACGCCTTCCACTTTGCATCCACACCCGGATCCACAAATTGATGATGAAACCCTACCGGAGTGGATAACACCAAAAACATCCAAAACACCAACCGTGCCAGATGATCACTAAACAACTTGCCGCCAGCCTGCTTGGGGACCATAAAATACCAGGACACATAAGCCGGTAACAACCAGAAATACACCAAAGGATGGCCAAAGAACCAGAAAAACGTACGCGAAAGCTGGGGGTCAATTGTTTCCACCAACCCTAGCGACCAGGGAATAACCAACCATAACAGCTCTGCAGCAACCCCAAGCGTGGCAATCTGCCACAGCACCATGGTGATCAAAGCACCAAAAGCAATAAGGGGCGTACGCTCACCCGGATGCGCTTTCCGCCAATCACCATAAGTAAAATAGAAACCGTAACCACATACCCACGACCCAATGACAACCAATGTCAGGCCAATGTAAAAAGCTGCATGTGCCTTAAGAGGTGGATAGAATGTGTAAAGCACTGTAGCCAGATTCAGCAAAATAGGAACGGCCGCTACCACCAAACCAACAACCATGAGAATTAACCCGGCCGCATTCAGGCGAGGGTACTTTAACGGCCGATTCAGGCTACGCGGCAAGGCGAACGTAAAAAAACCAGTAATGAAAAACGTCGTCCAAACCAACGCATTCAAAACGGCATGAATCGTCAGCCCCTGATAATAACTCTTAAGCCCAATATTGCTCAATGCGGGATACAGGTTAATACCAACATGCTCCAGCTTTTGCAATGGCCCCAGCGACCCACCTATAAACAAGGCCGCCATCGCAATGCCGATATGCCACTTTGCCAATCTATCTTCTTTCGCAAACATGCTTACACGCCTCCTCCTGTTTTATGGCTCCACAACCAGCGTGCCATACATCGTCTGGTGGCCAATACCACAATACTCATGGCACACAAAGTTATATGTTCCCGGCTTATCAAACGTCGCTTTCAACTTGGCTACATGCCCCGGAAGCACCATCATGTTAACGTTGGTATTTTCCAGGCGAAAGCCATGCTGAACATCCTTGCTGGTAACATAAAACGTCACCGTAGAGCCAGCCGGAACTCTAATTTCACGTGGCAAAAATGCCCATGTTTGGGCCAAAATATATGCTTCGTATTCATTTGGTCCGACTTCACGTAACCCCGGCTCGGCAAAAGGAGAAAAGCCTGGTGTAGCCACCGTGCGCGGGTCAACCACCATTTCTGGTTCTGGCACCTGATAACCGTGAGCAAAAGCCATTACCCCCAATGTGGTTGCAAACACAACCAACAGCAAAATGCTGACAATGATAAATATCTTTTCGTGACGATCAATATGCATCATTGCGTCACCCCCCGGGAAATCATCGTCAGATAAGCACTCCCCCACAAGGCAATGATAAGCAGGATGTAGATAACCAAAATAGCTATTGTGCCTTGCGGTGTCTTGTACTTGTCTTTGTTATCCATCTTCTTACCCTCCTTCATTAGACAACTAAAAACAGCCTGCAAGAATGGTTGCCGACAACCTGGAGTGCATTGTAAAGGGAATACAGGCTTATTGCTTAGTGATATTGATCACTCAATTTTTATGACAATGAACACAATTTGGTATGAGCTTCTGGCAGGTTATAGGCAGGTGTTATCTATGACACAGTTTTGGCAGGAAAAATGGCTTATGCTATAAGAGCGAGGGGAGTTTCATCGCACAAATAACGATTGATTTGATTATCGAGGAAGGACTTTTGATGATTATCGCAATGTTTCTGGCACACCTGGTCGGGGACTATATTTTGCAGTGGGATAATTTGGCAGCGTGGAAAAGCCGGGAAATAAAGGGTGTGCTGGTTCATAGTGGTATTGTTTTTGCTGTAACGTGGGCTTTGGCCGCTGTTTTCGATCCATTCTGGTGGCAGGGGGTGGTTTTTATTGGGGCGATGCATCTGTTGATTGATGTTTCGCAACTAAAATTTGATTTTGGATTACCACCAATGGTTCGGTTTTTCGGTGACCAGTTGGCCCATCTGGTAGTGATTGTGATAGCCCTGGATTTTGGGGGATATTTATCGTTTTCCTCTATCGTATCGGATTTGGCAACTGTATTGCACAGTGAGCGATTGTGGGTGTATTTGCTGGGGTATGCGTTTGTAACGATGCCGGCATGGGTGTTGATTAAGTTTTTGGCATATGGTTTGCTTAAGGGAACTGCTCCGGAATTTGATGATAATCACAAGTATGCGGGCATTTTGGAGCGGTTGTTGATTACTACTTTGGTGGCAACAGGGCAAATTTTGTTGGCGCCGTTGGTAGTTGTGCCTCGCTTTGTGCTTGATTTCTCGCAAATCGGCCGTTCTCGTAATAATGAGGTTTATTTATTTGAGCTTTTAACCAGTCTTGCACTGGCTATTGCCATTGGGCTGGCACTGAATCGCCTTCTGAATTAACCTTCGCGCTTAAACCACTACTTCCCCTTATTTAGAACTAAATGAAACTTATTGAGCGTCAATAACATGACGCAGGTTAATCATCGCAAAGACAATGTGATGTCCACCAAGATAGTAGGCATCACGTCGCTCGAACCTTAACAACAAAGCGCGGAACTTGTCCACCCAGGCAAATGACCGCTCACTGGTGAATCGCCGCTTGTACACTTCAGCATTGAACAACCGCTTGCGACCTCGTTTGCTTCCTTTACGATTCCGCTTGTTTTCTGCCATGTTCGGAATCAAACCATGATTGAAGCAGGTTTTAACGAGCTGCTTTGGTGTCAAACGCTTTGTCTGCATTGAAAAATGCGCCTTCAATGAGCAAACCCAACTGCTTCATCGATTTGAAAGCAGTCTGCAAATGGGCTTTCAGATTGAAGGCATCATTGTGATTGCCAGCAATCAAACCCGTTGAGGCAATGATAAAGCCCTCTCCATCAGTGATGGGCAAGATGTTGGTCGTCTTTGCTTTCTTGCGTCCTTGATAGGCGACCGATTCGCCCCCTTTCTTGGCAATTGCATGTGTGCCGTCCAGATTGAGTTCAGATAAATTCAATTGCGCTGCGATGGTCATAATGCTACCTTGCCACACCTTTTCCAGACTGCCGTCCCGACTCCACTTGCGAAAATGGTAGTAAACAGCGTCATGGCTGATTTCTTTTTTTCTGGATGTTCTTTGTCTGGGTCAATCGGTAGCTGATGCCACTGACATCCAGTATGCAATCGGTACAGGATGTAATTGAACACCTTGTACAATGGAATTTGACACTCATATCCGCGCTTTGCTGTCGAGATATATGGTCGTACATGTTGATTAAACTGTTTTTCAGTTAAACTTGTAGGGATCGTGCTCATGGTTGAACTCCTTTTGGTTGAGTTGTTTACAACAACCATGATGCACGATTCCTCGTTTTTGAAAAGTTTCATTTACTTC
>RFGV01000355.1 GCA_003696605.1 Chloroflexota bacterium | reverse complement strand
GGTGGTGGTGCAGAGCTTTATCCAGGAGTTTCAGGCCTTTGCCGCCGCGGTCGCCGGAGAGCAAACGCCCATTGCTACCGGTCAGGATGGCCTGCGGGCTATCCACATTGCGTATACTGCGTCTCAATCTTTGTGAACATTCTGACCGCACCCTGTTCGATGAATGGTAATCTGTCATAGTTGGATAGCTATTCGCTGGTAAATACAGAAACAGAACTGACAGCAAGACTAAAGAACCAGAAAGGCCTCAATGAATAGATTTAAGTTGTTACTAACGTTGTTTCGTAGCACATTAGTTATCTCAGGGGTATTGATTTCAAGTATTGTACTAGTGGCATCTGACTTTCGACAACCGGATGGTTGGTTATCGCCGCGCTCCTGGATTCTCCTGGTAACAGGTATCTCTCTCGTCTTGTTCGGCACAAGTCTGAAAACTCAATGGCAGCGAAGTGCAGGATTATTGGCCACGGCTCTGGTAGGTTATGCCTGTGCCTTAAATTTAATCGACGCCCCGCCCTATGGCGTTCCCCAGCATTATATTCCTCTAAAAACAATGCTTTCCACGGAAGCCGGATTGCCACTAGTGGGTATTGTACTTCAAACCGCTATTGTACTTTGGACAGGGAGGAAAATTCTTGTTACCTTGTATACTCGGATATTTACCGTATTAAATCCAACAAGACTGGGCATTTTTCTGATACTAATGCTTTTTGGGGCAGTCACTATCCCCCTTGCACCAGTTCGGTTTGATGTTGATGAAGTTATTTTCTCAGCCGGGATATGGGCTTTGAACGGCCTAAACCTGTTATTGGTTGTAATCTACTTTCCCAAAGAATTTGTAAACCGTTATAACTCCTGGCTAGATATTAGCCTCCCTGCTGAACCGGCATACCCCAAAACGCGTTATGGGCTGTTTCCCTGGTTAGTGGCAGGATGGGTAATTCTTGTTTCTGCTACACTAAGTTGGCTGGTTTTGGAGCGGGTACCTCATATTCCAGATTCTGTAATGTATTTATTTCAGGCAAAATATTTTGCTTATGGATATCTCTATTTACCATCTCCTCCGGATATAGATGCATTCTGGGTTCGTCAAATGGTGTTTGACGGGGAAAAATGGTACGGTATCTTTCCCCCTGGTTGGCCTGCTCTTCTGGCGGGAGGTATCAGACTGGGGATTCCGTGGCTAATTAACCCGTTTCTGGGTGGAGTGACTGTGCTTTTGGTACATTCTCTTGCACATCACTTATATAATCGACGGGTAGCAAATTTTACCATTTTTCTGCTGGCTGTTTCACCCTGGTTTATTTTTATGTCAGCCAGTTTTATGGCTCATCCACTGAGCGTAGTTTACACTCTCGGATGTCTGTTAGCTATAACCAAGTATAAGCATCCCCAAAAAACTGGATGGGGGTTTTTAGCCGGCCTCTGTATAGGCACCCTATCGCTAACACGCCCGTATGAAGGGGTATTGATAGGTATCGCTATCGGTTTGTGGTTGCTGACAGATATCAAACATATCCGCGGCTTAATCGCGTTTTGTATCACCACCGCTCTAGTTGGTAGCTTGGGCCTTATTTATAACTTGGCGTTAACTGGTTCATGGACTTATTTTCCTATAATGAAATGGTTTGATGACAGCTGGTATGCAGGCATCAACCGTCTGGGTTTTGGGTTAGATATCGGTAATACTGGTTGGCCTCATTTAGATGCTTGGCCCGGTCACAGCCCCCTCGAAGCTTTGATAAACGCCAATCAGAATGTTTTTATGGTAAATGTTGAGCTGTTTGGATGGGGATTCGGTTCGCTGGTTTTTGTCTACCTCCTGTTGATATGGAAAAAATGGAAAAGTCCAGACATGCTGTTTTTCTGGATTGTTGCTGTAATTATTATTGGCTATAGCTTCTATTGGTTTAGCGGTGGCCCAGACTTTGGAGCCCGCTACTGGTATCAAGTTCTTATTCCGCTAATTATCTTAACCACACGCGGTATTGAAGAATTGCAATCTCGATGGCAAAAAATGCACGCCAATAAACCAGTAGCTTCTCGAATTGGTTTATTCGTCGTCGCCGCCAGTCTGGTTGCCTGGTTTAATTTTGTCCCTTGGCGCAGTCTAAGCAAATATCATAACTATCGCGGGATGAACAACAGTATGGCCCAGTTAGCTCAAAAGCAACAATTTGGACACGCCCTGGTTTTTATCCGGGAAAAATCCAAATATGATTATGCCCGGGCTTTTATTTTCAATCCACCTACTTTGGATTCAAGCGGTACTATCTATGCTCGAGATGTTGGCCCAGAAAGTAGGGATGCTCTGATACGCCATTTCTCCGGACGTCAAGTCTGGTATGTGGCCCCGTCAGAAACGGCTGATAATCAGTTTGAGGTAGTTCTAGGCCCTCATTCCCCATAAACTGCCGTTCCATTTCCCTTAGTGGTACCGTAAATAATCCCCTTCAATGATAAATTGTTAGGAGCGTATACTCAATGACTGCCAAAGCACACAAAACCTTCAGAAAAATCCACCGCTGGATTGCCCTGACCATCAGCCTGTTTCTGCTGGTCTGGCTGGTCAGCGGTATCT
>RFGV01000005.1 GCA_003696605.1 Chloroflexota bacterium | reverse complement strand
TTGTTAACCAGATGTGGCCCAGAGTGGTGGATATTGAAGCAGGAACGGCCGTTGTCGTTACAGACCTGCACGGCGATTGGGATGCCTACCAACGGTATCTTGCCCGATTTTTTAGCCTGCACGCCCGCGGCCATGCCGATTACCTCATTATCACTGGCGACTTCATCCACCACAGCGGCACACCCGAAACAGACAAATCTCTGGATATTACACTCGACCTGATTCGCCTGAAATCAGAATTAGGTGACCGGCTCATTTGTCTGCTAGGCAATCACGAATTACCACACCTGTACAGTTTTGTTCTGCGACGAGGCAACCAACTTTACACCCCTCGCTTTGAATCAGCAATGGGCGAACACCGAACACACATCCTCGCCTTTTTCGACAGCCTGCCTTTTTATGTACGCACCAAAGCAGGCGTTGTCATCTGTCATGCCGGCGCAGCCCCTCTCCCTGACGAAGCCGATGGATTAACCCGCTTGCTCACAATATCCCACAAAAAGATATGGTTAGAGGCAGCTACCACCCTCTCACCAGGCAAACGATTAGCCATGCGCCAACTACTTGGTCAGCGATACGGCCGTTCCTACGACACCCTCGTCCGCGAATACCTCGCCATCACCTCACCTGAAGACCCCCGCTACGACAATTTCCTCATCGGTCACCACATCCTCGAAAACCACCCCAACTTCCCCCTCCTCTGGACAGCCCTCTTCACCCGCAACGAAATCCAATACGGCCACCAGGCATACTACCAAATACTCAAAACCATGCTCGACAATCTTTCTACAAACTACCACCCCCAACAAATCATGATCAGCGGACATATAGACTGCCCAAACGGATACAAAATCGTCAACCAACGCCAGCTACGGCTTGCCAGCGCCAAACATGCCAATCCTCGCGAAAGCGGCTGCTATTTACTTCTAGACACCAACAAACCTGTGAAAAACGCCGAAGAACTCCTCCCCCACATACACCCCATTTTCAAAACAAAAAACCAGTAGAACGCGCCTCATTCTCCTTTGCTTCTGCCAACATCTCCGCCACCCGTGTCGCCATCTCATCCTCCCCCAAACGAACAAACAACTTATGCGCCCGCATCAAATATGGCAACGACTTCTTCCACTTCTCCTGCCGGAACAACACCCAACCAGCCCGATAATAAGCCCAAGCCATTCCCACCTCATTGCGACTCTTCTCGGCTAGCTTCACCCCCTTATCCGCATACCTGCCCGCCTGCCGTCGTTTACCCAGCAACTGATACGCTACCCCCATATTCCCCAACGCAATCGCCTCAGCAACCAGATCTTTCCGCTCCTGAGCCAACTTTTGCGCCTCTTTATACAAATCAATCGCCTCATTTTCCTGCCGTAAATCACACTTTACCTCCCCCAACTTATTTAGCGCATCCCCCTCTGCCATAACATCACCCACCTCGCGTGCCACCCTCAAATACTCCTGATAAGCCTTCTCTGCATTCTTAAACAACTTAATTTTGCGATTCAACCCTCCCAACGTATCCAGCATGTTCAACACCTCATCCCAGCGTTCCTCCTCCTTCAGCAACGCCAGACAAGCCTCAAAAAATTCAATCGTCCGCCCTAAATCACCCCAACGTTCATACGCATACCCCTGCCCCAACAAAGCCTTCCGCATCATCGCCCGATCCTGCAAAGAAACAGCCAACTCATACCCTCGTTTATGTAAATTAGCCGCATGCATAAATTTCTCAAGCGCAATATACACATCCCCCAATTTGACATAAATCTCCATTTCCCTATACCGATCTTTTACCTCATTCGCCAGTTCCAAAGCCGCTTCCAAATAATCACGAGCTGCCTCAATATCTCCCCGCTCCGACAATATCTCCCCCAAAGCCACCATCGCGCCAATCATCCCACGCTTATTCTTACTTTCCTCAGAAATTGTCAAGACACGCCGGAATAATTCAATCGCCCGCTCCCAATAACCTTCCTCCAGATAAAGACGAGCCAAATCACTCAATACCTCCCCCTCACCAACACGATCCCCCATTTTGTGGGCAATCCCCAAAGATTGCTTCAACAATGTCACAGCATGACGCATTTCCCCCTGATCCATATAAATCCGCCCCATACTACGCAAAATATCCCGCACCCGCATCTGGTCACCAATATCCTTGGCAATTGCCAACGACTGCTTGTAATATTCCTCCGCTTTGCCAATATCCCCCAGCATTCGATGTGTATCACCAAGATTACTTAAAGCAGCTGCCTCGGCATACCTGTCACCCAACTCCTGGGACAAGGCCAATTCTCGCTCATGAAAATGCAATGCTTTGGGAGCATCACCCATGCGGCGATAAATCTTTCCCAGATTACCCTGTGCCTTTGCCTCTTCTGCCAATTCACCAATTTCTCGAGCCAGTGTCAATTGTTCCTCAAAAAATTCGATGGCTCTATCCAGGTAACCCAGTGCTGTATAAGCCATACCCAAGTTTCCAAGACCTGAACACTCCAGTTTTAGCGAATTTTCTCGGCGTCCAATCCAGACAGCCTGCTCAAAGTAATTGACGGCTACATCCAATTTACCAATATCAAGATAAGACAAGCCCATACTGTTATAGGAATGCCCGGCTGCCAGTTTTTCTTCATGGGTTTGTTCGGTGTTGGTTCTTTCGGGTGGTGCCTCTTCCTGGAAAACTTGCCTATACACCGTCAAAAGAGCTTCTTCTACTTCTTGCCACGAACGAAAACGGCGTTCCCGATTCACCATCAGGCATTTTCGTAAAAAGCGGGTTACTTCTTTGGGAAGAGTTGGTGGAGGGGGAGGAATGCGACCAGACAAATGAATTTCGCGTAATTCATCTTTACTTTCACCATAGGCAGCCAGTTTGCCTGTTATCATTTCATATAAAATACACCCCATTGCGTAAATGTCAGCACGAGCGTCTAATGGTTTGTGCAACCATTGTTCGGGGGCCATGTATAACGGGGTGCCTACAACTCCTTGGGTCAATTGGGTGCGATGAAAGCTACTTTTCTCTTGAGGCAGGTGTAAATCTGCGCCCATGCTGGATAATGTGCTGGCCAGACCGAAATCGGTTACTTTGGCAATTTTGTCGTGGCTGATGAGGACATTTTCAGGCTTTAGATCCCGGTGTATCAGGCCGGGTATTTTGGTGGTGGCGTATTTCATCCCGCGGGTAATGTGCAAGGCGAATGTTAAGGCGTCTTTGAGATCCAGGGATTTGCCACCTTTGAGCCAACTACGAAGTGAGGGGCCATCTTTGCCTTGCATTTGGACAACCCACTCTAACACCAGATAAACTTCTCGCCCGTCTCCTATTCGTTCGACGCGGTGGGCGCGTACAATGTGTGGATGATATCCCAATTCCACCCACATTGTTCCTTCGCGCAAGAAGAGGTCTCTTGCAAGGCGATGAGAAAGGAATTCTGGCTTGAATGTTTTGAGGGCGACGAGATCGTTGGTTATTTGGTCGCGGCAGAGGAATACAATGGCCATCCCGCCAGACAGTTTGTGTACCACCGCATAACGATTGGCAATTAGTAGGGCTGGCTTGTTGGCTTCGTTTTGCATAGTGGGGTACTTCTTGTCTGGTGCTTTATCTGCCGATTTGTCCATAAAAATTTAAGTTCTGCTTAAATAATGTTTTTTTGCCTGTATTATGAATATTTTATACAGTATAGCATTGTATTGAGTTAACTGTAACTTAGTTTATTAACTTACTGCATTATACCTTATTGCAATTGGGCCGTTTGTACTAATGACTTTTTCTGATTCTTCTTTTACCCTGTTAAAATAAATATGGTTGTTTTTTGGTTTTTAAGGTAGGTGAAGGTATGTGGGGCATTATTTTGATTTCGTTTTTTGGTCTTTCGGTCGTTGCTTCGGTGCTTACGGTGGCAGCCTGTATGCTTTCATCTCGCCTGAGTCAGGATGCGGGGTGGGAGGAGTCTTTTGAACAAACTTCTTCTCAGGCAAAACCTGTTCGTCGCTCTTATCCGGTAAAAAGTTGAGTTTTGACTTATTGTTGTTTATTTATTTTTTTGTGAGGCCGTCCTTATGGGCGGTCTTTTTTGTTTTGGGGTGGCTGTTGATATTGGTTGAATACGTTATAATCCGATGGCATGGAGTGTTTGCGCTGGAGAGAGTTGGCCGCTAATCTGGGGGGGATGGTAGCGGCGCTTTTTTTGAGTCGGGTGGCGTTGGAAATCTGGGCCTGGTGGGCAGGTTCGGGTGTTTTGTGGTATGTGGCGGGGGGATGTGTTGTTGGTTTTGGGGGTTTGGGATGGTGGTTGGGGGGACGTTGGCAAGGTGTTAGTCGGTGGCTTTGGCTGCTGGGTGTGTATGTGGTGTTTCCGGAAATGGATTTTAGGGTGGCGGTGGTAACGGCCGTTTTTGTTGCCCTTCTTTTGTTTCTTTCCGCCTTGCCTTTCAGTAAAAGCTTACCTTATTGGTTTGTTTTGGGAGCAACGGCCGTTTTTTTTCTCATTCTCTACACACTCACTCTCGCGCCTGACCTGTTACCGGCAGACAATGGTGAATTTCAGCTTATTGCTGCCAATTTAGGTGTGGCACACCCTCCAGGATTTCCTCTTTACACCATTTTGGCACACCTGATGACTCGCCTTCCGATCCCGGCCACACCAGCTTTCAAGGTCAATCTGTTTTCTGTGCTAACCAGCACCTTGACGCTGGCTATCCTGTATCATTTAGTTTATCAGTTGACCCAAAAACACATAGCTGCCATAACGGCCGTTTTCACTTTGGGCACTGCCACCACCTTTTGGGCACAGGCCACCACAGCCAACATTCGTAGTCTGACCGGTTTGTTTACCATTCTTGCACTCTATGTTCTTATCCACTGGCAAACCACACCTCAACCCCAACACAGTGATCGCGCACTTTTGGTATTCATCACTATCATAAGCCTGGGGATTGCCCACCATGCCTCGCTTGTATTCATGGGCGTATGGTTTGGCATATGTGTCTTGTGGCGCAATCCAGCTTACTGGCTCAAGCCACGCCATTGGATACGGCCGTTTCTCGCCACCCTTCCTGCCCTCTTACCCCTTTTCTACCTGCCCTGGCGTGCCACTGCTGGTGCGCGTGGAGCCACTCCCGGACTACTCACCCTGCCCGGTTTTCTCAACCATGTTCTTGCCCTTGGCTTTCGCGGTGACTTCTTCTACTTCCGGCAACCGGCCATACTTTGGGAACGCTTCAAAGTAATGGGAAACGTTCTCACCTTCCAATTCTCTCCCTGGCTCATTCTGGCCATGTGCCTCGGCTTCCTCCTTATGTGGCGTCAAGACCGATGGCTCACCTTTTTACTTGGTGGCGCATTCGCCATTCACACCTTTATCACTGCTACCTACCGCGCCCCCCAAACCGTGGAATACATGCTACCAGCATACATTCCCCTTGCCATTAGCCTGGGCTACGCCGCTGGCCAACTAACCATTTTTATACGCCAGCAAAACCTGACCCCGCTTTGGCAAACCGGCTTACTCCTGGCAGCTCTGTGGCAAGGATGGCAACATTTCCCTAGCTTTGCCTGGCAACATACAGACCACTCGATTCGTGACTACACGCAGCCATTATTGCAAACAGCGCCACCTGACGCCATTATTTTGGCCGACTGGCATTGGGCAACACCTCTCTGGTACTTACAAGAAGTAGAAGGGCAAAGGCCAGATGTAGAAATACGCTTTGTTTTTCCCACAGGCGAGCCATATGCCGAAACCTGGGCACGACGTATTCGTGAAGAACTGACAAACGGCCGTTCCGTCATTGCCACACACTACAACCAGGACGCCTACGCCACACTCCCCCCCCCAGAACCCCTCGCGGCGGCCTTCCTCTTTCGCCAAC
>RFGV01000354.1 GCA_003696605.1 Chloroflexota bacterium | reverse complement strand
TTAGGGCACTGGGGTTTCTGTGGGAGGAACGGCCGTTGCTGTGGCCGTTGCTGTTGGTTCCGGCGTATCGGTAGGAATAGGCGTGTCGGTAGCCGTGGGGGGCAATGTGCTGGTGGGAACAGGCGTGCTGGTTGGAGGCGGTGGCATTGTTGGGGCTGGCGTTGAGGTGGCCACCGTCGGAATAACTGTCCAGGTGGGAGGAACATTCGTTTCTGCCTGGGCAATGGATTCGGTTGTATTTGTTGGTGGTACCGTTGCCACATTGGCCGGTGTCGGCAATTCCACTTCTGACTGGCAAGCTGTCAGTACGAACAAAATCAATGCAATTAACCATTTGCTATTTGAATGAACTCGCTTGGGTATTGTCCGCCAAAACAAGGTATATACTCCTTCAGATAAAGATTTGGGCAGGATTGTAACCCGCCCTGTCATCCGTGCCAATGGGAAATGGTTGACGAGAAACGGCCGTTTTGCCACTCACCCTGCCAACACATGCGAAAAATTAAAAAACTCCACGACTATCAATACCAGCCCACTTACAAACAACCCCGTCAAAAAAAGCAAATATGCCAAACGAATATACCGATATTTTTTATACCCCAAAAATACCCCCAACTCATAGACCTCTCGTACTTGTGCTTCATATGTTCGGGCAGGGTCATTTATAACCTCCTCCAAAATGCCGGCAAATTCCGGATAGGTGAGATTCATAAAGCTGCCAAAAAACAAAACATTACAGTCCGGATTTTTCAAATTCGGCCGATACCGATAATCCAGCTTGGGCATCACAGCATAGGCAGCCGCGAGAATAGTAAAAAAGCAAAAGAGCAACATGATAATCACCGGCCAACGCAAATAAGGATCAGAAAGGTAACGCACAGAAAAGGTGATCACCAATGAAGATAACGTAATCATCATGTTGGCCTTGACATCCGCCATAGAACTCAACTGAACATGATGAACACGCGTTTGACGAAGTAAATGGTCAATGTGTCCGCCTGTCTGACTGATATTCATGGGATAACCTCCTTGTGGCGCCTGGAACACTGTCTTCCGGCCAGGATACAGGATATGAATAGTATGCTGACATCATTTACATTGTAAACGAGAAACAGATTAAGGCGGGGGTAAAAAGCGAGGTGAATTGACCAAAAGTTGCCGGAAAACGGCCGTTTTCGATACACTCTCCCCATTCGACAGCCACCCAAAATGGAGGAAAACAACCATGAACCATCAAACCTTCGTAACAACGGGGCGTGGCCTACATCGCCACACACCCCCTATGCGCCTATACGAAAAAGCCAAACGCCTCGGCATCTGGAACCCAACCGACATTGACTTCAGTCAGGACAAAAAAGACTGGCAAACCCTCTCTCCAGACGAACAAGACATCCTTTTACGTCTTTCAGCCATGTTCCAGGCCGGCGAAGAAGCCGTCACTCTCGACCTGCTTCCTCTTATCATGACCATTGCCCAAGAAGGACGACTGGAAGAAGAAATGTACCTGACCACTTTTCTTTTTGAAGAAGCCAAGCATACCGACTTCTTCCAACGATTCATCCACGAAGTAACAGGCACAACAACCAATCTCAGTCACTACCATACCGAAAACTACCGTATCATCTTCTACGAAGCCCTTCCCCAGGCTTTACAACAACTCACCCACGACCCCTCCCCTGCTGCCCAAATACGTGCCGCCGTCACCTACAACATGGTGGTAGAAGGGATGCTGGCCGAAACCGGCTATCATGCTTATTTCACTGTATTGACACAAAACAACCTGATGCCCGGCCAACAACAAGGTATTCGCCTCCTGAAACAAGATGAGTCACGTCATATCGCTTATGGCATTTACCTTATCTCTCGCCTGGTCGCCACCGATGACAGCTTGTGGCATATAGTGGAAGAAACAATGAACGAATTGACCATACCAGCTTTGGGGGTAGTTGGTGATGCATTTGCCTGCTACGATCCCGTGCCGTTTGGTTTGGTTGAATCTGATTTTATTGAGTATGCAATGAGACAATTGCAAAAGCGGATTGAACGGCTGGAGCGGGCACGTGGCGCATCTCTGGCAGAAATTGAGCGGGTTACGGCCGAAATTATTGAACGCGACGATGGTTAATCGCTAATCTCCATCAATTGTACTGGTACTCTGGTACTAGCCAAAATTTTAAGGATAAAGGGATTGACGGCCGTTTCTCCCTCATACTATAATGCAGGCAGCAGATGGGAAGAAAGCCTTGCCATATTACCCCGAACGACACAAAAGGCTGGTCAGTGAGGTAAGCGTGTTCTGAATCTCCTCTAGTGAGCCAGCGCGCTTTCGCGGAAGTTTTGGAGCGAAGCCAACAACTGTCACAGGCCACCAAGAGATTCACTGACATAGCCACGCTGAAAGCTGACCATCTCACAGCCTTTTGTCCCTCTTTCGGGGTTTTTTTTGCCTATGGCAAGGGGCGTAGCTTGTGGGGAGCAACCGCCTTGATCAGTGCTCGTGCCAACACCAGAGTTGGGTCAATTACCGGCAACTCAACCAAATGTGAGTCCGTTATCGCCAATGGCATTTCTGTACATCCCAAGATGATGGCTTCTGCCCCCAGCTGGCGCAATTGTGTAGCGCCCTTGTGCAAGTGATCGATAGCCTGCGGTGCAGGCTTGCCAGTCGCCTTAATACCATAGTGGGGGTGATAAACGGCCGTATGTACCACCTCTTGCATATTGTCCGGCGGCACTATCACCTGCATCCCCACCTTATCAAACACAGCCTGATAGACACAACTACGAACTGTGCCTGTAGTTGCCAGCAATCCAACTTGTCGCAAGTTCGGCCATCGTTCCTTTACAAAATATACGGTCTCCCAAATCATGTGTAAAAATTGCAACTGACTGCCAGCAGCCTCCAATTCAGCCAAAATCACATCAAAAATGGGTGGGGCGTGGGCAGTATTGCAGGGAATAGCGGCCACAGTTGCGCCCATTCTCTCCAGTTGCAGTGCCTGAGCGGCAATGGCGTACCCCGGATTGGTGGCAGTTTCCCCCAGCAAGTATGCCGTTCTGTCCATAATAGCGGCTGGTTCGGACCAGTTGATAATGGTTAGGTGTTCCTGGTCGGTTGTGGCCTGGGTTTGCGTCAGGATTTTGTGTTGCAGGTCAAGGCCAGCAAAAGGACCCGCACCACCAATGATGCCAATGATCGGGTTCATGGGGTTTCGGCCGTTTCCGTACGCGCAAACTGCATCTGATGTAACCGATAATACAAGCCATCAGGTCGCGCCAACAATTGGGCATGTGTACCCTGTTCTACAATCCGCCCTTTATCCAATACCAGTACCCAGTCTGCATTCACCACTGTACTGAGCCGATGGGCAATAACAAACGTTGTTCGCCCGGCCATGAGTCGTTCCAACGCCTCCTGTACCAAAATTTCGCTCTCACTGTCAAGTGAGGATGTCGCCTCATCCAGGATGAGAATACGCGGGTCTTTGAGAATAGCCCGGGCAATAGCGATACGTTGGCGCTGGCCACCGCTTAACTTGACACCCCGCTCGCCCACCATTGTCTGGTAACCATCAGGCAAGTCTTGGGTAATAAAATCGTGGGCATTGGCAGCACGAGCAGCGGCTTCGATTTCTTCCGGTGTGGCTTCGAGTTTGCCATAGCGAATATTTTCGTACACAGTGTCGGAAAAGAGAATGGTTTCCTGGGGGACAATACCGATCTGATCGCGCAGGCTATGCAGGTCAATGTGCCGAATATCATGACCATCAATGGTAATACGGCCGTTTCCCACATCATAAAAACGGGGAATCAAATTCACCAGCGTGGACTTACCCGCGCCACTTGGCCCCACCAGTGCAATCACTTGTCCGGGTTCGGCCGTAAACGAAACATCCTTCAGCACCGGCACTTGCGGCACATAATCAAAATCCACATTCTCAAACACCACCTTCCCCGCTACCGGTGGTAACTTTGCTGCATCAGGCGGGCTAACAACATCCGGTGGGGTATCCAACAAACCAAACAATCGCTCCATTGCACCCAAGGCCGACTGAAACTGGGCATACAAACCAGCCAACGAGGCAATAGGCGTGGCTACCATAAGCGTATATACCAGATACGCAACCAGTCCCCCAGCCGTCAATCGCCCTTGAATCACCTCATAACTGCCAAACCAAAGCGTAAAAGTTATGGAACCGAAGGCCATGAGACCAATCAGGGGAGCCAGGAAAGCAGAAATACGTGCCCGACGCATGGCAGCAGCAAATGTTTCATTGACTTGCGTGGTAAATCGTTGAATCTCGTAAGTTTCACGGGCAAAAGATTTGACGATACGAATACCTGAAACAGTTTCTTCCAGTACATTTGCTGCTTCGGCCAGTTTATCTTGCACCTGACGGGCAGCGACACGAATTTTACGCCCCAGCCACACCATCGTTAGCGTGATAATGGGGATACCAGCCAGGATAACCAGTGTTAGCCGCCAGTCTAGCACGAAAAGTAAAACGGCCGCTCCCACCAGAGTAATCAGTTGTCGCAACAAAGCCATTAAATTCTCGGTGATGGCAGACTGCAACAACGAAACATCATTAGTCAATCGGGAAACCAGTTCACCTGTGCGCCGATCGGCAAAAAAGCGCAATGAAAGTCGTAACAAGTGTCGGTAAACCTGAATGCGGATATCAGCAATAGCACGTTCACCCACATAAGCCAATGAAAGCCGATGGATAAAGCTGAAAACAGCCTGAATGATGAAGACACCAAACAACAGGCCGGTTATTCGATTAAGGGTAGTCAGACTTTTTTCTACAAAAACAATGTCCACCAAATTACGAATGACGAGCGGCAAAATGAGGCCGAGTGCTGAACTGATGATGAGTGCCAGAAAGGACAATACCATGAGGCGTGAATATGGGCGTACATAGGTCAACACACGCCCAAATGTGCGCAAGCTTTCACGATTGAGGCGAGGCGCGTTGTTTTCAGGGTCAGCTTCGTGTCGCCGCCCCAGCCGCCTTAATTGAATGGTCATGTTTGTGGCTCCTTGATTGGTTTTGATAAAAAATAGACAAAGAACGCGGAGAATTTTATTACTCCGCGCTCCTGGCAACAAATTGTCTCGTTTCTATACTCGGCTTAGTGTATTTCGACCGGGTCTTTGATAGCGCCCTGGTCGGTCAACGGCCGTTCTTCCCAACCTGCCGGTGGGTCACATTTTTCCACACGAACGGCCGTTACCTTATAATCCGGAATTCGCGCCCGACGGTCCAGCTGAACGGCCGTCAACACATTCGCCGCCGCCTCCGCAAAATGAAACGGAATAAACACCGTTCCCTGCGGCGAACGCCCCGTCACCAACACCCGCAACTGAATAGACCCCCGCCGCGACGACACCTGCACCCAATCCCCCGTTTGCACACCCAACCTCTCCGCATCAGCCGGATGCATCTCACACGTCGCTTCCGGATAAATCTCATCTAACGACGAACGCCCAGTCATAGTACGGCCGTGCCAATGATACAACACCCGTCCCGTACTCAAATTAAACGGATACGCCTCATCCGGCTGCTCCGACTCCGTACCAAACTCAACCGCCCAAAACTTCCCTCGCCCTCGCGGAAAACCATCAGCAAACAAATACGGCGTTCCCGGATGATCAAAACTCGGACACGGCCAATGCACCCCCCCTTCTCGATCAATTCGATCATAATCAATCCCATAAAAAGCCGGTGTCACCTGCCGCATCTCCTCCCAAATCTCCCGCGGATGCGTGTACGAAAAGCCCGCCGACAACGTCACCCCAAGCCGCTTCTCAATACGTTGTGCCAGATCACAAACAATCTCCCAATCAGGCCGCGATTCCCCCACAGGCGGTACAGCCTGCCGACACCGCTGCACCCGACGATCCGTATTCGTAAACGTACCATCCTTCTCCGCAAAACTCGTAGCCGGCAAAATGACATCCGCCATCTCCCCCGTCTCATTAATAAAAATATCCTGACAAACCAAAAACTCCAGTTGAGAAAGCGCGTGTCGGGCATGCGCCTGATTCGGCTCACTCATCATCGGGTTCTCACCCATAATATACATCCCCCTCACCCTGCCCATAACCGCTGCATCCACCATATCCGTCGCTGTCAGGCCAGGATTTGGATTGAGCGATACCCCCCACACCGCCTCAAACCGCATCCGCACATCCGGATCATCCACCCGTTGATACGCCGTGTACACATTCGGCAACCCCCCACTATCCGAACATCCCTGCACATTATTCTGGCCTCGCAACGGATTTAATCCCGTACCCCGACGCCCTACATGCCCACACAACAACGCCAAATTCACCAGCGAAAGCGTATTATCTGTACCATGTGTACTCTGACTGATCCCCATCCCCCAAAAAATTGCTCCTTTTTCTGCACTGGCATACAAACGCGCCGCCTCTCGAATCTTTTCCGCTGGCACACCACTTACCTTCTCTGCCCACTCCGGCGTATATTCCTCCAACGACTCAATATACTCCTGAAACCCCTCCGTCCGCCGGGCAATAAAATCTGGATTGTAGAGTTTCTCCTTAACAATCACATGTGCCATTGCCTGAAAAACAGCCACATCTGTACCGGGCTTTTGCCGCAACCAGAGGGTAGCAAAGTTAGTCATGCCAATCTGTCGCGGATCAACGACAATTAACTTTGCCCCCCTCTTACGTACTGCCCGCTTGAGAAAATTGGAGATTACCGGATGAGTTTCTGTTGTGTTCGAACCTGTCACAATAAAAACATCCAGGTCTTCCATCTCAGCTATTGAGTTAGACATGGCACTGGAACCAATTGACAATTGCAAACCAGTTACAGAACCGGCGTGACAAAGGCGGGCACAATGATCGACATTGTTTGTACCTAACAAAGCCCGTACCATCTTTTGGAACACGTAATTGTCTTCATTGGTTGCCTTCGCGCTGGCATAGGTGGCAATCGCATCACCACCATATGTTTGAACAATGCGCACCAATTCATCGGCCACAAAGTCCAATGCTTCATCCCAGCTTACTTCGCGCCAAACAGGGGGGGCAGTTCGCCCCTCCTGGCGATTTGCCCGAATAAGTGGCTTTTTGACTCGTGCGGGATGACGGACATAATCTGTGCCAAACCGACCTTTGACGCATAACATGCCATAGTTGGGTGCGGCGTCAAAGGGAGCATCAACGGCATAAATGTAATTGTCCTTTATTTTCAGGTTCATCTGGCAGCCTACGCCACAATAAGGGCATGTGGTTCGTACTATTTTGTCGGGGGTTATCATTTTTCTTCTCCCTGTCTGATAAACCGTTTACGTATAAACAGGCCACAAAGAGGTGTGCGTTGTGTTATGCTACGCATTTTGTCGTTGTTTCCGCTTACGGCGCGTTTGCCGAAAGATTTCGTCTGGATCCAGGCCTTGTTCCAAAAGTGCCTGTCGTTTGGGTTTGAGTGCGCCGGTTGGACATACGCCCACACACTGCCCGCAGAAAACACAGGTGGTATCTGGCATGGGTAATCCCATGAATGTACCGATTTGTGTGTGAAATCCACGTCCATTGAATGTAAGGGCAAAGGTGTATTGGGCGTCTTCTGCACACACTTGCACACAGCGCCAACAGTTAATACATTGATTGTAATCCCGAATGTAAAAGGGGTTGTCATCGTATAGGGGGGCGGTGCGCTGCTCGCCTTCGGCGAATCGTTCTGGGTCAGCCTTGTATTCTTTGAGGAGTGCCAGAATTTCAGGGGCTTCTTCCAGGTTTACAGTAGATGCCAGTAACTCCAGAATGGTGCGCCGGCCACAAATTACGTCTTCACTACGGGTATGGACTTCCATGCCATCAGCGCAAGGTGTGACGCAGGCGGCGGCTTGTACACGCCATCCTTTGACTTCTACGGAGCAGATACGACACAGGCCGTTGGCGGTAAGGTGGGGATGGTAGCAAATGATGGGGATGTCGATGCCGGCTTGTTGGGCGGCCTGGTAAATGGTTGTGCCCAGGGGGACTGTTACTTCTTTGCCATCAATGGTAAGGGTAACTGGTTCGCTCATTTTTATCTCCGGTATTTGTGACCATCTTGCTAATATTGATTGCTAGCTGAATAGTGTTCATTTGTGGCTTGTATGTTGTGTTGTGAATTTTGGGGTGTGTTTGTCAGGATGCGTTCTGGGTGGGTGTATAGGCGCATTCGGTCTTGGCGCAGGTAGGCAACGATGGTGATGTTCCAGGTTTGGGCAAGGGCAACGGAGAGGCTAGTGGGTGAGGTGCGGGAACAGATGATGGGGATTTCCATGCGGCGGGCTTTGTTGAGCATTTCGCTGGATATGCGGCCGCTTGTGAGCAGGATTTTGCCGCGGGTGGGAATTTCTTGCATGAGGGCTGCGCCGTAAAGTTTGTCCACGCAGTTGTGACGGCCGATATCTTCCATTTGTATCAGGATGTTGGTTTTGTCGGCGAGAACGGCCGTATGTACTCCTCGTGCTGTTTGATATAACGCTGCGCCCAGGTGTACCTGCCGCATTAATGTTGCCAATTCGGCCGGGGTGACATGCAAATCGGCCGTTAGGGGCGGATATTTTTGCGACAAATCATCAAATGTAACACCACCACCACAACCGGCCGTAATGATGAATTTGCGTGGCTTTTCAAATTGCGTGTTACGTAGCCAAACATCCACACAAGTTTGATTACGAGAAACGTGAATTTGCCGTACATCATTCAGGTTGCTAATAATGCCCTCATTTGCCAGAAAGCCAACAGCCATTTGCTCCAGGTCGCGCGGCGAACACATGAAGGTAGCCAGTTCTACGCCATTTACAGAGATGCAGACCTGGGCTTCTTCAATGACTGCCCCATCTATCCGTTGGGCGGCATTGCCATTCAGGCTAATGTATTGCACTGGCTGCACGCCAGCAATTTGTGCGATGGAAAGCTTGGATGTGTGATCGTGTTTGTTCATCAGGCGATGTCCTCAGGTACAAGCTCAGGCCATTGTTTGAGGGCGCTCAGAATGGCAGAGGCGGCTGTTTGCCCCAGACCACATAGAGAGGTTTCGGTCATGGTAAGGCCAATATCTAATAATGCTTGCCGATCGCCAGCACGAACACCGCCATTGTGGGTAATGCGATGGAGTATTTCCATTTGCCGTTGTGTGCCTAGCTGGCAAGGGAAGCATTTGCCGCAGCTTTCGTGGGCAAAGAAGTGGGCGAGTTGATAAAGGGTGTGGCGAAGATCGGCCGTTTCATCAAAGAGCATGATGACACCAGAGCCAAGAGGGACACCTGTCGCGCGGGCATCCTCATAGGTCAGGGGCATATCCAGGCTGTCGGGGGTGATGAATACACCAGCCGCTCCTCCCATAAGAATAGCTTGCAAGGAACGGCCGTCTTTCACCCCACCTGCCATCTCAATCAACTCCCGCACAGTCAGGCCAAACGGCACTTCATATACACCAGGCCGGGTCACATGACCACTGAGGCAAAACAATTTTGTTCCCGGCGACTGTTCTGTACCGTGTTGTCGCCACGCAGTCACACCCATATCAAACGCAACCAGCGCCGCCACCAATGTTTCCACATTGTTAATAGCAGTGGGTTGCTGGAAAAGACCATGCGTGGTTGGAAACGGTGGTTTAATACGGGGAAAGCCTCTTTTACCCTCGATGGCCTCAAACAAGGCCGTCTCTTCGCCACAGATATAAGCCCCTGCCCCCAGGCGCACTTTAATATCAAAATGAAATCCGGCTTTACCCAGCACATTTCGCCCCAGATAACCGGCTGCCCGTGCCTGCTGAACGGCCGTTTGCAAACGGGCAAATGCACGTGGATACTCACCCCGCACAAAAATCCATCCCCGTTCTGCCCCCACTGCATATCCGGCCAACGTTGCTGCCTCTACCACAGCAAACGGGTCTTCTTCCAACAACACCCGATCCTTAAACGTGCCCGGCTCACTTTCGTCGGCATTCACCACAATATGCTTGACAGCACCAGCTGCTGCCCGAGTAAATCGCCATTTGCGGCCTGTTGGGAACATGGCTCCACCCCGTCCCACAATTCTGCTTTGTTCAACGGCCGTTATCACCTCTTCCGGTGTTTGCGCAACGGCCTTTTTCAGCGCCCGATAGCCACCATGCGCCTCATAATCAGCCAGAGACACCGGGTTTACTTTGCCCACGCGTCCCAGCATATAAAAAGGCCCCCCATAAACACGCGCAGATGGCTCCGGATGAGTTCCTGCCAGAAATGCAGAAATCAGTTCTGGCGTGAGATTACCAGCCGGTTTATCCCCATTGAGCGCACAGGGGGCATGCTCGCACATACCCAAACAAGGCACATGTTCATACGTAACCGCGCCATCGGCACTCGTTTGCCCATGAGTCAATCCCAACTCTCTTTCCAGCGCACGCATCACTGTTTGTGCTCCCCGCAACTGACAGGCTGGATCTTCACAGACGCGAATAACTCGTCGGGCAGTAGGCTGATTATAAAACATGGTGTAGAACTCAATAACGCCATGAATTTCGGCCAGCGGAACATGCAAGGTACGGCCGATTGCTTCCTGAACCTCGCGGGGGAGCCAACCGTAGATAGCCTGTGCCTCGTGTAACAACGGCAACAGTGCATCCCGTTGTTGTCCTTCATATTTTTGTAAAACGGGTTGAAGTAACGAAAGGTCTATAGGTTTGTTTGACTCGTTCACGGAACTTTCTCCCAGTGTCTAAATGAAACAACCAGTTGAGGGCACTTTGCTGGTATATTGATAAAACTGGTGTGAAAGCAGAATGCAGCTTTGGGCGGTAAGTCGTATTTAATCGTATATAGTATAACGTATCAGAAAAGTAGTGTGAACACCAAACGGCCGTTTTGCCCCAAATGCTCACACAGGATAAAGTTCAAACCATCATCAACCAGATCAGCACAGCACCACCTTGAAGGAGAACAGGCCGAATAACCATGAAACAATCTTTTTCCCTCTGGCTTATTATTATTGCCTATCTGGTAACGGGTGGCTTGTATGCCACGCTCACACCAGCATGGGAAGCGCCCGACGAACCAGCTCATTACAACTATGTGCGCCAGCTGGCCAACGGCCGTTTACCGGTTATCGAACCAGGTGACTACGATCAGGCGTATATCGTCCAGGTTGTTTTTGAGTCTCACTTTGCCCCAGAATATGACATAAGCCGCCTGACTTATGAAGACTGGCAGCCTCCATTGTATTACTTGTTGCAATGGCCAGTGTACCGCCTGACAAGAGGCTCGTTGCCAGCCATGCGTCTGGTTTCCGTGGTACTGGGGGCGGGCGTCATTGTTCTGGCATATGGGATTGCCCGGCAACTATTTCCTGATGAGAAGTGGATAGCACTGACAACGGCCGTTTTTGTCGCCTTTCTGCCGCAACATGTAGCCATCATGGCTTCAGTCAACAACGACAGTTTGGCCGAACTACTCATTGCCGCCATTCTATACGTTCTAATTGACTGGAGCAGGCAAGTGGAAACCAGCCCAGAAGCACCTGACAACAAACGGTTGGTATGGTTAGGTGGTTTGTTAGGGCTGGGCTTCTTGACCAAGGGCACAGTGTATGTGATGGCACCGGTAACGGCCGTTGTTCTCTGGTGGGCACTCCGTCACCAACGCCAGCAATTACTTCAGGCTGCCATGTGGGTCTTTGTGCCAGCCTTGCTGTTGGGCAGCGTGTGGTGGGGGCGCAATCTGGTCGTCTATGGCGGGTGGGACATCCTCGGCAAACAAGCACACGACGCCGTGGTCACAGGTCAGCCACGCACAGCAGAATGGGTGGCTCAATACGGACTGTGGGGAACGATAACCCGCTTCTGGCAAACAACTTTTCACAGCTTTTGGGGGCAGTTTGGCTGGATGACTGTCCCCATGCCATCATGGGTATATGTACCATTGGGGCTATTTACGGCCGTTTCCGGATTGGGCTGGCTCGGTGCCGTGTGGCATAGCTGGCATCAACCAGGAAAACAAGCCAAACGGCCGTTTTTATCCGCTCTCATCCTCGGCAGCACATTCCTGCTCACTCTCAGCTTACACGCAGGTTACAACCTGACCTTTGTACAACATCAGGGACGGTATTTGTTCCCCGCCCTAATTCCAATCGGATTAGGAATCACCATAGGGTTGGGCATGTGGATACGGCCGTTACGCCAACGCTGGTCCTGGGCTATCTGGCTCCTGCCCCTTGGGCTAGGCATCGCCCTATTCAGCCTCGACCTGCTCGCCCTCTACCGATTCATACTCCCCGCCCTCACCTGACC
>RFGV01000353.1 GCA_003696605.1 Chloroflexota bacterium | reverse complement strand
TAAATGCTGCCTGACAGGGTTTGGATATACAAGGATTTCTGGCGCTGATTTGCCTCCATGATGGTCCATCAGGAACATTCCGGATGCCAAACGGCTGGATGATGGGGTTGTGAATGTATCAGTTACAGAATAGTTTGATTTAAAAACCCCCTGGTTATCACACCATGCCCGTACTTTCCAGACATAAGTCGTGTTTGGCTGCAGTGAGAATATTTCTTTTGAGGTGTTTGTCCCACCACCCTGCGGTACATTCACCCAGGGTCCGCCAAGTTTTTTCCCACGGATTTCATAGCCCACCGCACCGATAACCCGTTTCCAGTTCAGGCGCGCAGCGGTTGGCGTAACCGGGTCTGCCCAGATGGAATCCGGAGCCTGGCAACCGAGCTGGAAAGTATCTTTTACTGACCATGCAGAAGTATCGCTTCCGCCATCACAATAACTCCGTATTTGCCACTCGATGGTTGCGCCTGGTGGTAATCCGCTGGCATTGAGTTGATTTGAGCTGCCACCGGCAATATTTACATAACGCCAGGCAGCACCCAGTGCCCTGCCACGTATCTGGTACCCGTCTGCCAGAGGCGATGGCTGCCACAAGAGCCGGGCACTGTTCGGTGTAATGCGTGTGACATCAAGCCCTGAAACCGTTGCAGTGGTAATGTGAACGGTATCCGATGCACTACATCCCAGTGCATTGGTTACGGTAAGCATATAGGTTCCGGTATAGAGGGCTTCATATTGCAGGGATGTTGAACCATCATGCCATGCATAAGTCAGCGTGCTGTCATTCACCCATTCACCCTGAATACCGCTGAAAGTGGACGTTGGCTTTGGACCGGCAGTATAGAGAAAGATATCATTGCCATTGTCATCTTTACCCGTCAATGTGCCATCGGCATTCCTGAACACCATAAAAATGCCGTTCAAGGTAAGGTAATAAGGATAGTTAAAATAGGTGGCGGGTTGTATAACAATCTCCCATAGGTCAGGACCGATAGAATCCATTAAGCCAATACCGTCATCCTGCCCCCAGTTGCCGGTGACATATTGCCACCCACCAAAGGGGTCGATTTCCGCCCCTGCGTGCATATAGACCTTATTAACGCCCTGCAGTTGAGACATGCCCTTTGTGGCATCATAAACGATTCGCAACGAATCTTTGGAAAAGGTAAGCGTTACAGCAGGAGTAAGTCGCAATGACCGGCATAAGGCAGAGTCATTGCCGAGATCGACCTCAACAGTGCCCCCGGGCACCAGGATTTCCTGGCTAACTGTAGCACCCGAATCATCGGTAACGGTTACTGCCCAGATACCTGCCGGCAATCCGGTCAGGTCCCTGACGGTATCACCGGTATGCCATTGGTATTGGTAAGGGGGTACGCCACCGGAAATGTTTAAATGTATCACGCCCTGGTTGCGATTATTGCAATCCGGGGTGACTGTGTATTGCAATGTCAACGGAAGCTGGGCAAAAGCTGCATAGCCAATCAACAGATGCAGGCAGATGATTAAAGCATTTGTTTTCATAAGGACAAATGTAAGGAATTGTCCCTGAAAACATATGGGGTAAGCCCGGAGCGGTTACCGTTTGGATATGGTTTTTGTCATCAGGACATTATTGTGTCCATCATAAATCCTGACCATATAAACCCCTTTTCTCAGGTCGCTCACATCGAAGCGGTTGAGTTCGTTCATCGGGTCTATTTGAAATGAAAGCACCTTCGAGCCGAGTATATTGAAGATTTCAACCCG